>JAAWBG010000010.1 GCA_022792535.1 Lachnospiraceae bacterium
ATTCCTTCGGATTTCCTATAAGATAAAATAATTATCGCACTGCGGCGGGAAAGAAATGAGCCGCCGAAGCGGCCCGCCGCAGGCGGAGAATCCTGCAAGGCAGGATTCTTTCTTAATTATAGTCGGTTAAACGAACGAAAGCAAGTTACAGAGTCTGACAGTTAATTTTTTTGTGATTATTCCGATACATAAAACAGAATGAAATATTGAGCTAAGGATAGCGCTTTTTCTAAGGATGGAAGTCATGTATAGAAAAGCGCTATTTTTTTCTTATAGGAAAGAACTTGTCACGCTAATGTGTGAAAGTATCTTTCCTATAAGAGAAAATAAAATGATCGCACTGCGGCGGAAAGGAAATGAACCGCAAGAGCGGCCCGCCGCAGGCGGAGAATCCTGCGGACTTGCTTGCTTTGTTCTTGTAGAAATGGAGGACTTAAAAAATGAACTATACGCATGATATCAACAGTACCTTGATAAATGGCTCTTATTATGGAAAAGGCTGCTTTGCCTCTCCCATGAAAGAACTGAATGAGCAGACTGTTTTGGTAGAAAACAACAGGGAAAATAAAAATGACAGCTACCGTCAGAAAACAAAATATGATGACAGGGTAGACCACTACTACAGTACCTATGATTTAGGTATATTGTTGCAGAACAGTGACAGTTACCTGGAAGGGAAACTGGATACAAATGAAGATGCAGACTGCTATTCCTTTTCCTATTTCCAGAAGAATTTTTATGAAAAGATGGGCTTAGAAACGGAAGTCACGATCCGTCTGGAAAATATTCCGGAGGGCTGTAATTATGACCTGATTGTTTATGATATGCAGGGAAATCAGGTAGGGATAGGGAAGGATAATGGCCATGGAGGCAGGGAACTTACTCTGCCGGATTGGAATGAATCAGGCCGTTATACCATTAAGGTGGAAAATCGCGGAGATGGAAATGTGAATACAGAGGCGCCTTACCGCATCCGCATTACGGAAGAACGGTATCAGAAACAGGAGAAGACAGATGAAAGACAAGAATACACGGATGAAATTGAAAGGCTGCATAGGGAGCAATATGATTCTTTGCCGGAAGATGAACGCTATACGGGCGCGAAAAACGTGGAAGAACTGCTGGAGAAAAAAGCATCTGGTGAACGGATGGACAGTCAGGAGGAAGCATATTTGAAAATTTTTGCGAACCTGCATGATTATGAGCGGGCGTCGGCTCAGGGCAGAATACGGAACATGTTGTTTCCGAAAATAGAGGAGGCGCTAAGAAATGCAGGGATTCATGTACAGGGGAAAGAGTTTACCATAGAAATGGATATTTATGGGGAGATAATTATTACCGGGGATTTATCAGAGGAAGAAAAACAAAAGGCCGCAGGTATATTGGAAGAACAGTTTGCCGATGAACTTTGGGACTGCCATATGCAGGCGTCAAATGATACCACAGAAGAATTTAACCGGATTAATGCTTATAAGGAACTTTCCAGTTTTCTTCGAAAATCAACGGGAGGACAGTATTCCTGGAAGGATATTTCAGTGGATGAGAATGGAAAGATCAGGGGACTCCCTCAAAAGATGTGCCAGTTGTTAAATTCCCAGGAAAGCAATGGCAGATATGAGCAGTTAAGGGATGACATTCTGATGCTTTATGATTATGGGCGGGTGTATGGGATGGATGAACTCTCCGATTATAAAGTAAGATATGAGGTGGCAGGATCGGACGTGAAATCATTCAAAAATGCGGTAAATTCAATGAACGAGCCGCTTATCGTCAACTGGAACGCAGTGGTTGATCCATATGGGATATTTAAGAGTTTTGCGATGGTGGAGTCTCGTCTGAAACAACTGACCGACCCAACAGCTTCTAAAAAAGATGAAGATATGGAAAAGATTGCAGAAGAGTATGCCAGGGGTAAACTTGACATACTGATAGAAAAGAAAAAAGCCATGCAGAATTCGGGAATGGCAAAAAGCTCTAGCGAGGAATACGCGGAGTATAAAGCGGCATATAACGCGTACCATTCGGAAAATGGAGAAAATTTAATAGCGGCAATGACAGGTGATGCAAAAAAAGCTTATTATATATATAAAAATATTATTGACGGAATATCAGTCCCAATAAAAGATGCGGAATTTCTTATGCTGTACAATGGCATGATGTATTCGGCAGCCAGAAGCGAATATGTACGAAAAACAGACGAACTGTATCATATCATGCAATAACATTCCGCTCTGGAAATGTGAAAATTCCTTGAAAAAATTTTATCTTGACAAAGGAGATTTTATAGGCTAATATTAGAATTAGAATAATTCTAAAAAGTTCCGAGGTGATATTATGACAAAGTATGCAGAAAAAATATTGAATCTGATCAATCATTCCCAGGATCATCTGACTGCAGAGGAGATTTTTCTTCTGTTGAAAAAAGAAGAGCCGAAAGTGGTTCTGGCTACGGTTTATAATAATCTGAATACTCTGTACAATGAAAGTATGATCCGTAAGGTCTGTATGGAAGGAGAGCCGGATCGCTATGACCGGATTCAAAAACATGATCATCTGGTATGCAAAAAGTGTGGAAGATTGGCGGACATTACCTTTGAGGACTTTACACAGAAATTAGAAGACCAATTGCAGGAGGGCATTTTAAGTTATGATTTGAAAGTATTTTATATCTGTCCAGACTGTAAAGGAAAAAAATAAGGAGGTAAAACATGCAGCATTTATCCATGGATATCCGGGTTCCCATTGAGTCCGATAATCCAAGTATCACAAGAGAAGAAAAGAAATGTATTAAATGCGGAATGTGCAAAGAAGTCTGTACCAATCAGATTGGAGTACATGGAACTTATACCTTTGAGGAGACGGAAGGCAGAGCAGTCTGTATTAATTGCGGCCAGTGCGCAAATGTCTGTCCGGCAGACAGCATTACAGAAAAGTATGAGTATCTGGATCTGCAGAAGGCCATTGCAGATCCGCAGAAAGTGGTGATTGTAAGTACTTCGCCCTCTGTGCGGGCCGCATTAGGGGAAGAATTTGGAATGGAGGACGGAAGTTTTGTCCAGGGGAAGATGGTGGCTCTGCTTCGAAAATTAGGCGTCGACTATGTACTGGATACGAATTTTGCGGCTGATTTGACAATTATGGAAGAGGCCAGTGAGCTGATTGAGAGAATTACGAAACAGACGGGGCCCCTGCCTCAGTTTACCAGCTGCTGTCCCGCATGGATTCGTTACTGCGAGATCTATTATCCAGAGATGATTCCTCATCTTTCTTCTGCAAAAAGTCCCATCGGAATGCAGGGGCCGACGATCAAGACATATTTTGCAAAAAAGGCGGGAATTGATCCAAAGAAAATCGTAAACGTGGCCCTTACTCCCTGTACCGCTAAAAAGTACGAGATACGAAGACCAGAGATGGATGCGTCTGGGAAGTATCATAAGGATGAAGAAATGCGTGATATGGATCTGGTGATTACCACCAGAGAATTGGCGAAATGGGCAAAAGAAGAAAAAATAGATTTTCTGGAACTGCCAGACAGCGATTATGACAATCTGATGGGAGAAGCCTCCGGTGCAGGTGTGATCTTCGGCAATACAGGAGGAGTTATGGAGGCTGCCCTGCGGACCGCTTACGAATACATAACAGGCGAAAGTGCGCCGGATGCACTGTTTCATTTTATGCCGGTGAGAGGGTATGAAGGTATCCGGGAAGCTACTCTTAAGATCAATGAAATAGACGTCCATGTGGCAATTGTGTATGGAACAAAAAATGCAGGGGAGTTAATTCGGCAGATCAAAGAGGGCAAGAAAAAATATCATTTTGTGGAAGTGATGACCTGTCCTGGAGGATGTATTGGCGGAGGCGGCCAGCCCAAAGATATGAACAAAGATAAAGATACAGTCAGACAGGCCCGGATGGAAAGTCTTTATGCAAAAGATGAAACTATGACGCTTCGAAAAAGCCATGAAAATCCAGAGGTGAAAAAAGTTTACGAAGAATTCTATGGAAAGCCTTTGAGTGAAATGGCCAAGAAAATGCTGCATACCTTTTATGAGGATCAAAGTAAAATAATAAATAGAAAAGGAGAGAAAAAAATGAGAACATGGAAATGTAAAGTATGTGGTTATATTTATGAAGGAGAAAAACTGCCGGATGATTTCGTCTGCCCAGTATGTAAACAGCCAGTTTCCGCTTTTGAAGAAGTGGGAGGAAAAGCAAAACATAAATATGTAGGCACCCAGACAGAGAAGAACTTGGAGGCTGCTTTTGCAGGGGAATCTCAGGCAAGAAATAAATATACTTATTTTGCCTCTGTGGCAAAGAAGGAGGGATATGAGCAGATTTCTTCCCTGTTTCTGAAAACAGCAGAGAATGAAAAAGAACATGCCAAAATGTGGCTGAAAGAGTTAAAAGGGATCGGAGATACTTCCCAAAATCTGACTGCTGCGGCAGAAGGGGAGAATTACGAGTGGACCGATATGTATGAGGGATTCGCGAAAACTGCAGAGGCAGAAGGATTTCCAGAGCTGGCAGAAAAATTCCGTATGGTGGGAGCCATCGAGAAACACCATGAAGAGAGATATCGTGCCCTGCTGAGAAATGTGGAGACTGCAGCAGTCTTTGAAAAGAGCGAAGTAAAAGTATGGGAATGCCGCAACTGCGGACATATCGTGGTTGGAACAAAGGCTCCAGAAGAGTGCCCCGTATGCGCGCATCCACAGAGCTACTTCGAGGTAAATGCAGAGAATTACTAAGGATGGGTTAGACAGGCGGAGTTTTTAAGCCATATCTTTTTCTATAGGAAAGATCTTGTCACGCTAAAACGTGAAAGTGTCTTTCCTATAGAAGGACAAAATAAATGGGGACTTGTCCATTTTGTTCAAAAATTTCTTGACTTTAAAATCTTACAGATGTAGTATTAAATTGCATAGAGAACAATTCTCCGCAAATTTTTTTACATGAAAATCTTACATATGTAATATTAAGCGGTAAGAAAAGAAAGGAAAGATAGGATGAAAAGAAAAAGCAGAAACAAAAGAAAAAAGAGGAGGGACAGGTTTCTATGGATGAAAAGGCTTGCTGTTTTGACAATTGCGGGAATCGCTGCCTTGGCTGTGACAGCCATGTTTATGGGAAAGCATGATCAGAAGGAAGCAGGGAAAACAAAGGAGGCCAGGGAACCGCAAGAGCTTTTAATCCAGTATATGAACTATATTCCAGAGCAGAAATATGAAGAAATGTATCAAATGCTGAATCTTGAGGAATATGGCAGAATCAGCCAGGAAGATTTCATAAAGCGAAACAGGGCCATTTATGAGGGAATGGAAGTGAAGAATCTGGAAACTGAGATTATCTCATATCAGAAGGAAAGAGAAACGGTTACTTATCAGACTTCTTTTGACACCATTGGAGGAAGGATCTGTTTTGAAAATGAGGCGTTTTTTCTGAAAGGGGAAAATGGATATGAATTGGTATGGGATGATTCTATGATCTTTCCAGAACTGGGATTCACAGATAAGGTAAAAGTTTCCACTATACAGGCAGAACGAGGGGAGATTTTGGATCGAAATGGACGCGTGCTTGCAGGAAAAGGCACGGCTTCTTCTGTGGGAGTTGTTCTGGGAAAATTGGAAAACCGGGAAGAGGCGGTGGGGCAGATGGCGGTATTGTTAGAAATGGAGCCAGAAGCCATAGAAAAGAAGTTGTCTGTTTCCTGGGCAAAAGAGGATTCCTTTATCCCTATCCAGACCATTCCCAAGCTAAAAGAGGCAGAGCTGATGGTCTATGAAAAAAGCGGGGTAGAAAGGGTCGAACTAGAGCCAGATGAAAAGCTGCTGGCAGAGAAGGAGCGCCAAGAGAAATTATTGGAGATTCCGGGAGTGATGCTGGCGGATACTCAGGTGCGGGAATACCCCCTTGGGAAGGCGGCGGCACATTTGACCGGGTATGTGCAGAATGTGACAGCAGAAGACTTAGAAGCCCATCCAGGAGAAGGATACACTGCCGCCAGTGTGATAGGAAAAAGCGGAGCGGAAGGGCTGTTTGAGAAAGAACTGCGGGGCCGAAACGGATGCAGGATCTATATTGCAGATTCTGCCGGAAGGGAAAAAAAGGTGCTTGCAGACCAGGCGGTACAACATGGCCAGAATATTCGACTGACCATAGACGCTGATCTTCAGACTGCGTTGTACGAGCAGTTTCAGGAAGATAAAAGCTGTTCTGTGGCTATGAATCCCTATACAGGAGAAGTGCTTGCCCTGGTCAGCACGCCTTCTTATGACAGCAATGATTTCATTATGGGATATTCCAAAGAGCAATGGGCAGCGTTAAATGAAGATGAGAAGAAACCCATGTATAATCGTTTCCGGCAGACTTGGTGCCCAGGTTCCGTCTTTAAGCCTGTTACCGCCGCCATCGGCCTGGAATCGGGAGCGGTTGACCCCTTAGAAGATTATGGGGAAGAGGGACTGCGCTGGCAGAAGGACGGGTCCTGGGGGTCTTATTACGTGACGACCCTTCATGCATATCGGCCTGTTATTTTGGAAAATGCTCTGATTTATTCGGACAATATCTATTTTGCAAAAGCAGCGTTGAAGATTGGAGCAGAAAAGATGTCGTCCTCTTTGTCAGAACTTGGGTTTCAGAAAGAGCTGCCTTTTGAGATTTTGATGACCAAGTCCCAATATTCAAACACAGAGTTCATAGAAACAGAGATACAATTGGCAGACAGCGGATATGGACAAGGGCAGATCTTGATCAATCCTTTGCATATGGCATGTATTTATTCAGCCTTTTGTAATGAGGGAAATATGATCAAACCCTATCTCACCTATTCGGAGGAAAAAAGCGTTGATTACTGGATTCCGGGAGCATTTTCTAAAGAAACTGCGGATCAGATTTTAGAGGGAACAAAAAAGGTGGTAAGCGATCCCAATGGAACCGGGTATAGAGCGCGCCGGGAAGAGGTGGTTTTGGCAGGAAAAACGGGAACTGCAGAGATCAAGGCGTCTCAAAATGATGATTCCGGCACGGAACTTGGCTGGTTTGTGGTCTATACTCCTGAGAGAAATGAGGAACGTCCCATTCTGCTGGTCAGTATGGTAGAAGATGTAAAAGAAAGGGGCGGAAGCGGTTATGTGGTGGAAAAAGAGAATCTGGTGTTAGGAAAATGGTTTCATAAGTGAGTCTGGACAGCAGAAAGAAAAGCTTTTTGACAGTTCTGCAAGTGAAATAACAAAATCGTACAAATTCCAGTTATGAAAACCTTCCTAGCATTATTATATAATAAAAAAATGGAATTTTCAAGACTTGTACCTGCCGGCGTTTTCGCCTATACTACAGATCTATTATAGTCCACAAGTGTGAATGGCAGCGAATATCTTAAGGAGGTATGTGTATGGGCGAACAAAATTGGCTGGAGTTGATGAATCGTCAAGTTTGGCTGGAACAAGTGAGGAAAACAAATCAATATACGGAAAAGTTTGGACTGACATTGTCAGAACAAGACATGGAGCTTTTGCTGGCGGGAAAAAATGATATTTTGAAAATGGAACGGAGGGTAGAGTTAGGCCAGGGCATTCTGCCGCAGATTATCTATACATTTTGTGATTCTTCTTTTTTGTCGCAGGATAATTATGTGGAAGTTCTGGGGCGGCTTCAGGAAATATTTTATATGTACAAAAATGAAATGCAGGATGAGATCACAGATGAGGAATTATTGAATTTTATGCAGGAACAATTTGAGACAGTTTGCTGCGGAGATCTGGACTATCTAGAGGGAACCTGCCTGGATATCTTTGCACAGGCAGTCAGAGCGGGATATAAGGGATATCAGAAGACAAAGGGACAGGGGGAATTTGAACAATTTGATCTTGTGAAAAGATGGGATAAAGAACTGTATCTGGAAACCTTAAGAGAACTTTGCTGGAGGTGAGCCTATGGATAATAGAATGGAAGAACTGCTTCCCCTTGTAGCTGAACTGGCACAGAAATACACAGGGTATGAGAGTACCTCTGTCACCTATGAAAGGGCTCAGACATTGATGGAATCCGTTTTATACTGTCTGGAAGAATATGAGAATTCAGCCGGAAACCATCTGGTTTTTGGAAAGGTTTCTGTCAGAGAACAATATGAGATTGGGAAAAGGGAGGCATTGAAAAAGGCAGAACATGTCAGAGATATGTTTAATGACCTTTCCTTAGATTTTGAGGATTTTGGAGTGCAGTGCCTCTATGATACGGTTCAGAAAGGGATTCCTGAATTTTTAAAATGGTATGACGCTCAATTCTGCGCGCAGGATAGGATTCTAACTTTGGACTATCCTCTGCTCACAGACTGTAGTTCCTGGAAAGGAGCAGATGGAATCTGCCGCTACCTCTCTGCCATACAGATGGAACAGGAGTTTTTGGGGATGTTTGATCAAGGCTATGTCAGAATGGTTTTGGAAAAATATGATCCAGAATATCAAATGATGCTGGAAAATATATGCGGTATCATATTAAATAATATGCTGGGACATATAGCGATCCAAAAACCGCTGGATGATTTGGGGTTTCGGGAAGAAGAGTATCTGCAGCTATCTCAGGTATTTGGAGGAAAGTCCATTTCTGAAATAGAAGAGATAGAAAAATATTTTATTCAGAAACTGGTAAAAGAATTCTATCAAGATGACGAAACTATATTAGAATACTTGTGCTGTAATATCAAAAATACGGCTGTACGGATTGATCTGGCCATTCAGCAGAACCAGCTGGGAAAAATATTCTTGCTGTAAATGAAGGTCATTTAAGATCATTGTAAAGGCAGTATTTTTGAATCAGCGGTTTTACAGGGAACTAGCCCAGCGTCAGAAGGTGCGGGAGTGGAAGAGGGCTTAGATTGGAGGATGGAAAATGAAAATTTCTGAAATGGGAATGACTGGATACTGGCCGAAGGAATACAACAAAAGGGATGGAAAAAGAGTTAGCTGTTATCAGCCAGATAAAGAATATGAAAATTCATTATCAAAAGATCAACAAGAGAAAAAGAAAGCTGATATCGCTTTACAGCAGGTTTCCGCAGCAGAGATTTATCAGAGAATGCACGCAGAGGATAAAAACAGGACGGACACAGAGATTATTGTAAAGCCGGACGGGTCCAGGGTGCTGGTGATGACTATGCACATAGGAAGCATGGAAACTACAATGAGCATGGAGATTTCTAAGCCCACAGATATGCAGAATGACAAGGGCAGAGAAGCCGACAGCGGTGAAGAGGCTGAGAGTAATAACAGTGAAATTGCGGCGGCAGAGCTGGAAAAGATGGAAGACAGCCTTTGACACCTGAATCCTGTCTAAAAAGTATGCTGAAATAACTTTTTACTCCAGCCAGGAAATACCGCAGCTTTGATCTGCCTGAATATTGTGATATTGACTGGCTGGAGTAACAGTGACAAAAGACGCTGGATTTGATCTGAGAAATTATTTCCGGTCAAAGAAAATATTTTTTCCAGAGACGCTTAAGGGAATGCCAACCCAGCAGGCGTCTTCTTCCGTATAATGCATTTCTTCTGCAGCTTTTCCCACAGACCACATCATACGGGTGTCAACTTTATCCTGGGCGGCGGCAGCGGCAGCGGAGGATAAAGCGATTCCAAGATCTAAAAGCAGATGTCCGCAGACTCCGCCGGCTTTCTGGCAGGCGCCGCAGTTTTCAAAACCGCAGAGAGAACATGGAGAGACGCCTCGGAAACTTTTCTTAGCGCCTACTAAAAGCAGGGCGTCGCTGTTTTGAACATTAGAGGCATCTCTGTGAAACCATGGGCCTCCCTGTGCTTCTCCAAGCCTCTTGCTGATTGTTTCCATTTTTTCAACGAGAAGATCTTTTTCTTCGCCGGTTAAAACAAGGGTGAGTATGTAATCTACTCCCTTGGCTTTCGGAGCTGTCCGGGCTGCAACGCACATTTTGGCGGCAGTTGCAAGCAATCCCTTTTGTTCCATTTCATTGCTGTTGTAAAGCATAGACTCTACCTCCTTTTTTTCAAGTATATGGTATGGGACAAAGATTGTCAATGAAGCCCCTGCAGGATATGGGCGATGATTTTTCGTGAAGTCAAGGAAAATATGCCTTGCATTTTTGAAAAAATTATGATAAAATATCAATCTGTGAGACAAGAAAACGATGGTCCTCTGTTACAGAAAAGTATTAAGAACATCTAACTTAATCAGGAGGTCACAAGATGAACATAACAGAAATTATCAAAAGTGTAGAACAGGAACAGTTGAAGTCCCAGGTGGATGAATTCCGCGTAGGCGACACCGTGAGGGTACACGGTAAAATCAAAGAGGGAAACCGGGAGAGAATTCAGGTTTTTGAAGGAATCGTATTGAAGAGACAGGGCGGAAGCAATCGAGAGACTTTTACGGTAAGAAAGTTCTCAAATGGCGTTGGTGTTGAGCGGACATGGCCATTGCATTCTCCAAACGTTGAGAAGATAGAGGTGGTTCGTCATGGTAAGGTAAGACGTGCGAAACTGAATTATCTGCGTGGACGTGTTGGAAAGAGAGCAAAAGTAAAAGAATTAGTGAAATAGTTCAGACAGAATGGGAAGGGACAAATACGATTGTAGTTGTCCCTTTTCAATATTTAACAATAAGAGGGAAAAATGAGAAGACGTACATCTGGATTGAATTTTAACCGGAGAAAGAAAAAAATAAATATTGGACTTCTGAAAGAGATTATAACCTGGGCGGTGGAAATCTGCGTGGCCATGCTGGCGGCGGTGGTGGTGGTATTGTTTTTCGGATTTCAAATTTCTGTAGTGGGGCCTTCTATGTCTCCGACTCTGGAAAATGGAGAGAAAATTTTGGTGAATCGCTTCGTATACAAATTATTCAGTCCAAAGCAGAATGATGTGATCGTATTTCTGCCCAATGGAAATGGAAGATCTCATTATTATATCAAACGTGTGATCGCTGTGCCGGGAGACAAGGTACAGGTCAAAGATGGCGTGATCTATGTCAATGGGGAAGCTTTTGAGGAAAACGAAGAGACAGAGGAAGCCATAGAGAATGCACTGCTGGCGGAAGACGAGATCGTGATCGGCGAAGACGAATATTTTGTGATGGGAGATAACCGAAGCAACAGCGAAGACAGCCGGTACGCCAGCATTGGCAATGTGAAAAAAGAATATATTGTAGGGAAGGCCTGGTGCATTGTCTATCCCTGGAGCAGATTTGGGTTATTGAAGTAAGGAGGCAGCCATGCATTTTCAGTGGTATCCTGGACATATGACGAAGGCGAGACGTCAAATGCAGGAGGATATAAAATTGATTGATCTGGTGATTGAACTGGTGGACGCCAGAATTCCCTTAAGCAGCCGGAATCCAGATATTGATCAATTAGGAAAACAGAAGGCCAGATTAATCTTGATGAATAAGGCGGACCTTGCCAATGAAGAACAGACCAGGCAGTGGACAGAATTTTTTCAGAATCAAGGTTACTTTGTGGTGAAATTAGACGCAAGGACTAAGGCTGGCATGAAAAAAGTCAATGACGTGATTATGGAAGCCTGTCGGGAAAAGATAGAGCGGGACCGAAAAAGAGGAATCAAGAATCGCCCGGTACGGGCTATGGTGGTGGGAATTCCCAATGTGGGGAAATCCACATTTATCAATACTTATGCAGGAAAAGCCTGCGCTAAGACTGGAAATAAGCCAGGCGTCACAAAAGGAAAGCAGTGGATTAAATTAAATAAAAATGTGGAACTGTTAGACACACCGGGAATTTTGTGGCCGAAGTTTGAAGATCAGCAGGTGGGGTTATATCTTGCTCTGATTGGTTCTATCAAAGATGAGATCTTGAATATAGATGAACTTTCCCTGAAATTAATTCAGATTTTAAAAGAGAATTATTCAGGAATTTTGACAGAAAGATATTCAGCGGCGGAGGAAGGGGAAGCGCCAGAGATCTTAAGACAGATTGCGGAAAACCGCAATTGTGTAAAAAAGGGGAATGAGCTGGATTACAGCAAGGCGGCGGCTCTTGTACTGGATGAGTTTCGAAGCGGGCGTCTTGGAAAAATAACCCTTGAATTTCCCGGGGAGCAGCGATAGAATAGAGAGCAGAAGGATGTTAGAAGAGAGAATGGTATGAATATGAATAAGAGTGAAGACGACAGGAATATAGAGAGTAAAAAGAATAGAAAAAGAGAAAAAAATGAAGAAAAAGAATCTGCAGCAGGAAAATCTGAAGTGATAAAGGAGACCATCAATTTTATCATTTATATTGCAATTGTTTTTTTCGTTACCTATCTAGTCATTCATTATGTGGGGCAGCGTACACAGGTCAGTGGAACTTCCATGGAATATACGCTAAGCGATGGAGATAATTTGATTGTAGATAAGATCAGTTATCGTTTTCGCAAACCAGAACGGTTTGATATTATTGTATTTCCTTATCAACATGAAAAAAATACTTACTATATCAAACGGATTATCGGACTGCCAGGAGAGACCCTGCAGATCGACACAGACGGCAACATCTATGTGGACGGAGAAGTTTTGGAAGAGTCTTATGGAAGAGAAGTGATCTTAAGTCCAGGGCAGGCGGAAGAACCCATTGTATTGGGGGAAGATGAATATTTTGTATTAGGCGATAACAGAAATGCAAGTTCAGACAGCCGGGACCCTAACGTAGGTTTGATAAAGGGGAAAAATATCGTGGGAAGAGCATGGCTGCGAATTTTTCCTTTTGACAGAATTGGGTTTATCAAACACCAGTAGACAGGAGAACAAGGTGAAAGAACGAAAGAAGATCGAAGCGATCAGAGAAGAACTACAGGCAGCAGAGGAGACGATGCTGCCTTCTTTTATTTTAAAATATGAAGAGGATGAGAGAGCAGGAGTACAAAAGTTGCTGCAGCAGGCAGAGAAACGCCTGGCCCGTCTTGCAGCGGAAGAGAAGCGGATTGAGGAATTAAAACAGTACGAGAGAGAGTACGGGGCGGCAGGCTGTCTCTGCGGAATTGACGAAGCAGGCAGAGGACCTCTGGCAGGACCAGTGGTGGCAGGAGCTGTGATCTTACCAAAGGATTGTAAGATCCTCTATATCAATGATTCCAAAAAGCTCAGTGAGAAAAAGAGGGAAGAACTCTATGATATCATTATGGAACAGGCGGTGGCGGTGGGAATCGGCATGGCAGGTCCAGGAAGGATTGACAAAATTAATATTCTCCAGGCGACTTACGAGGCCATGCGCCAGGCTATTCAAAATTTATCTGTAGTACCCGATATATTATTAAATGATGCAGTGACGATCCCTCAGGTGGAGATTCCCCAGGTGCCCATTATTCATGGAGACGCTAAGAGTATTTCTATTGGTGCGGCAAGTATCATTGCAAAAGTCACAAGAGACAGGCTGATGATGGAATATCATGAGAGGATGCCGGAGTATGGATTTGACCGGAATAAAGGATACGGCACGAAAGAACACATAGAGGCCATCCGCACCCACGGGCCCTCTCCGATTCATCGTCAGTCCTTTATTAAAAATTTTTGGATGGAAGATTAAGATAAAAACGCAGAAAGGCAGTGATAGATATGTCCTTTGTAGAAGGCCTTCATCAATATCAGACCAATACAGCCTCCAACACCCAGACTATGGGGAATGTAAAAGAGGCAGGAGCAGTACGCCCCACAGCTCAGGCTCAGGAATTGGTTCCTGGAAAAGTCTTTGAGGGAATGGTTACGGAGATTAAAAACGGCCAGGTGACCTTGGGATTAAGCGACGGAAGAACCATCTCAGCAAGAATGGAAGCAGGTGTGGCTTTAGAAAAAGGCCAGCCCATGTTGTTTGAGGTGAAAGCGAATACAGGGGAACAGATTGCTATCCGCCCGGTTACGTTGGAAAGTGCTCAGAATCCAACCTTGCTGAAAGCATTGGAAGCGGCAGGATTGAAAGTGAATCCCAGAAATCTGTCCATGGTCAATCAGATGATGATGGAGCAGCTTCCCATTGATAAAAACAGCCTGATGCAGATGGCGCGGGCAGTATCAGGGTTTCCCCAGGCAGATATGCAGACCTTGGTGCAGATGCAGAAACTGGGCTTTGTAATCACAGAGAATTCTTTGAATCAATTTCAGAACTATCAGAATGGGCAGCAGGCCATTCTCCCGGAAATGCAGGAGTTGATGGAAGGGATTACCAACCTTTCGGAACAGCTGACCGGAAAAGAGGGAGTGGGCCAGAACAATCTTTTTACTGAGAATTTTACCTTGAACCCAGGAAACCAGAATACAGGATTGGCAAGTCTGGGTCAGAATTCACCGGCAGGACAGCTGATGAGCCTGCAGCAGCAGATTTTAGCAGTTTTGGCAGGAAAGGATTTCCAAGCAGGGCAGTCAGGTGAGGCGCAGAATCCGGCTGTGATAAATCCTGTGGCAGAGAGCCAGCCAGTACCGGAAGTGACAGTTCAGAATTCAGAGGCACAGGTATCAGGCACAGAAGCTATACAACAGGGAATTCAGGAAGGAACAGCAGGGGCTATTTTAGCAGAAGGAGCCGGGAGTCTGGAAGGCAGTCAGGCAGGAGGACAGATTCCAGGAGAGATATCTGCACTGGCAGAGGCTGGAAACGGAACAGTCCAAGAAGCAGAGGACAGCGGAAGTCTGGCAAAAGTTGGGAAACTTCCAGCGGAGATCTCACAGCCTATAGATCAGGTTTTGACCAAAGAACAGCAGGGAAATCTTGTGAGGATGCTTCAGAATTTTTCTGGAGCGGCGGAAAATCAGCAATTACTTCCCAATGGCCAGTTGAATACCAGTATGAATGCTGGAGAAATGCTGCAGCAGATGATGCAGGTATTAGAAAACAGTAAAAATTTGAATGGAAATGCAGTGAAAGACTTGTTTTCTTCCAAAGAGTGGAAAAATTTGATGAAACAGGCCATGACAGAGCAGTGGACTTTGACGCCGGAACAATTGAAAGAAGAGGGGGCCGTCAAGGAATTATACCAGCGCTTGACCAGGCAGATGACAGAACTGCAGCAGGTCTTGTCTCAGACAGGCAAAGAGGGAGCGGCGCTGGCAAAGACAGCTCAGTCAGTGCAGGGAAATCTGGAGTTTATGAATCAATTGAATCAAATGTACACTTATGTACAGCTTCCGCTGAAACTGCGTCAGCAGAATGCCCACAGTGACTTGTATGTATATACCAATAAAAAGAATCTGCGGGAAAAGGAAGGAGATCTCTCCGCTCTTCTGCATTTAGATCTGGATCATCTGGGCTCTACGGATATCTATGTAAAAATGCATGGTCAGACAGTACAGACAGATTTCTATCTGGCAGACGCTTTGTCTTATCAATTGATTGGAAAATTCACAGATCAGTTGATCAAACGCTTAGAGGAAAAGGGCTACCAATGCCAAGTAAAGGTAGAAAACCGAAAAGCCCAGAAGAATACAGTACAAGAACTTTTCGAACAGGAGAAACCGGAAAACGCAGGAAAACTCCATCGCTATTCTTTCGATGTGAAGGCATAGCAGGAAAGATCGGATCATAATTGAAGGAGCAAAATCTATGGCGGGAACAAGATATAAAAATACCAAAGAACTGGTAACCATGGAGACAGGACCGGGAGAAAAACAAAAGACTGCTGTGGCCATCGCGTATCAGCCGGGGGAGACTGCGCCTAAGATTCTGGCCACAGGAAAGGGCCATGTGGCGGAACGGATTATTGAGAAAGCCAAGGAAGACAACATTCCCTTTTACCGGGATGACAAGCTGGCAAAGACCTTGTCTAAGTTAGAGATTGGAGATTTGATTCCGCCAGAGCTGTATGAAGTGGTGGCGGAGATTCTGGTGTTTGTGGATGATATGGAGCGGATGCGGGAGAAGATTCGATAGACGCCTGCAGGAGATAGAAAGAGAAAATGCAGTAGATCCTGTGTAAAAGGATAGGGAAATGATCACAGATAGGCAGCAGGCGGATTGGAAGAGAAGAAAGAAGAAGGGGAATCATTGGGGAAGACAGGAAATAAGAACCGTAAGACAGGCAGTTTTTGGGAAGGCCAGGCGGCGGAATTTTTACAGAACAAGGGGTATGAGATTCTGCACAGAAATTTTACCAGCCGATGGGGTGAAATTGACCTGGTGGCAAGACAGGGAGATTATCTAGTATTTGTGGAAGTAAAATACCGGAAGGACAGCAGCGGCGGCCATCCGCTGGAGGCAGTAGATGGTTTCAAGCAACGGCGTATTTTTCAGACGGCAAAGTATTACTGTCTCCGCTTTGGATATGGTGAGAATACTCCTTGTCGTTTTGATGTGATCGGGATTTTAGGAACAGAAGTGATCCATGTGGAAAATGCTTTTTTAGTCTGGAACTAAGTCTTTCCGTTCGGAGTAGATAAGGCAGTGGGAATAGAAGGAGGAAAAATGCAGGAACAGAAAATAGAATTTCAGATTTCCGGTGAAGCGCAGATGCCGCTTCTTGGACAGACAGAGACAGCGGGAAGGATTTTTCCTTATTTGTATTATCCTCTGCTGGAGGAGACCGGCATCGTAAGCCACTGTTTCACCACACGCCTGGGAGGCGTCAGCAAAGGAATGTTTGAGAGTCTCAATCTGAGTTTTTCCAGAGGAGATGTAAGAGAAGATGTGGAAGAAAATTTCTGCAGGGTGGCCCAGGCTCTAAAAGCAGACAGGAAAAAATTTGTGTTGTCCCATCAGACTCATACCACCAATGTAAGACGGGTGGGGAAAGAGGATGCTGGAAAAGGCATAACAAAGGACCAGGATTTTTCTGATGTAGATGGATTGATTACTAATGAACCGGGTCTTGTGCTGACCACCTTGTATGCAGACTGCGTGCCTTTGTATTTTGTAGATCCCGTCCACCGGGCCATAGGGCTGTCCCATTCTGGCTGGCGGGGAACCGTTGGACGCATGGGAAAGGTGACCTTAGAGGCCATGGAGCGGGAATTTCACACAAGGCCGGAAGAGGTGCTCTGCGCGATTGGTCCCTCCATCTGCCAGAAATGTTATGAAGTCAGCCAAGACGTGGCGGCAGAATTCCAGCGGGAATTTTCCGGCCAGTCTGAGGCTGTTTTAGAAGATAAAGGAAATGGAAAATATCAATTAGATTTGTGGAAAGCCAATGAAATTGTTCTGCTGGAAGCAGGCGTGAAACAGGAGCATTTAGCGGCGTCTACGATTTGTACCTGCTGTAATAATAAATTATTGTTCTCCCACCGGGCAAGCCAGGGGAAACGAGGGAATCTGGGTGCATTTCTGGGATTAAAAGCAGAGAAAGGATAGGAAAAATTATGGAAAAGATCATGGAATATATATTGGAACAGACAAAAAAACTTTTGGCCATCGACAGCCCTGCCGGATATACCCAAAAGGCTGCGGATTATCTGATGGAAGAATACAGGTCTTTGGGCTATCAGCCTGTGGAGACGGTAAAAGGCGGCGTACTGGTGGAAATCGGCGGTCAGGATTCACAAAATGGAATTTTGCTGGAAGCTCATACAGATACCTTGGGAGCTATGGTATGCGAGGTTAAAAGCAATGGAAGGCTGAAAGTGTCTCCTTTGGGGGGATTGGAACCTTGCAATACAGAGGCAGAAAACTGCCGGGTGATCACAAAATTTGACGGTGTGTATGAGGGCACCTTCCAACTAGAAAATGCTTCTGTTCATGTGAACGGTGAGTACAGTGAGAAAAAGCGAAGCTTTGATACCATGGAAGTGGTACTGGATGAAAAAGTAAGCTCTGCAGAGGAGACGAAGAAACTAGGAATTATGACAGGGGATATTGTGGCTTTTGAGCCCCGTACAGTCATTACGGAAAAAGGATATATTAAGAGCCGGTTTCTGGATGACAAGCTGAGCGTGGGAATTTTGCTTGGCTTTGCAAAATTTTTAAAAGAAGAACATATTACCACACAGCGAAAAATTTATCAGCATATCACCGTGTATGAAGAGGTAGGACATGGGGCCAGCGGAACGGTACCAGAAGGAGTGACGGAGATTCTTTCTGTAGATATGGGATGTGTGGGAGAAGGGTTAGATTGTACGGAACATCAGGTATCCATCTGTGTCAAGGACAGCGTGGGCCCCTATAGTTATTCTGTGGTGGAAGATCTGGTAAAAGCGGCAAAAGAACATAAGGTAGATTTTGCACTGGACGTCTATCCTCATTATGGCTCAGACGCAGATGCTGCATTGAAAGCAGGCTATGACTGCAGACATGGGCTGATTGGAGCAGGGGTCTATGCTTCCCACGGATACGAGAGAAGCCATGTGGATGGAGTGAGAGCCACATTGGATCTGTTAAAAGCTTATCTGACAGGAAAGTCTTGATTCTTTTCCAGTCAGATAAGAGATATATGTTAGGTAACCTGTGTGTGAAAATGTTTGAGCGCAAAGGCGAAAGGAAAATAAAATGAGAGCAGAGAATAGAAGATTTTATCATTCGCTGGCAGCATTGGTGATTCCTATCACAATTCAAAATTTTATTACCAATGCAGTAAATTCAGCGGATGTATTTATGTTAGGATATGTGGGGCAGACGGAGTTATCGGCGGTATCTTTGGCAAATCAATTTCAATTCCTGTTGTCAGGAGTGTTTTTTGGGATTTCTTCAGGCGTTACCATGATGGCCTCTCAGTATTGGGGCAAGAAAGACACCAATTCCATTCAGGCTGTTATGGGAATTGCCATTAAGATTGCGGCAATAATTACTGTGATGCTTGCTGTGGGGGCAGTGGTCATTCCAGAGACTTTAATGAGGATTTATACCAATGATGAGACTTTGATTTATATCGGCGCCGGCTATCTGAGGATCATTGGCGTCTCTTATGTATGTATGAGTTTTTCGCAGGTATATCTCTGTGCCTTGAGAAGTATGGAACGTGCCCCTTTAAGTACGATAATCAGTACCACAGCCCTTGTGATGAATATTGTGTTAAACGCAGTTTTTATCTTTGGAATCGGCGGCGCGCCGAAGCTGGGAGTTATGGGTGTAGCCATTGGAACTGTGACTGCCCGCATAGTAGAATTGCTGCTGTGTCTTGTAGATGCAGTTCGGGGAAAAGTTTTTCAGATTGATCTTAAGATTATGTTTGGCAGGCATAAATTGCTGCGTCAAGACTTTTTCCGCTACGCAGTTCCGGCGCTGATCAACGATTGTGCCTGGACGGTTGCATTTTCTTTGTATTCCGCTATTATGGGTCATATGAATGCAGATGTGGTGGCCGCCAGCTCTGTGGCCGCTACGGTACGTAATCTGTGCACTATATTGTGTTTTGCACTGGGAGCCGGAGCTTCGGTACTTTTAGGAATTGAGATTGGTGAAGGAAAGATAGAAGAGGTAAAGCGGGATGCCAAAAGATCTTGTTATGTAACGCTGGCAGTAGGAATTATGACAGGGATTGTTCTATTATTGATCCGTCCTCTGGTCTTTGTATTTTTCCATTTGACCCAGCGGGCCAGCGGTTATCTGGACTTTATGCTTCTGATCAGCGCTTATTATGTGGTGGGACAGGCTATGAATACCCTGTTGATTGCCGGTATATTCCGGGCAGGCGGGGACTCCCGGTTTGGAATGATCTGTGATATTATTGTAATGTGGTGTATCAGCGTGCCTTTGGGATATCTGTCAGCCTTCGTACTGAAACTGCCGCCTATGGCAGTGTATTTTATACTGTGTCTGGATGAATTCTGGAAAATTCCTGTGGTGTACCGCCACTATAAGAGTTTCCGCTGGCTGAAGGATATTACCAGGGAGTTTGAGATGTGATTTGTAAAAAGGAGGAAGCAGCATGCAGAAAAATGCAGAAGAGATTCTAAAACAGCTTACGCTGGATGAAAAAATTGGAATGGTTCACGGGGCGGAGCTTTTTCGGACCGCTGGGGTAGAGCGGCTGGGAATTCCACCGTTAGTTATGTCAGACGGGCCTATGGGAGTCCGTCAGGAATTTGAGCCGGACTGCTGGAAGCCAATGGGTGGAAATGATGATTTTGTGACATATCTGCCCTGCAACAGCGCCCTTGCTTCCACCTGGAACCCTGGGCTTGCCCATGAGATGGGCAGTGTGTTAGGAGAAGAAGCCAGAGGACGGGGAAAAGACGTGATTCTTGCGCCGGGGGTGAATATCAAAAGGACTCCTCTGTGCGGAAGAAATTTTGAATATTTCAGCGAAGATCCTTATCTGACCAAAAAGATGGCGGCTTCCTGCATTCAGGGAATTCAGCAATGGGATGTGGCGGCCTGCGTAAAACATTTTGCAGTGAATAATCAGGAAGTCCAGCGCATGAGCGTAGATGTGGAAATTGAGGAACAAGTTCTGCGCAAGATTTACCTCCCGGCTTTCCAGGAGGCCATAGAAAAGGGCGGTTCCTATTCTATTATGGGAGCCTACAATCAGCTTTATGGAGAACATTGCTGTCAGAGTGATTTTCTGCTGAGAAAAATTCTCAGAGAAGAATGGGGGTATGATGGAGTTGTAATTTCCGACTGGGGCGGGGTGCACGATACGAAGGCAGGAGCAGAGTCTCAGCTGGACATTGAGATGTCTGTAACGGATCATTTTGATCAGTATTTTCTGGCAGAACCATTGAAAGAGAAGATTCAGTCTGGAGAGATCAGTGAAAAAGTTCTGGATGAAAAAGTTTTGCGGATTCTGAATCTGATGATACGGTTGCATATGCTGGATGGCCAGCGCAAAAAGGGCAGTTACAACACAGCAGAACACAGACAAAAGGCTCTTGAGGCGGCCAGGGAATCCATGGTTCTTCTGAAAAATGAAGATAATATTCTGCCATTGAAGAAAGAAACATTGAAACGGGTATTAGTGATTGGGGAAAATGCAGACTGTGTTCATTCCAATGGCGGCGGCAGCGCTGAGATTAAAGCTTTGTATGAGATTACGCCTTTGATGGGACTGAAAACACATCTGGGAGGCAATACAGAGATTACGTATGTCAAAGGGTACTGCAGAGAGGAAAAGCAGGAAAAAGGCAGTGTAAACTGGCAGGAAACCAGCTTAGAAGAAGGAGGAGCTGCAGGAACAGAAGAAAAGGAAAGCATGGCCCTTGCCCAAAAGCGGGAAGCCCTGCGTAAAGAGGCAGTCAGTCTTGCAGAAACATATGAGACTGTAATCTACGTGGGCGGCCTGAACCATGAGTTAGATTGTGAGAATCAGGATCGGCCGGATATGAAACTGCCTTATCGCCAGGATCTATTGATACAGGAACTTTTGGCAGTGAGACCGGATATGACAATCGTTATGATGGGCGGAAGTCCGGTGGAAATGGGAAGCTGGATTGCCCAGGCCAAATCCTTAGTCTGGTGCTGGTATGCAGGAATGGAAGGAGGAAATGCTCTGGCAGAAGTGCTGCTGGGAGAAATAAATCCTTCTGGAAAACTGCCGGAAACATTCTATAAGACGCATACAGACTGTTCCGCCCATGCTTTGGGAGAGTATCCAGGAGGCAGAAGCGTAGCCTACAAAGAAGGCAGGTATGTGGGATATCGTTATAATGACAAGTTCCAGGTAGAACCAGAATTCTGTTTCGGATATGGACTGAGTTATACTACATTTTCATGCTGCGATCCTGCCTGGAATCGAGAAAAGAATCAAATCTGCTGTAAGATCAAAAATACGGGAAACAGATATGGAGGAGAAGTACTGCAGCTCTACCGGCGTGATGGAGAAGACGAATTGTTCCAGGAACTGGCGGGATTTGAAAAAGTATTTCTGGAAGCCGGGGAAGAGAAACAGGTGGTATTTCAGTTAGAGGAAGAGAGTTCTGAGTCTTGTAAATATGGTATTGGAAGTTCTTCCAGGGATATTTATTTAGAAGTGGAATAAGAAGATAGAATAGCACCAAATAATATATTATAGTTTTTGTGTCACTCACCAAAGCCTGGCAACAGGAAGGAACCTACTGGGTGCTTTGCCAGTATAAAAGGAAAGAAGAATCCCTAAACGGTACTGCCATACAGTTTAGGGATTCTTCTTTCGTCAACGTGGACTTTTCATTTCTTTTGCTTATCGGCATTATAGCATATGTAAAAATGTTTTTCAAAATGCTTTTATTCAAAGGTTTTAAATGTAAACAAAATATCATTCATCCCTCAGATAAGCCTCCGGCATAGGTTCCCGGTTTTCCACTCCTCTTCCATAGAGAAAGATCCCAAACAGCGCGAAGAGCGCTGCGCCTGCCGCGATGGCCAGATGGATGAGAATGGAGTCGCCGCTGTAGGACAAGAATTCAGGAGAAAAAGTTCCCCAGAGGTTGAACAGCATATGAAAGAGGATGGACAGATAGATACTGCCGCCTTTTAAGCAGACATAACCGCAGAACATTCCCACCACAAAAGCATAAGCTCCCTGGATCATATTGGCGTGAAACAGGCCGAACAAAAAAGCTTGAAATATATTTGCAGCCATAAAAGGCATGGCCTTTTTTGCATATTTTAAAGTGACGCCCCGGAAAATCAGTTCTTCACTAATGGGAGCGATTAGAACGGAGTACAGGGCAAGAATCAGAGATACGTTGTCAAAGCCAATTCCGTTCATTAGAGATTCATAAGTGTCGTACCAGGCTGGATGGATGGCAGAGACAATAAGCGTGATATAGCCAGAGATGTACTGAGTTCCGATTACAAGGAATATCAGACCTATAACCATAGCAGGGTTGAGGATAGAAGAAATTTCCCGACGAGGCTGTTTTTTTGGCACGAACCGTTTCCAGTACCAAAATCCCATAACCAGGGCTGCGATAATTGCGTAGAGAGCGGAGAGAGCGGCAATAAAGTTGCTGTCTCCCATCATTCCCAGCAGAGAATTGTAAAGATGATCCATTTGAAGAACAGATGGGTCCTGTAAGGAGGTGATGATCAATTTGATCATCAGTCCTCCTACAGAGACAATGATTTGAATGACAAAAGCCAGAAGAAACGGAAGCAGGCAAAGTAAAATGCTTCCGATTTTTTTTAATACCTTCATAAATGTAAAGTCCTTTCTATAAAAGTGGATTTTGTAATGTTTTTATTATAAGGTGATAGTTGGGAAAAATCAAGTTGGAGCAAAAGGTGCGTTTGGCAAGGGGATTCTAAGATCGAAAGATATTTGTAAAATTCCAACTTAGCCGGGTTACCAATATAATACAAATTATGCCATCCCTGACAATATCTTTCTGCAGTTTTGTGGTCTATAATGATGGTAAAGATACAGGGGAATATGTATTAGCAGAATTGTGACGGTGAAGCCAAAGGCTGAACTGTTGCGCAGAATCCAGAAAAGGAGAAGGTTACATATGCAGTATGGACATTTTGACAGAAAAAAAAGAGAATATGTGATTGACCAGGTGGATCTGCCGGTTTCCTGGACGAATTATCTAGGGGTGCGGGATCTGTGCGTGGTGGTCAATCATACAGCGGGAGGCTATATGTTTTATCAGTCGCCGGAATATCACAGGGTTACCAGGTTCCGGGGAAATGCCGTTCCCATGGACCGTCCGGGACATTATGTATATCTGCGGGATGCAGAAGACGGAGATTACTGGAGCATTTCCTGGCAGCCGGTGGGAAAGCCCTTGGATACAGCGGAATATACCTGCCGCCATGGAATGAGCTATTCTATCTATGAGTGTAATTATAAAGGAATCGAGGCCAGCCAGAGGCTGGCGGTGCCTATGGACGATCCGGTGGAGCTGTGGGATGTGAAGATCAAAAACACCACAGACAGGGAACGGAGAATTTCGGTATTTTCTTATCTGGAATTTTCTTTTCATCATGTGATGATCGACAATCAGAATTATCAGATGAGCCTTTACTGCGCGGGATCTTCTTATGAAGACGGAATCATAGAGCATGACTTGTTTTATGAGGAATTTGGATATCAGTATTTTACCAGCAGTTTTGAACCAGACGGATACGATTGTCTCAGAGATAAGTTTTTGGGAGCTTACCGCACAGAGGACAATCCCATTGGGGTAGAACGGGGACAGTGCAGCGGTTCTCAGGAGTTGGGGAATAATCACTGCGGAAGTCTGCAGAAAGATCTGGTGTTGTCGCCAGGAGAAGAAGTGCGTCTGATTTTTATGCTGGGAGAAGGAAACCGGGAAGAAGGAAAAAAGATTCGTCAAAAATATAGTGAATTTGCTGTGGTAGATGCAGTGTATGAGCAGTTGGCCGCTTATTGGGAAGACAAGTTTCAGAGGCTTCAGATTCAAACGCCGAATGAGGGTATGAACGTTATGATCAACACCTGGAACCTCTATCAGGCAGAGGTGAATATCATGTTTTCCCGTTTTGCATCTTTTGTGGAAGTAGGCGGAAGAACAGGACTTGGCTATCGCGATACAGCTCAGGACGCCATGACGATCCCTCATTCCAATCCGGAAAAATGCAGACAGCGGATCGTGGAACTGCTGCGGGGATTGACGCAGAAGGGATATGGACTGCATCTTTTTCAGCCGGAATGGTTTGAGCCCGAAGAAAAAAAGGAAAAGAAAAAACCTTTCAAGTCTCCTACCGTGATTCCGACGGTTCATTCTGCCGATATCATACATGGAATAGAAGATGCCTGTTCCGACGACGCCCTTTGGCTGGTGCCTGCCATTGTAGAATATATTCGGGAGACGGGAGAAACTTCTTTTACAGAGGAAATGGTCACCTATGCAGATGGCGGAGCTGGAACCGTCTATGAACATATGATGCGTATTCTGGATTTTTCAGCGGAGCAGGTGGGAAACACTGGAATCTGTAAAGGGCTGCGGGCAGACTGGAATGACTGTCTGAATCTGGGCGGCGGAGAGAGCGCTATGGTATCTTTCCTCCATTACTGGGCCTTGGGGCATTTTATAGAGCTGGCGGCTTTTTTGAAACGTGAGGAAGATGTGGAGAAGTATGCCAGAATGCAAAAAAAGGTTCACCAGGTCTGTAATGAAGTATTGTGGGACGAAGAATGGTTTATCCGGGGCGTGACAAAAAGCGGCAGAAGGATTGGAACTTCCATGGATGCAGAAGGAAAGATCCACTTAGAATCCAATGCCTGGGCAGTGCTTTCCGGTGCGGCAGATGAGCAAAAAGGCAGGACGGCAATGGACAGTGTGGATCAGTATTTGTTTACACCATATGGAATTATGCTGAATGCGCCGGCCTACACAGTTCCAGACGATGAGATTGGGTTTGTCACAAGGGTATATCCGGGATTGAAAGAAAATGGTTCTGTGTTTTCTCATCCCAATCCCTGGGCCTGGGCTGCAGAATGTGTGCTGGGGCGGGGAGATCGGGCTATGAAATTTTACAATGCCCTCTGTCCTTATTATCAGAATGACAAGATTGAGATTCGGGAATCAGAGCCATATTCTTATTGTCAGTTTATTATGGGAAGAGATCATACGGGATTTGGACGCGCCCGTCATCCTTTTATGACAGGCAGCGGAGGCTGGGCTTACTTTTCTGCTACCCGCTATATGCTGGGAATCCGGCCTCAATTTTCTGAACTTGCGGTGGATCCTTGTATTCCGGCAGAATGGAAAGAATTTTCTGCGGTACGCAGATGGAGAGGGGCAGAGTATCACATCACAGTCACCAACCCTGACGGAAGGATGAAGGGTGTGAAAGAGATTTTTCTGGATGGAAAGCCGGTGGAAAAGATTCTGCCCCAGGAGAAGGGAACCAAACATCAGGTAACAGTGGTTATGGGCAGGGGATAGGAGGATAAAATATGATAAAATTTGGAACAGGCGGATGGAGAGCTGTCATTGGGGATGAATTTACCAGAGAAAATATACAGCTTTTGGCCCAGGGAATGGTCAATAAAATGAAAAACGAGGGCGTGGCGGAACAGGGTATCGTGATGGGATATGACAGAAGATTTCTGTCAAAAGAAGCGATGCAGTGGGCGGCAGTCGTCTTTGCTGCGGCTCAGATCAAAGTGTATCTGATCAATAAGTCTTCCCCTACGCCGCTGATTATGTTCTATGTGATGCGGCACGAATTTCCCTATGGAATGATGATCACAGCCAGCCATAATCCAGCTATTTACAATGGGATCAAGGTATTTACCGCGGGAGGCAGGGATGCAGACGAGACCCAGACAAAAGATATTGAGGCTTATATTGAGGATATCGGCCCAGGGCAGGTAAAGACAGTGGAATATGAAGCTGGAAAGGAAGAAGGGTATATTGAAGAGATCTATCCTTTAAATGAATATTTGGACAATATTATTTCCTCTGTCAACATGCAGGCGATCCGGGAAGCTGGATTGAAAGTAGCCTTAGATCCTATGTATGGAGTCAGCGAGACTTCTCTGAAAACCATTTTGATGACAGCCCGTTGTGAGATGGCCACCATTCATGACAGACACGACACTCTTTTTGGGGGAAAACTTCCGGCTCCTTCAGCGGCAACCCTCCATTCTCTGCAGAATTATGTGGTGGAAAAAAAGTTTGATATTGGAATTGCCACAGATGGAGACGCCGACCGGATCGGTGTGATTGATGACAAGGGAAATTTCCTGCATCCCAATGATATTTTAGTGCTGCTCTACTATTATCTAGTGAAATTTAAAGGCTGGAAGGGGCCGGTGGTGCGGAACATTGCCACCACCCATATGCTGGATAAAGTGGCGGAAAAATTTGGAGAAAGCTGTTATGAGGTTCCGGTAGGATTTAAGCATATCTCAGCCAAAATGAAAGAGACAGGAGCCATTATCGGAGGGGAATCCTCCGGCGGTCTTACGGTACAGGGCCATATTAACGGAAAGGACGGAATCTATGCGGCGGCTCTTTTGATTGAAATGATAGCAGTGACAGGAAAGAAACTTTCCTGTATTATGGAAGATATCCAAAAAGAATGCGGAGCGATCCATATGGAAGAGCGAGACTATAAGTTCACTCAGCAGGAGAAGGAAAACCTGCATCGAATTTTGATCCAGGAGAAACGGCTTCCAGAAATCCCCTATGAGATTGCTCATATTTCTTATCTGGATGGAAGCAAAGTATATCTGAAATGCGGCGGCTGGGTGATCGCGCGTTTTTCAGGAACGGAGCCTTTACTTCGTATTTTCTGTGAGATGCCAGAACAGGCGGATGCAGAAAAATTATGTGGGATTTACGAAGAGTTTTTAGGATTAGAGAGAGAACCATAATCGAACTGGAAGTTCTTTGGGGCAGGACAGAGCGGGGCAAAAATGATACCCCTGCAGCGGTCTGCCCCAAGAAAAGTTTAAGTCCCTTATAAATAGAGATTTAGTGAGTCGAGTCAGACTCTAAGGAGGAAGTGGAAAGATATGAGATGGAAACGCAGGTCTGCAAGCCCGAAAGGAAGGCCCAAATCCCTGAACAAAAAAATATTGTTTTTTACGATACTGTGCTGGGTGGTACCAGTTACGGTATTTTTTGCATTTATTACAATATCTTATCGCCAGGGAATTGTAGAGAAAACAGAAAAGTTGATGGAAGATGAGCTGAACAATGCGGCGTCCTTTGCCTCCATCCGAATCGGGGACGCTATCACCCTCTGCCAGCGTCCTTCCTATGAGAAGACCTGGGAAATGGCCTGGAAAAGTTTTGAGGAGGGAACCTCTGGCAAAAGCGGATATCTTCAGGAAGTGAACGCCAGTTTGAAGGGTAAATTTTATTTAGACGAGCGGTTTAACATGTATGCCTACTACTGTTATGGAGATCTAGAACCAGGGTGCTTTTCTTCCAGAACCGGTATTTCCTATCACAGTTATCTGGAAGAGATTCAGCCGGAGATTATGGATATCATAGAAATGGATTCCTCTTATGCGTATGTGCGTGTGGTAAAGGGGAGAATGTTTATCGTGCGGAATCTGTACACAACTGTAGATTATGTGCGGTATGGAACTTTGGTGGTGGAATTGAATAAGTACAAAGTGTTTCAGGACGTCACAGAGGAAGTACGGGAAAATATGATGGTCTGTATCGGCAGTTCAGAACATATTTTAGATTTCAGATCGGGAGAAATGGAAGATGACAGACAGTCTTTGGCAGAGCAGCTCCTTTTAGAGTACGATGGAACCAGCAGACAGAAGACAATTCAAAGAGAAGACAGGAATTATCATGGATATCTCTATCAGGAACAGTGTGAAGGGTATCATATGGGAGTGCTGATTTTTGCAAAGAGAAGGGATTTGTATTCCAGCCTGTATGAATTTTATACCATCGCAGCGGTGATGATACTTCTCTTTATTCCTTTGTTCTGCTATGTGATCTATTTTCTGAAACTGCATATTCAACTGCCCATTGAGCGGATGATGCAGGCGTCTAGACGAATGGAAGCCGGAGAGATGGGGATTACCGTGGAGGGCGGAGAGATGCCGAATCTGGAGTTTCAATATATGAAAGAGAGTTTTGACAGTATGTCAGCCCAGGTGTGTTATCTGTTTGAGACTGTATATGATGAAAAACTGGCCCGCAAAGACGCCCAGATACAGGCTCTGCAGGCTCAGATCAACCCCCATTTTCTGAATAACACCTTGGAGATGATGAACTGGCAGGCTAGGATGTCCGGGGATACTGTGATACCTAAAATGATCGAAGCTCTGGGGACAGTTCTGGATTACCGCATGAATCGGGCAAAAGTTCGTGAGATCCACTTGTCAGAAGAATTACAATGCGTCAATGCTTATTTCTATATTATGTCTATGCGCTTTGGACAGAGACTAGAGATCGAACGCGATATTGATGAAAAGATGTTATCTCTGATGGTGCCGCCTTTGATCTTACAGCCTCTTGTGGAAAACGCCATTGTTCATGGAGTGGAAGCTTTGGCCAACGGAACCATTCGGCTGAAAATATATCACGACAGGGAAAATGCTTATCTGGAAGTTCGAAATACCGGAAAAGAAATGACAGAAAAGGATAAAAAGAAGATTCGGGCCATTCTGGAAGGGGACGAGGCTCAGATTCCTCAGGAACCGGGAAGACATACTTCCATCGGGATACAGAATGTAAACCGGAGGATCCGCCTGGTCTACGGAGAGGAATATGGGCTGATCATTCTGCAGGAAGAAGGCTGCGAGACCATTTCTAGGATTACCCTTCCATGGCGAAAAGAAGAGGAATCGTCAGAAAGACGGAAAGAGACAAAAAATCAGGAAGAAATATGGCAAGATAAAACAAATAATGTCAATTCGGTCTAATGCTTTTTGTAGAAAATGCCCCTATAATACAACTATAAAGTAAAGATGTCGCAGACATTTTACAAACACATGTAAACAAAAAAGGAGGATTACTATGAAAAGAAAACTTTTATCTATGTTGTTGGTTGGGGCAATGACAGTGACGATGCTGGCAGGATGCGGAAATGATTCCAGCAAAAAAACAGAAGGAAAAGCGGATGAAAAGGTGACCTTAAAAACCGTATCTATGTTTGGAGGAACAGATCCTAACAAAGAATCTTACGAGGCTATCAACGCAGAATTCATGAAGGAAAACAGCAATGTGACCATCGAGGATAACTCACAGACTTCAGATGAAGAGTGGAAAGCTTCTGTCAATGCAGATTTTTCCGTTGGAAATGAACCAGACGTCATTCAGTTTTTTACAGATGCAACAGCAGACAGCATTATTGCTACAAACAAAATGGTAACTTTGGAAGAGATTCGCGCAGAATATCCTGACTATGCAAAAGATACGCTGGATTCTGCTCTGGAAGCATCCAGGAATACAGACGGAGTATCAAGAGCAGTTCCCACTACCGGTTATTGGGAAGGACTGTACTGCAACAAAGATCTCTTTGATCAGTATGATCTGGAACTTCCTACGGACTGGGCTTCTTTAGAGAAAGCAATCACAACTTTTAAAGAGAATGGAATTATACCAATTGCCTGCTCTTTGAACAATGTACCTCATTACTGGATTGAGTTCTTGATGCTCTACTCTGCAGGAGAAGAAGAGTACGTTTCTATTCCGGAGACTGCACCAGAGGGATGGGTCAAAGGGTTAGATCTCTTTAAAACATTAAGGGATATGGGCGCATTTCCAGAAGATACAGACACAGTAGACGATGCTTATGTAGGACAGTTGTTCCGGGATAAAAAAGCGGCTATGCAGTTAGATGGTTCCTGGTATTCTGGAAATATTGAAGATACAGAGAATACCGTAGTGATTGCATTCCCAGGCGTGCCGGATCAAAAAGCAGAGAAAAATTCTATGATCGGCGGAATTTCTTCTGGATTCTATATTACAAAGAAAGCATGGGATGACCCGGCGAAACGGGAGGCAGCGGTAAAATTTGTGATGGCGCACACCTCTCAGGCAGGCGTTCAGAGATATTGGGAATCTACCGGAGCTGTTTCTCAGGCGGCTGTTGAGGTAACCGCACCAGAGGATGCAACACCATTTGCAGAATCCATTGCAGCTTATACCAGCAGTGCAAGCGCAATCTTAGCGCCTACCGACGCAAGAATCGGAGACGCATATAAGACCCTGGTATCTGAGATCGTAAAAGTTTCTACCGGCGCTATGACAGCGGAAGACGCTATTAACGAAACATTGTCATTGATAAAATAAGTGACAGGAATTTTTGAGGAAGGAAAGGCTGGGGAAAATGTTATATAAGAAAAAATGGCCGCTCTTGATCTTCCTGGTTCCAGGACTGCTGTTTATGCTGGTATTTCTCTACATACCTTTTTTGGAAAATATTAAGAACAGCTTCTATGATATGGCAGCTATTGTGAAGATGCCGGGAACGGACTGGGAATTTATTGGATTAGATAATTACAAAAGGATGTTTACGGACCCAGATGTGCGGACAGCTCTGATCAATTCCGTAAAAATGATGGTGCTTACCGTGATCTTTGAAGTGGGAATCGCATTTGTGCTGGCGGTTATGGTGACACAGGTGAAAAGATTGCAGCAGTTCTTTCGTACCGTATACTTTTTTCCAGTGGTAATTTCCGCTACAGCCATCGGTCTGTTGTTTAAATTGTTTTACAATTACAATGGAGGCATGCTGAATCAGATTTTGGAATTTTTCGGGAAAGAGCCAGTGAACTGGCTCTCCCCGGAACTGGCGTTTATCATGGTGTGTATTCCCACCCTGTGGAGCTACATTGGTTTCTATTTCGTCATTCTTTTGACTGGGCTCAGTGACATTCCAGATGATGTTTATGAGGCGGCTTCCATCGACGGATGCAATCGTTTCAAACAGGTGTTTTATATTACCCTGCCTATGATGAAACCAGTATTTTTTACCTCCGTTACATTGGCGGTGACCGGAGCTTTGAAAGTATTTGATCTTCCCTGGATTATGGTGCCTAACGGGGCGCCTCAGGGAGTGACGCATTTCTTGGGAACCTATATGTATCAGCAGGCATTTGGACTGAACAATTACGACTATGGTTCCACCCTTGCAGTGCTGATTGTGCTTCTGGGAATCGCAGTATCCAGAGGAATCGGTTTTTTGACAGATGATCCGGAAGAACGCAGAAATCGAAAAGAGACACGCAGACGGGAACGGGCTATGAAGAAGGCGGCCCAATTGGCTGAAAAAAAGGGGGGGGCGGCGTAGATGGATGGAGCAGTAATACAGACAGCAGTTCGAAAGAAGAAATCAAAAGTAAAGATCAGCACTGTTGTTATCTATGTGATCCTGATTTTTTGGGCGGTTTTGACCATATCTCCCTTTGTGTGGGTGGTATTAAATTCTTTTAAACCCTCTGCAGATGTGCTCAGATCTTCTTTTACACTGCCTAATCCGGCAACTATGATGAACTATGAGAATGCCTTTGGCAAGCTGAATGTGCTGAAAGCCTATGGATACAGTTTTACTATTTCTGGATCGGTGACAGTGGGAGTTATGATTTTGGCTTCTCTGATGTCCTTTGGACTGACCAGATATCAATTCAGGGGAAAACAGTTTGTGCGCAGCTTGATTGTGGCAAGTTTGATGTTTCCGGTATTTGCCACAATCATTCCTGTATACAAGATGATGGTAGAGTGGAACCTGTTAAGTAAGAATATCGCGGTGATCCTGCCCCAGATTGCAGGAAATCTGAGCTTTGCCACCATTGTGATGACTGGGTTTATGCAGAGCATTCCATTGGAAATGGAAGAGGCGGCCTATATGGAAGGGGCAAATGTATTTCAAGTATTTCTAAAGATCGTCGTTCCCCTTTGCAGGCCCTCTCTTGCAACTGTGGCAATCTTCAGTTTTCTATGGTCTTACAATGATCTGTTTGTGCAGAAAATTATGATCCGTGATCCGATGAAATATCCGATTTCTAATTTGTTAGAGGAGATTAGTTCCCAATATGGAACAGATTTCGGTTTGATGGCGGCTTCTGTGACCATTATTGTCATTCCGGTTATGATCGTTTACATATTACTTCAGAAAAACATCATTAAAGGCTTGACAGCAGGCGCAGTAAAGGGATAATAAAAGAAGAATGTGATTGGAGAAAGGGGCAGATATCTGTGTGGTATAAGGATATTTGTCCTTTTTCCAGGTAGAAATTTGAATAGGAGGGCGGATCATGTACAAGGTCATGCTTGTGGACGACGAGCCGATTATTGTGGAAGGGCTGTCCCGCAGTATTGCATGGGAAAAATGGAATTGCCAGGTGGTGGCAGCGGCCTACAATGGATTGGAAGGCAAGAAGGTCATTGAAGAACAGAAACCAGATATCGTCTTTATGGATATCTGTATGCCGGAGATGGACGGTCTGGCAATGATTGCCGCCATTCATTCTCAGTTTCCAGATCTGGAAGTCTGTGTCCTGACAGGATATCGAGACTTTGAATATGCGAAAGAGGCAATCCGGCTTGGGGTTACCCGGTTTCTCTTGAAGCCTTCTGACATGGGAGAGTTAGAGGAAGCGATAGAGAAAATGTGTGAAAATCTGAAAAAGAAAGGAATCACCGGAGAAGAGCAGACAGATAAAGAGGATTCTGCCAAAGAAGAGGAAAATGAAAAGGAGACGGATGCGGGAAATGCTTCCAGCAGTTTTATTGTGAAAAATGCTCTTTCTTATATAGAGGAAAACTATACGCGCAAACTGACATTGGCAGATGTAGCGGAGAAAACTTATGTGAGCCAGTGGCATCTGAGTAAACTGCTGAATCGCCACACAGGTCAAAGCTTTTCAGATCTTTTGAACCATGTGCGGATCGAACATGCAAAGGAATTGCTGCAGGAACCCTCCCTTCGAATTGGAGAGATTTCAGAACAAGTGGGTTTTTTGGATCTGGCCCATTTCTCCAGAGTGTTTAAAAAACAGGAGGGGGTTACTGCCAACGAATACAGAAATAAGATTTTGGGAAAATAACAGACAGAAAGGGAAGAAGTCATGAATCTTATCAAAGCAGAAAATTATCAGGATATGAGTCGAAAAGCGGCAAACATTATTTCGGCTCAGGTGATTATGAAGCCAGACTGCGTGCTGGGACTTGCAACTGGATCTACGCCAATTGGGATCTATAGACAGCTGGTGGAATGGTATGAAAAAGGCGACTTGGATTTTTCCAGAGTTTCTACAGTAAATTTAGATGAATATCGGGGGTTGAAACATACAGACCCTCAGAGTTATTATTATTTTATGAAACAAAATCTATTTCAATATATAAATATCCGGGAGAAAGCAGTTTTTGTTCCGGATGGAGAAGAGATGGATGCAGAAAAGGCCTGCAAAAATCATGAGCAGGCAATTCAGGATTTAGGCGGAATTGATTTTCAGCTTTTGGGCCTTGGAAAGAACGGACATATTGGGTTTAACGAACCTGGGGCTGCTTTTGAGAAAGACACTTATTGCGTGAATCTGGCAGACAGCACCATAAAAGCCAACGCTAGATTTTTTGGTTCTGTAGATGAAGTTCCCACTCAGGCCTATACGATGGGGATTCGAACCATTATGCACGCTAAGAAGATTTTAGTGGCAGTCAATGGGGAGGGGAAAGCCCAGGCAGTACGGGAAGCTTTTTTTGGTCCGGTGACACCTCAGGTTCCAGGCTCTATTCTGCAGATGCACCCAGATGTGACAGTTGTTGCGGACGAGGCGGCCCTTTCACAATTACCAGATGTAATTCATAAATAGAAGGAGAGAAAAGATGATCATCAAACATGCACAGGTTTTTACCCTGACACAGGGATTTGTAGAGAAAGAAGCTGCCATAAAAGATGGATATTTTGTGGAAGTGTCAAAGGAGCTGAAACAAGATCCCAATGAGATTGTGATAGACGGGACCGGGGCTTATTTGATACCAGGACTTGTGGATGTTCATTTTCATGGATGTGCCGGGCATGATTTTTCAGATGGAACCCCAAAAGCCTTGGCAGAGATCGGAGCTTATGAGCTGGCCAATGGGATTACATCCATTTGCCCCGCTTCCATGACTTTGCCGGAAGAAAAATTGTCTGCCATCTGTGAAAATGCCTATGCTTATACAGAGCATCAGAAAAAAAGGGAGGAAAAGAAACCCTCTGGTTCCAGATTATGGGGGATTCATCTGGAAGGTCCCTTTATTGCCGAAGAAAAAAAAGGAGCTCAAAATCCCGCCTATATTCAGAAACCGGAGACGGAAACCTTTCAGCGTCTTCAGGAGGCGGCTCATGGATTAGTGCGGCTGATTACTATTGCGCCGGAGGTGGAAGGCGCTGAAAGGTTTATCAGAGAATTGGCGGGGAAAGTTCACATTTCCCTGGGGCATACCTGCTGCGATTATGAGACTGCCCTTCTGGCATTTTCTCTCGGAGCAGATCATGTCACCCACTTTTTTAACGCAATGCCGGGATTTACCCACAGGGAACCAGGAATATTTGGAGCGGCCTTTGATGCAAAACATGTGATGATAGAATTGATCTGTGATGGAATTCACATTGCCCCTGCGGCCATCCGAACAGCCTTTCAAGTTTTTGGAAAAGAGAGGGTTATTCTGATCAGCGATAGTATGATGGCAACTGGAATGGAAGATGGGGATTATACCTTAGGAGGGCTTCCGGTGACTGTAAAAGGAAATTTGGCAGCGCTGCAAGACGGCACCATTGCCGGATCTGCCACCAACCTGACGGACTGTATGAGGAAGGCTGTGGCAATGGGAATTCCGTTGGAGGATGCAGTCCGCTGCGCTTCCTATAATCCGGCAAAGTCTATTGGGATAGAAGATATGTGCGGCAGCATTGAGCCAGGAAAATATGGAGACTGTGTGTTATTGTCTCAGAAAGATTTGTCTGTTCAGCAGGTGATTTTAGGCGGAAAAGTATGTTAACAGCTCAGCCTTTTCAGGAAGGAACTTTCATTTATGAAAAATGATGTGTGTTTGATTCCTGGAAAGGCTGAGCTGTCATAGATTTTGCATTGCACTTTTTTGGAATTCGAGGTAAAATATAAGAACTGATGTAACTGTGAGAAATTGCTCAGTTACGAACGGACAAGAGTTCAGAGGAGAATACAAAGGAGCAATTGCATGGGATTATTTAATAAGAAGAAAAAAGAGGCGGCAGCGAGACAGACGGAGACAGGCCGGGCAAAAACAGAACAGAATGGAGCAGATCAGGGAGCCTTTAGCCAGACAAAGACTCATCAATCGGGAACGAAACAAAAAGAAATCAAACAATATATCAAGGAAACCAGCGGAACCATTGTCAGCAAGTCCATTCTGGAGGGGACTTCTAAGTTAAAGTGGCTGTTTCGCCAGGAAAGCGGAGAGGGATGGATTGCATTTGGAGACTGCGATACCCAGGAATATGTAGACAATCCGGAAAATATGGCTGTGGTGGATTTTAATGTGCTGGCTAATATAGAGCCGGCGGCAGCAAATGTCTTTTACCTTCCGCCAGGAGCAGATCTGGAGTTTTGCTCGGATGAGACAGGAAAATATTTTATTGATACGAGAACGGGAGAAGAATTTCGGGAAAAGGTGGAGAATCCTCTTCAGATCGCCTTTGAAAGAAATATGAAATTTTTAAATAAAGAGAGTTATCCAGAAGAATTTTTTCAGGAATTATTTGGGGAGAAAGAGAACCAGGAACTGTTTGTGCTGGGAGAGGCAGATTTTCCAACAGGGGAAATTGTGCTGGCGGATCCTTTGGCATATCTGGGAACCAAATATATGATTACATTAGAGAAACAGATCCCGCCGGGAAGCTATCCGGTGGAACTTGCCATCTGCCGCTCCGAGATAGCGGGGCTGCGGATTGCGGCGGCCAGATTAAAGATCAGCGGCCAGAGGGCAGTTCGTCATGAGATTGCAATGCCAAAGGGAAATAACGTAGAAGATCTGGGCAAGTCAGGCGTGTGGGGATTTTTTGGCGTAGATACCGGTATGGCGTGTTTTACAGATTTAAAGACTGCAGGAGCCTACCATGGATTTATTCAGGACTGGCAGAAAAAGCATCCGGGGAAAAACCGATATGTGGATTATTTTGCCGCGTTCTTCCAAGAGAGTTATCAGAAATATCCTGATGTTCAGCGGGAGGGCGGCGACTTTCTGCTTTGGCAGGTGCCGGGCGCCTCTGACAGACTTGCCATGTTTGCCAGCGGTATGGGAGACGGAATTTACAGTGGATATTGGGGCATGGATGCAGAGGGAAATCCAGTGGAACTGGTGATTCCCTTTATCAATCCCCTGTACATTTAGAGGGATGCCATTATGTCGTTTGTACATCTGCACGTTCATACGGAGTACAGTCTCCTGGACGGGTCGAATAAGATAAAAGAATATGTTGCCAGAGTGAAAGAGCTGGGCATGAATGCGGCCGCCATCACAGATCATGGCGTGATGTATGGGGTGATTGATTTTTATCGGGCGGCCCATGAAGCAGGAATTAAGCCTATCTTAGGGTGTGAGGTTTACGTTTCTCCTGGTTCCCGGTTTGATCGGGAAAAAGTAGAAGGAGAGGACCGTTATTTTCATCTGGTTTTGCTGGCAGAGAATCATCAGGGATATGCCAATCTGATGAAAATTGTTTCCAGAGGGTTTACAGAAGGATATTACTACAGGCCGCGGGTAGACCGGGAAGTGCTGGAGACTTATCACGAAGGGATTATTGTGCTGAGCGCCTGTCTGGCAGGAGAAGTGCAGAAACTTTTGTCCAGAGGCGCTTATGACCAGGCAAAAGAGGCTGCGCTGTGGCACGATAAGACCTTTGGCCATGGGAATTATTTTCTGGAATTGCAGGATCATGGACTGGCGGAACAGAAACATGTGAACCAGCAGCTTCTGCGGCTGAGCCAGGAGACAGGGATACCTCTCACTGTCACCAATGACGTGCATTATACTTATGAGACGGACGTGGATTCCCATGATATTCTGCTGTGTATTCAGACTGGGAAAAAATTATCCGATGAGAATCGTATGCGCTATGAAGGCGGGCAATTTTTTGTAAAGTCAGAAGAACAGATGAAGGCATTGTTTCCCTATGCATTAGAGGCAGTGGAAAATACCCAGAGAATAGCAGACAGATGCCAGGTGGAGATTGAGTTCGGAGTGACGAAACTGCCTCGGTTTGATGTGCCGAAAGGGTATAATTCCTGGGAGTATTTGAACAAACTATGTTATGAGGGACTAGAAGTCAGGTATCCGGCGAAACAGGGCATGGTATCTATTCCAGGGCTCCCTCAGCCCATTTCTCTGGAAGAGATCAAAAAACAGCTCCAATATGAACTTGATATTATTCAGCAGATGGGCTATGTGGATTATTTTCTGATCGTGTGGGATTTTATCCGGTTTGCCAGGGAAAATGGGATTGCGGTAGGACCGGGACGAGGAAGCGCGGCTGGTTCGGTAGTGTCTTATGCATTGAAAATTACCAATATTGATCCTCTGCGTTACAATCTGATTTTTGAGCGTTTTCTGAATCCAGAACGTGTGACTATGCCGGATATTGATATTGACTTTTGTGTGGAACGAAGGCAGGAGGTCATTGATTACGTAAGTCAAAAATATGGCAGGGACCGGGTGGTGCAGATCGTCACCTTTGGTACCATGGCGGCAAGAGGCGTGATCCGGGACGTGGGAAGAGTGATGGACATGCCCTATGCCTTTGTGGACAGCATTGCCAAGCAGATTCCCACAGAACTGGGAATCACCATAGACAAAGCCTTAAATATGAACCGGGAACTGCGTACCCTTTATGAAAATGATGAGAGCATTACCCGGCTGATTGACATGTCAAAACGTCTGGAAGGACTGCCCAGACACAGCTCCATGCATGCGGCGGGAGTGGTGATCGGTTCCAAAGAGATTGATGAGTTTGTGCCGCTGTCAAGAGGAAGCGACGGCGCCATTACCACACAGTTTACCATGACCACCCTGGAAGAACTGGGACTTTTGAAAATGGATTTTCTGGGACTGCGAAATCTGACTGTGCTGCAGCATGCAGTTAATATGGTAAAAGAGGGGCAGAAGATTCAGCTTGATATTGACAATATTGATTTTAACGACAAGGCAGTGTTAGACGCCATCGGCACCGGAAGGACCGAAGGAGTGTTTCAGTTAGAAAGCGCAGGCATGAAAAACTTTATGAAAGAGTTGAAGCCTAAGAATCTGGAGGATATCATTGCAGGAATTTCTCTGTACCGCCCGGGACCTATGGATTTTATTCCAGCTTACATCAGAGGGAAGAATAATCCCGATTCCGTTACCTATGACTGTCCCCAATTGGAACCTATTTTAGCGCCGACCTACGGATGTATCGTCTATCAGGAACAGGTAATGCAGATTGTAAGGGATCTGGCGGGATATACCCTGGGACGAAGCGATCTGGTGCGCCGGGCCATGTCCAAGAAAAAAGGCTCTGTGATGGAAAAAGAGCGGAAGAACTTTGTATACGGGAATCCAGAAGAGGGAGTTCCAGGCTGTATCAGCAATGGAATCGACGAGAAGGTGGCCAATAAAATATATGATGAGATGATTGACTTTGCAAAATATGCCTTTAACAAGTCACATGCGGCGGCTTATGCAGTGGTGGCTTATCAGACTGCTTACTTGAAATATTATTATCCTCTGGAGTATATGGCTGCCTTGATGAGTTCTGTGATGGGCCATATCGGTAAGATTTCAGAATATATTTTTACCTGCAGGCAGATGGGAATCCGGGTACTGCCTCCCAGCGTCAACGAAGGGGAAAGTGATTTTTCCGTAGCGGAGGGCGGGATTCGCTATGGATTATCTGCCATAAAAAGCGTCAATCATACGTTTATTGAGAATCTGTGCAAGGAGCGGAAAGAACGAGGGAAATTTAAAAATCTAAAAGATTTTCTGACCCGCATGACAGGACAGGAGATCAACAAGCGGGTAGTAGAAAACTTGATCAAAGCAGGGGCTCTGGATGGTTTTGACGCCACCAGAAAACAGTGCATGATGGTATATGTGGGAATTATGGAAGACATTGCCCAGGACAAGAAAAATACCATGGCAGGCCAGATGACGCTGTTTGACCTTGCAGGGGAGGAAGAAAAAGCAGATTTTGAGATAAAGCTGCCGGATGTGGGAGAATATTCCAAGGAAGTATATCTGGGATTTGAAAAAGAGGTTTTGGGAGTTTATCTTAGCGGCCATCCTCTGGAAGAATATGAAGAAAAATGGAGAAAAAATATTACCAGAGTGACCACGGATTTTCTACTGGAAGAAGAGAGCGGACAGACCAAGGTGCGGGATGGAGAGAGCGCTACTGTGGGCGGCATGATCGTAGAGAAAACCATCAAGTATACGAAAAATAACCAGACGATGGCTTTTATCACTTTAGAAGATCTGGTGGGAAATCTGGAGATTATTATTTTCCCGCAGAATTATGAGAGAAACAGTCATCTTCTGAATGTGGATGAAAAAGTCTTTATCCGGGGACGGGTGTCTGGCGAAGAGGAAAAGAACAGCAAGTTGATCTGTGAGAAGATCTATTCTTTTGAAGACACCAGAAAAGAACTCTGGCTGCAGTTTGAGACAAAAGAAGAATATGAACAAAAGGAATCCCAGTTCACGGAGCTGATGGAATTTGGCCCAGGAAAGGATCAGATTCTAGTCTATATCTCAGAGGAGAAGGTAATGAAGCGGCTGTATCCTGGTCAGAGCATTGGCATTTTGCCTGAAACAGTCAACAAATTAACTAACTTTTTGGGAGAAAAAAATGTAAAAGTTGTAGAAAAGATCATTGAAAATCCGAAGAAAAGAGATTAGAATGGAATAAATTGAATGATACAGGACAGGAAAACAGGAGGGACGGTTATGGCAAAAGAGATTCAGACAATTGGTGTGCTTACCAGCGGCGGGGATGCGCCAGGCATGAATGCTGCCATACGTGCAGTGGTACGTCAGGGAATTGCACGTGGTAAGAAAGTAAAGGGAATTAAGAGAGGATATGCCGGACTGCTTCAGGAAGAGATTATTGATATGGAAGCAACAGGCGTTTCAGATACGATTCAGCGAGGCGGAACGATTCTGCAGACTGCAAGGTGTAAGGAATTTACCACACCGGAAGGTCAGGAGCTGGGAGCAGAAGTCTGCAGAAAACATGGAATCGAGGGTATGATTGTAATCGGAGGAGACGGTTCTTTCAAAGGAGCTCAGAAGTTAGCCGCTCTTGGCATCAATACCATTGCCATTCCTGGAACCATCGACTTAGACATTGCATGTACAGAGTATACCATTGGATTTGATACCGCAGTGAATACAGCGATGGACGCCATCGACAAAGTGCGTGATACCTCCACTTCCCATGAGAGGTGTTCTATCATTGAGGTTATGGGAAGAGGCGCAGGCTATATTGCGCTGTGGTGCGGAATTGCAAATGGTGCGGAAGATATTCTGCTGCCGGAGAAATATGATTATGATGAACAGAAATTAGTGGACAATATTATTGCCAACCGTAAACGGGGAAAGAAACATCACATTATTATAAATGCAGAGGGAATCGGACATTCTGCAAGTATGGCGAAGCGGATCGAAGCGGCTACCGGTCTTGAGACAAGGGCAACGATTTTAGGACACATGCAGCGTGGCGGAAGTCCTACCTGTAAGGACCGCGTCTATGCTTCCACTATGGGAGCTTACGCTGTGGACTTGCTGTGTCAGGGCAAATCCAATCGAGTGGTGGGATACCGTCATGGAGATTTCATGGACTTTGATATTGATGAGGCCCTGGCTATGCAGAAGAAACTTCCAGAGTATCAGTTTGAAGTATGCAAAAATTTAAGTGTCTAAAACGTTTTCGAACAAAGGAATGTAAAATATGATAACCAGCACTGCCAATCAGCAGATGAAGCGTGTAATACAGTTGAATAAAAAGGCAAAAACCCGCTATGAACAGCGGGTTTTTGTGGTGGAGGGAATGAAATTGTGCATGGAAGCTCCCAAAGAGGAGATTGCAGCCATGTATGTTTCAGAGTCTTTTCTTGAGGAGGAAGACAAGAGAAAAAAGATTCAGGGATATTCTTATGAGGTGGTTTCCGATCATGTATTTCAGACCATCAGCGATACGAAAACTCCCCAGGGAATTTTAAGCCTGGTGAAAATGCCCGAATACCATTTAGAAGACCTGATGGGAAAGAATCCGCATCTTTTGATTTTAGAAAGCATACAAGATCCAGGAAATCTGGGAACCATGATACGAACCGGAGAAGGGGCCGGTATCACAGGGATTATTATGAATCAGACCACTGTAGATGTCTATCATCCCAAGACAATCCGCGCCGCTATGGGAGCGCTGTACCGAGTGCCCTTTTACATTGCCAAAGATCTGCAGGAAACAATAGAATATTTAAAGGAAAAGGGTATTTTCCTGTATGGGGCTCATTTAGAAGGAAACTTGTCTTACGATCAGCCTGATTATACCAGAGCCACAGGATTTCTGATTGGAAATGAAGGGAATGGGCTCAGCGCCCAGACCGCAGAGCTGGCGGATACCTGGATTCAGATTCCCATGGAGGGGCAGGTGGAATCTTTGAATGCTGCAGTTGCGGCAGCTCTGCTGATGTACGAAGTAAGACGCCAGAGAAAATGATAGATACGCATATTGCGTATCTATTCTTCGATAATATGAATTTCCAGAAAATCAAAATCAATGGTTTCCACAAAATTATCCTGATAAAATCGTGCTTTTCCGTGGCGTTTGAATTCGGCAATGGTGGCCTCTAACCAGATAGGCTTGCTCAGATCGAATTCATAGCAGACCTGGTCAAGAGCCTGGAAGATCTTGTGGGTCCTGGTATCTTCGTCGTCTTTTGTGACGACCGTATCTTTGATCAGATGATTGTCCTTTATGATTTTAAACCAAATACGCATGACAGAGTCCTTTCTTACATTAATAATTTCAAATCTTACCTTATCATAAGATAAATTCAGGTGTCAAATGGAAAAGACCAGAAGTCCCGCCGAAGCGGAACCCTGGTCTAAAAGAGAGTGGGCAAAAATTAAATTACATTCGGGTGGTAAATAGTTACCACACCTGACTGTGACTGTATTATATCGTCAAAGTTATGCAGTTTCAAGGGCAAATAGCGCGAAATGTCAAAAAAACAAGAGCATTTTTGACATTTGATCTAAGATGTATGAGGAAAATCAAATAGAACATATAGGAAATTCTGAATTTTTTAGATTTAATCCAAGAAAATGGGAAAAAAGGACTAGACAAAACAACCAAATTGTCATAATAAAATTTGATAGAATTGGACATAATTTTATTTTTTTCGAAAGTATGCTTGAATTTTTTCGTTAAAAATGCTAACATAAATGCATGAGTGAAAGAGAAAATAAAGTGCCTAGAGAACAGAGAGTAAGGTTAACCTCAGCAGAAATGCTGTTTATTAGCTTTACTCTTTTTTTAGCCCATATTTTAGGGGTGGGAAAAATTTTCACACTCTGAATCAAAATAAAGCGGCCGAATGGCTGCCAGGGGATTTTAGGGCCTGTGCTTTTCAAAATGTTTCAGATACAGGTCTATTATTGAGAAAGGGAGGTGGAATTTGGGGAAACGTGAACTAAAAGAAACTGGTGTGGAGGCCTATGGAACAAAAATTTTATGATGCAATGTCGGATTGTCCTATCATTGCGGCAGTAAAGGATTTTGAGGGAATTCAACAGTGTTTGAAATCTGATGTAAAGATTGTGTTTGTCTTGTTTGGAAATATGTGCAACATCGGAGAGATTGTAAAGCAGATCAAACAGGCGGACAAGATGGCTTTGGTGCACATTGATCTGATTGAAGGATTGAGCAGCCATGAAATAGCAGTGGATTATATCAGTAAAAACACAGAAGCAGATGGAATCATTTCAACAAGAATGAATATGATTAATCGAGCAAAGGAGTTGTCCTTATATACGATTTTTCGAATATTTGTTTTGGATTCCAGAGCTTATCAGAGTATAGAGAAACAGAAAAAGCAGATCAAAGCAGATTTTATTGAGATACTGCCAGGGGTTATGCCAAAGATTATACAAAAGATTAATAAACTTAGTTCTCAGTCTGTGATTGCCGGCGGACTGATCAGTGACAGGGAAGATGTGATTGACGCCTTGAATGCCGGAGCAATTTCAGTTTCAACGACCAACCAGGATATATGGTTTATGTAAGGAGGAAAAGAGAGATGGGTAATACAAAAAGAAAGATTGCAGACGGATTACAGGAAATGCTACACGAGAAGCCTTTGCGGAAGATCACCGTGCAGGATATCATGGACTGTAAGAATATGAAACGTCAGAGTTTCTATTATCATTTCCAGGATATTTATGGAGTGATCGAGTGGCTGTATAATGAAGATTTTGTAAAACAAGTTACATATGATGAGAAGGAAGGCTTTGATGAGTGGATCTGCAAAGTGGTAAGGATCATCAAAGAGAATCGTTTCTTCTATAGAAAAGTCCTGGAGAATGTCAGCAGAGAACGGTTGATGGAATCCCTTTTCCCAGTAGTGGATGAACAGATCAGAAACAGGTTTTGGTCGGACAAGAATGGGAATTATTTAGTGGAGAATTTTATTATCAAATCAGTCTGTCATTTTGTTTTAGATTGCGTAGCGATGAAAAAAGGGCCGGAAGAAGAAGAGGTACTGGCGGCAGTGGAAAATATACGGGCAATGCTCCAGCACCCAACCGGAAATATTTTGGTACTTCCTACAACAAAGAGCACGATGACAGCCTAGGGTTTCGGCAGAAACACCGTCTATGAAAAAATAAATATAAGAAATTTGAATAAATTGTACAAATAAGTGTATGTGTCTAATGACAAAAAGCACTTCAAAAGATATAATAACATTATCAAGTCAAACGGAGGAGGATTTTACAAATGGCAAAATATGTTATGGCGCTGGACGCCGGCACAACAAGTAACAGATGTATTCTTTTTAACGAAAAAGGTGAAATGTGCAGTGTAGCTCAGAAAGAGTTCACACAGTACTTTCCAAAACCAGGCTGGGTAGAGCATGATGCTAACGAGATCTGGTCTACACAGTTAGGTGTTGCAGTAGAAGCAATGCAGAAGATCGGTGCTTCCGCAGACGACATCGCTGCAATCGGTATCACCAACCAGCGTGAAACCACTATCGTGTGGGATAAGAATACAGGCGAGCCAGTGTACCACGCAATTGTATGGCAGTGCCGCAGAACTTCTGAGTATTGCGACAGCCTGAAAGAAAAAGGCCTGGAAGACAAGTTCCGTCAGAAAACCGGATTGGTAATTGACGCATACTTCTCAGCTACAAAATTAAGATGGATTCTTGAGAACGTAGAAGGCGTAAGAGAAAGAGCAGAAAAGGGAGATCTTCTCTTCGGTACTGTTGAGACATGGTTGATCTGGAAACTTACAAAGGGCGCAGCTCATGTAACAGATTACTCCAACGCTTCACGTACTATGATGTTCAACATCAACGACCTGACATGGGATGAAGAAATCTTAAAAGAGCTGAACATTCCAGCAAGCATGCTTCCAGAAGCAAAACCTTCCAGCTGTGTATATGGAACAGCAGATCCATCCTTCTTTGGTGGCCCGATTCCAGTCAGCGGAGCAGCAGGAGATCAGCAGGCAGCATTGTTTGGACAGACATGTTTCACAGCAGGCGAAGCAAAGAATACATATGGTACAGGATGCTTCATGTTAATGAACACTGGCGAGAAACCAGTCTTCTCCAAAAATGGTTTGGTTACAACAATTGCATGGGGACTTGACGGAAAAGTTAATTATGCATTAGAAGGTTCTATTTTCGTAGCCGGCGCTGCAATTCAGTGGTTACGTGATGAGCTGAGAATTATTGACAGCTCACCAGATTCTGAATACATGGCTACAAAAGTAAAAGACACCAATGGATGTTATGTAGTACCTGCATTTACAGGACTTGGTGCTCCTCATTGGGATCAGTATGCAAGAGGAACAATTGTAGGAATTACTCGTGGTGTTAACAAATATCATATCATCCGTGCAACATTAGAGTCTTTGGCATATCAGGCAAACGACGTTCTTCAGGCTATGAGAGCTGACTCTGGTATCGAATTAAGCTCTTTGAAGGTTGACGGTGGTGCAAGTGCAAACAACTTCTTGATGCAGACACAGGCAGACATCATTGATGCTCCTGTAAATCGTCCATGCTGCGTAGAGACAACCGCTATGGGTGCTGCTTACTTAGCAGGTCTTGCAGTTGGTTACTGGGCAAGCAAAGAAGACGTTATTAAGAACTGGGCAATCGACCAGACTTTCAAACCTCAGATTTCAAAAGAAGAAAGAGAAGAGAGAGTAAAAGGTTGGAACAAAGCTGTAAAATATTCTTTCGGCTGGGCAAAAGAAGATTAATTAGTGAGGAAAAAGGGAAACACGAAACGTTACCATACATAGCAGAATTTCTAGGAACAATAGTTAGGTCTCTGGATATACTCAATGTTAGCGAACTATCGTGTGTAAGCACATAAATAGTGAAATATGGCATTGCAGAGATAGCAGAGAGGCAATGATTACATTCTCCGAGAGGAGAGTGTGATTGTTGCTTTTCTCATGAGAGGGAGTCCAGATAGATTCTCTTGGGTTAGGCAATAGAATGATGAAAAAAACTGTCTGGATTCAATCCAGACAGTCAAAATAAATTTAAGAAAGAGCGAAGGATAGGTGAACAATATGTATGATGTAGTAATTATTGGAGCAGGCGTGTCAGGAAGTGCTTCTGCAAGAGAACTTTCCAGATACAATTTGAATGTCTGCGTAGTAGAGAAAGAAGAAGACGTATGCTGCGGAACTTCCAAGGCAAACAGTGCAATTGTACATGCTGGTTTTGACGCAGAAGCTGGTTCCCTGATGGCAAAATTGAATGTAGAAGGAAACCAGATGATGGAAGAACTCTCCAAAGAGCTGGATTTCCATTATAAAAACAATGGTTCTCTGGTTGTATGCCTTCATGAAGAAGAAAAGCCAAACTTACAGGAACTGTATGACAGAGGCGTACAGAATGGTGTAAAAGATCTTCGCATTATTGACAGAGAAGAATTAGTAAAATTAGAGCCCAATATTGCAGATGAAGCTGTAGCAGCTTTGTATGCGCCCACCGGCGGAATCGTATGTCCTTTCGGCATGAACATTGCATTTGCTGAGAATGCAGCAACCAACGGTGTAGAGTTTAAATTTGATACAGAAGTAACTGGTTTGGAGAAAAAAGGCGACGCTTGGGTAGTAAAGACCAACCAGGGTGAGATTGAAACAAAATATGTAGTAAATGCAGCAGGCGTACATGCAGACAAATTCCACAATATGGTAAGTGATAAGAAGATGCATATCACTCCGAGACGTGGAGATTACTGTCTGTTAGACCGTTCTACCGAAGGTTTCGTAACACATACAATTTTCCAGCTTCCAAGTAAGTTCGGAAAAGGTGTTTTGGTATCCCCAACGGTTCACGGCAATACTTTAGTAGGACCTACTGCAATTGATATTGAAAATAAAGAAGGAACTAATACTACACAGGAAGGTATTGATGAATTGATCAATAAAGCAGGAACCACTGTAAAAGGTCTGCCCATTCGTCAGGTTATCACTTCCTTTGCAGGCCTGCGTGCTCATGAAGATGGACATGAGTTCTACATTGGCGAATTAGAAGAAGCAAAAGGTTTCATTGACTGTGCAGGAATCGAATCTCCAGGATTAACCAGTGCTCCGGCAATTGGTAAAATGGTAGCAGGAATTGTGAAAGATTTGACAAATGCAGAGCCGAACCCCAACTTCAACGGTTCCAGAAAAGGTATCTTAGATCCTAAGACTTTGAATAATGAAGAGCGTGCAGCTTTGATTAAAGAGAATCCGGCATATGGAAACATTATCTGCAGATGTGAGATGATTACAGAAGGAGAAATCATTGATGCAATCAAACGTCCTCTGGGTGCAAAATCTCTGGATGGTGTGAAACGTCGTACCAGAGCAGGAATGGGACGCTGTCAGGCAGGTTTCTGTTCTCCGAGAACTATCGAGATCCTTGCAAGAGAGCGTGGAGTAGATCCTGCAGAGATCACCAAAGCAGGTGGAGAATCCAAGATTATTGTAGGAATTAATAAAGATAGAATATAGTCGGAAAGCCAGGAGGGAAAGAAAATGTTAAATTATGATATTGTTATTGTAGGCGGCGGCCCGGCAGGACTTGCAGCAGCCGTATCAGCAAAGAAAAACGGAGTAGAATCTATATTAGTTTTAGAGAGAGATAAAGAACTGGGCGGTATTCTGAATCAGTGTATCCATAATGGATTCGGACTTCATACATTCAAAGAAGAATTAACCGGACCAGAGTATGCAGGAAGATTTATCGAGCAGTTAAAAGAAGCAGATATTGAATACAAATTAAATACCATGGTTATGGATATTGCAGACAACAAAGTTGTGACAGCAATGAACCGTGAAGAAGGTATGTTTGAGATTCAGGCAAAAGCAATCGTACTTGCAATGGGTTGTAGAGAGCGTTCCAGAGGAGCTCTGAATATTCCTGGATATCGTCCTGCTGGTATTTACTCTGCTGGTACAGCACAGCGTCTGGTAAATATGGAAGGCTATATGCCTGGCCGTGAAGTAGTGATTCTTGGTTCTGGTGATATCGGACTGATCATGGCAAGAAGAATGACTTTGGAAGGCGCTAAAGTTAAAGTTGTTGCTGAGTTAATGCCATATTCCGGCGGATTGAAGAGAAATATTGTACAGTGTCTGGATGACTATGGAATTCCTCTTAAATTAAGCCACACGGTTGTAGATATTGAAGGAAAAGAGAGAGTAGAAGCTATCACGATCGCAGAAGTAGGTCCAGATAGAAGACCGGTTCCAGGTACAGAAGAACGCTATACCTGTGATACATTGTTGTTATCCTGTGGTCTGATTCCAGAGAACGAGTTGTCTAGAAGCTTAGGCGTTGAAATGAGCCCAATTACCTCTGGCCCATTGGTAAATGAGTGTCTGGAAACAAATGTAGAAGGCGTGTTTGCATGTGGTAACGTACTTCATGTACATGACTTGGTAGACTTTGTTTCTGAGGAAGCATCTGCTGCTGGAAAACATGCTGCTGAGTATGTATTGAATGGTGCAAAACATCAGGAATCCAGTGCAAAGGATATTCCAATTGTTGCAGTAGAAGGTGCGCGTTATACAGTACCTAAGACCATCAATCCAGATAGAATGGATGAGAAGCATACCGTTCGTTTCCGTGTAGGCGATGTATACAAGAACTGTTTTGTATCTGTATATTTGAACGACGAGCGTATTATTCACAAAAAACGTCCAGTTGTAGCACCAGGAGAGATGGAAGAGGTAGTATTGAAGAAAGAACAGTTGGCTGCATTTTCAGGTCTGTCCCAGATTACTGTAAAGATTGAGGAGGCGTAAATCTATGGAAACAAGAGAATTAATTTGTATTGGATGCCCCATGGGATGTCCGCTGAAAGTAGAAATGAACAATGGAGAGGTGGTAAGCGTTACCGGAAATACATGTAAACGTGGTGACGATTATGCCAGAAAAGAAGTGACTAATCCAACCAGAATCGTAACAAGTTCCGTAATCGTAGAAGGCGGAAGTCTTGCAGCGGTATCTGTTAAGACGAAACAGGATATTCCAAAAGGAAAGATCTTTGATATTATGAAATCCTTAAAAGGCGTAAAGGTTCAGGCACCTGTACATATCGGCGATGTAATCGTAACTGATGTGGCAGGCACAGGCGTAGACATTATCGCTACCAAAAACGTATTATAAAATAAGCCTATCCTAAATTTCATATAAAAAGTACATATATCCCCCTGCAGCATATATTATAGCAGGGGGATATTATGCGTCTGTGTGAATTAAAAGAAAAAGAAGTAATCAATATTTGTAATTGTAAATGTCTTGGATTTGTGGTGGATTTAGATATCGATCCTTGTAATGGATGTATTCTGGCATTGATCATACCTGGCTGCGGAAAAATGTGGGGGCTTTTTGGAAGAGAAAGTGAGATTATCATTCCCTGGAATCAGGTGGTGAAGATTGGACCGGATATTATTCTGGTGGAGATACCAGAGCCGAAACCGCCCAGATAAAGCCGGAAATTATATTGACAATCAAAGAAAGGAAAGATATACTGAAAGAAAATAGCTGGATTTTTATATACAGAATCCAGAATATATAGTTTGATGTATAAGATCAGGGGTGATTTTATGAAATGTCCATATTGCAGCAGCGATAATACACGGGTAATTGATTCAAGACCGGCAGATGATAATTACTCGATTCGAAGAAGAAGACTTTGTGATGACTGTGGAAAGCGCTTTACCACATATGAGAAAGTAGAGACAATACCTTTGATTGTTATGAAAAAGGATAATAATCGGGAACAATATGACCGGGCAAAGGTGGAAGCAGGAATTTTACGGGCTTGTCATAAACGTCCAGTATCTGTGGATATGATCAGCCAATTGGTAGATACTGTGGAAGTGGATGTTTTTAATCGGGAGGAGAAAGAGATTTCCAGTTCTGAGATTGGGGAGATTGTTATGAACCGGCTGCAGGAATTAGACCCAGTGGCATATGTGCGGTTTGCATCTGTATATCGGGAGTTTAAAGATGTAAATACATTTATGGATGAGCTGAAGAAGATGTTGGATAATTAAACTGGCTGCAGAACAGCGGCAATCATTAAGGTATACCTATACTGTGCACAGGAGAGTGTCAGGATGTTAGAAAAATTTTATCCCAATGAATATTTAGATTCCGCGTATCAGATAGAATTTGACCGTTTTTTTCAGGCAGGGTATCGGGGAATTATTTTTGATATAGACAATACTTTAGTACCTCATGGAGCGCCGGCGGATCAGCAGGCCAAAAGGTTATTTGAGGATTTAAGAGAGATGGGTTATCAATGCTGCCTTTTGTCTAATAATAAAGAGCCGAGGGTGAAGATGTTTCATGACGAAGTGCAGGTACAGTATATTTTCAAAGCAGGAAAGCCAAAGGTATCAGGATATGAACGGGCAATGGAGTTGATGGGAACTCAAAAAGAAAATACGCTGTTTGTGGGGGATCAGATTTTTACAGATGTATATGGGGCAAATCGGGCAGGGCTTCACACAATATTGACAAAGCCCATTCATCCCAAAGAAGAGATTCAGATCGTATTGAAACGGTATTTTGAAAAAATCGTACTGTTTTTCTACCGGAAAAAGTCTAAGAAAAGCTCCAGGAAAAGTTAAAATGAGGGAACCGAAAAAAAGGTTGAAAAATCTGCCGGTATAGTATAGAATAGTAAAGAATATAAGGGCGTATTGGGTCCTAATGTAGTTTAAGGAGGAAATTCGAATGATTTCAGCAGGAGATTTTAGAAACGGGATTACGATTGAATTAGATAATAACATTTATCAGATTATTGAATTTCAGCATGTAAAACCAGGAAAAGGTGCGGCTTTTGTCAGAACAAAATTAAAAAATATTAAAAACGGCGGCGTTGTGGAGAAGACATTCCGTCCTACCGAGAAATGTCCCCAGGCACGTATCGAAAGAGCGGACATGCAGTACTTGTATTCAGATGGAGATCTATTCCATTTTATGGATGTGGAATCTTATGAACAGATCGCTTTGGATGCAGAGTCAATTGGAGACGCATTGAAATTTGTAAAAGAGAACGAGATGGTGAAAATGTGTTCTCACAATGGCAGCGTGTTTGCAGTGGAGCCGCCCCTGTTCGTAGAATTGAAGATTACAGATACAGAGCCAGGATTTAAGGGAGATACTGCCACAGGAGCCACTAAGCCGGCGGTTGTGGAAACAGGAGCAACAGTATATGTGCCTCTGTTTGTGGAGCAGGAAGATGTGATCAAGATTGATACAAGAACAGGAGAATATTTATCAAGAGTATAAGATATCCTGAAAACAGAATACCAAAAGAGCCTTTGGAGTTTTAGTTCCAAAGGCTCTTTCTTAATCGTCTTCTTCCTGAGCGTTGCTGGTAGAGTAGATCTGTCTCTTTCTTGCCATCTCATCGCTTTCTAAATACTCGTCGTAAGTGGTAATCTTGTCGATCATACTTCCGTTGGGGAGCAGTTCAATAATACGGTTTGCAGTGGTCTGGACTACCTGGTGGTCACGAGAGGCGAACAGCAGTACGCCAGGGAATTTGATCAATCCATTATTCAAGGCGGTGATAGATTCCATATCCAGATGATCCGTAGGCTCGTCCAGAATTAAGACATTCGCTCCGGTGATCATCATGCGGGATAGAAGGACCCGGACTTTTTCACCGCCAGACAAGACTTTCATTTTCTTTACCCCGTCTTCTCCGGCAAACAGCATTCTGCCTAAAAAGCCCCGGACATAAGTGGCGTCTTTGATCTCAGAAAACTGGGTCAGCCATTCTACAATCTGCAGATCGTTGTTGAAGATTTCGGTATTGTCCTTGGGAAAATAGGACTGGCTGGTGGTAACGCCCCATTTGTAATTTCCCTCATCTGGTTCCAATTCTCCTGCAAGAATCTGGAAGAGAGTGGTTTTGGCAATTTCATTGCTTCCCACAAAGGCGATCTTATCGTCGTGTCCTGCGATGAAAGAAATATTGTCTAGTACTTTTACACCGTCTATGGTTTTGCTCAGGTTCTCCACAGTGAGCACTTCATTTCCGATTTCCCGGTTTGGACGAAAATCAATGTATGGATATTTCCGGCTGGAAGGTTTGATCTCATCCAATTGAATTTTTTCCAGAGCTTTTTTTCTGGAAGTAGCCTGCTTTGATTTGGAAGCGTTGGCAGAGAAACGAGAGATAAATTCCTGCAGTTCTTTGATTTTTTCTTCCTTCTTTTTGTTGGCCTCTTTCATCTGCTTGATTAAAAGCTGGCTGGATTCATACCAGAAATCATAATTTCCGGCATAGAGCTGAATCTTAGCGTAATCAATATCTGCGGTGTGGGTGCAGACTTTGTTTAGAAAATAACGGTCGTGGGATACGACGATTACTGTGTTGTTAAAGTTAATCAGGAATTCTTCTAACCATGCAATGGCGTCCAGATCCAAATGGTTGGTGGGCTCGTCTAAAAGCAGAATATCAGGGTTGCCAAACAGCGCCTGAGCCAATAGGACTTTTACCTTCTGTTCTCCTGTCAGATCATGCATCATGGCAGAGTGAAATTCTGTTTCAATTCCAAGGCCATTGAGAAGCTGAGCAGCGTCAGACTCCGCATTCCAGCCGTCCATTTCAGCAAATTCCGCTTCCAGTTCGCTGGCACGGATTCCATCTTCATCTGAGAAATCTTCTTTCATATAAATGGCATCTTTTTCCTTCATAATATCATAGAGATGCTGATTTCCCATAATCACTGTGTCCAGTACAGAAAAATCATTGTATTTGAAATGATCCTGCTGCAAAAAAGAAAGACGCTGGCCAGGCGTGATAAAAATCTCACCTTTGGTTGGTTCCAACTGTCCGTTTAAAATTTTGAGAAACGTAGATTTTCCTGCACCGTTGGCTCCAATCAGGCCATAGCAGTTTCCCTCTGTAAATTTAATATTTACATCTTCAAACAAAGCTTTTTTTCCAATACGTAATGTCACATTATTTGCACTAATCATATTAAATCCTCATATTTTCTAAATATTTCTGGTTTTGGGTTCTGTTTTTCTCAGGCATTTTTAAAAATAAAGAACCGATTGGTAAATGATATGCCTTTCGTTTTAGACCTTGCTTTATTTATTATACATAAAACCGCTGTATTTTCAAGAAAAAAGTACAAAGACAAGAGAGTTATTCGTTGAAAACAGAGGGATTTTTTGGTATGATTAAAAATAATAAGAAAATCACAGCGGCAAAATAGGAACCACAGAGATATGCGGAATGGGGAATGTTTTTATGGATCGAAAAAAAATGAGTGAGAAATTTTTTATACAGGGAGAGGAAGTTCTGCTGGAGGAGGTTGCAGAAAAGCTGAACCAGATGGTAGAAAAGATGCCTGCTGGATGTGCTGTGGTCCGGGGAATGGAACACTGGAAACTGATCAGCGGCAACGAAGAGTTTTTTCATGGGATAGGGTATACTTTGGAAGAACTCCAGGCAATGAAAGGTGATTTTTCTAATATTTTATACAAGGAAGATATAGAATGTCTGAAAAAGACTATGGATGAGGTGGAACACAAGAAAGAGGTGGGCCAGTGCGAGATGCGCATCTGCAAGAAGTCAGGAGAGGTGCGGTGGATTGCACTGAAAGTCCGTCTTTTTTATTATGAAGACAAAGTCCCCTGTTTTCTTGTGGCAAGCTGGGATATTCACAAACGAAAGCTGATGGAAGAGGAACTGTATCTGCAGACAGAACGGTATAAACTGATGGAGGAGATCAATCAGGAATTCCCCTTTGAATATAATGTGAAAAATAAGACGCTGTTTATTCCGGCACGCTCTAATATTATACTGGCAGATCGAAATGGAAACGACTATTATGTTCCCATAGGAATTTTAGAAAAGGTACTGCACAGAGAGGATTGTGAAAAATTTTTTCAGGTGATTGATCGTGCTTCTAAGGAGGAAGAGCACGGTATTTTGGAGTATCGGGTGAATATTGCAAAGGACGGAGAAAGACCGGAATATGCATGGCACAGAACCAGCTATAAAAGCATTCGGGGCGTGGACAGCAAAATTGTGCGGATTCTGGGCAGAACAGAGGATATTACCAGAGACCGGATTCTGCAGGATGAGATGGCTCAGAGACTGAAGCGGGATGATCTGATCGGCTTGCTGAATAAGCCGGCTACGAAAGGGGAGATCGAAGCATTTTTAAGGAGCAATCCAGACGGAACCCATGCGCTGTTTCTGGTGGATATTGATAATTTTAAATATGTGAATGACACGTTGGGGCATTTGTTTGGAGATAATGTGTTGGTGAATATTGGCAAAAAGATTCAGGGATTGTTCCGGGGAACTGACGTAATTGGAAGAATCGGCGGGGATGAGTTTTTAATTCTGATGAAGCACACAGATTCTTTTCAGGCGAAAGCAAAGGCTCAAAATATTTGTGATACCCTTTATCAGACTTATCACGGCAGGAATCAGGAAGAGGTGGAGATAAGCTGCAGCGTGGGCGTTGCCATGTATGGAACCATAAGAGAAAGTTACACTTCTTTGTTTTCCAAAGCAGATATGGCCATGTATCAGGCCAAAGAAGCGGGGAAGAATCAGTACTGTGTGGCTGAGATTGCAGATCCCATGTGGAAGACCAGGAAGGTGACTAAGATTGAGACGGGAAGCGGCCATTATAAAGCAGGAAAAGTACAGGATATGGATTTTATCTCAGAGGCATTTACTTTACTTTCTCATGCCAAGGATGTGAATGATTCGCTGAATCTTTTGATGGAGCGGATTGGAAGGCAGTATGATCTGGGAAGAGTGGCTGTATTAGAATGCGACAGGGAAAAGAGAGAACTGATTCAGACCAATTGCTGGACCAGAGAGAATGGAATTCTGCGGGAGCCTCAGTTTATAGATAAATATGAGAATTGGGATGGTTTTTTCCAGGGATTTAACGAGTGGGGGCTGGCCTGTATCAATGACTGCCTGGGAGATGAGGAGGTTTCGGAGTCAGATAAAGAAGTATTTCGTGAGCGGAAAATGCGGGCGATTGTCAACTGCAGTTTTTCTTATTTTGAGTTGGGAGAAGGGTATGTGTCGTTCTGCGATCTGGAAAAGCCCCGGTTATGGACCGATTTTGAGAAAGAGACCTTTCTGGAATTGTCTAAAATGCTTTCTGTATTTGTGGCGCTTCGGGTACAGCAGGAGGAAGACCAAAGGGCGATCCGGCATTTGAAGAAGAGAGATCCTCTCACAGGGCTTTACATTGAGGAAGCATTTAAAAGCAGAGTGAAAAGAGAGCTGGAAAATTGGAGAGAAGACAAAGAATATGCCATTATCTATACAGATATCAATGATTTTTCCTATATCAATGATAATTTTGGACATGCGGCCGGAAATGAGATTTTGAAGAGCTTTGCATCCCTGATTCAGGGAAGGGATTATATGGTTTCCTGCCGGTTATATTCTGATTTGTTTATTACGTTTTTGTGGGATACCGACCGGGAATCTATTCTGCAGAAAATTGTAGACAGCAGCTTGTATTTCAGCAGAAAACAAAAGAAGATCTATCCTTCCTGCAATATCAGGCTGACTACCGGAATTTATTTTATGGAAGAGAAAGATGAGAATTTAGATATGGCCATTGAGAATGCCAATCTTACCAGAAAGAGCATTAAGGGCAACAGCAGCGCTTTCTGCCGGGTGTATGAGAGCAGAATGCGCAGTCAGCGGGAGGAGGAGAAAAAAGTACTGGCAGAATTTCAGAGTACTTTGGAAGCAGGCGGATTCCAGGTGTATGTGCAGCCTAAATTCTACCTTTCTCAATTCCAGGTTTCCGGCGGAGAGGCGCTGGTGCGTTGGAAAAAGAAAAGCGGAAAGATCGTGTCTCCAGGCATGTTTATTCCTGTGCTGGAAAAGTCCGGCTATATTGTGGAACTGGATTTCTATGTGTATGAGCAGGTATTGATTTATATGAGAAACTGGATGGGGGCAGGAAAAGAACCGCCGATTATTTCCGTGAATTTTTCCAGAAGCCATTTTGAAAAAAATGGAATTTATCAGCGGATTATCTCGTTGACAGAATCTTATCAGGTGGATCCCAAATACATTGAGATAGAGATTACGGAGAGCTTGTTTGTGACGGGATATGATCTGGTGAAAACGGAAGTGCAAAAGCTTCGGGAAGCTGGATTTCGGGTAGCCATCGACGATTTTGGAACAGGGTATTCTTCTTTGGGAATGCTTCTTGATATTCCGGCGGATATTGTAAAGATTGACCGGAGCTTTTTGAATCGGGAAAATGCGGGAAATGCTAAGGAATTTATTCAAAATGTGGGCAGGCTGATTGAGAGTGTCAAAGAGGAAGTTATTTTTGAGGGAATTGAGACTGAGGAGCAGCGGAAATTCTTGATAGACTGCGGATTCCGCTTTGGTCAGGGATTTCTCTTTGACCGCCCTATGCCTATTGAGGTGTTTCAAGAAAAATACATGAAATAAGCTGAAAACTATTGATTTTTTGCGCTATAATTATTATAGTATAAAAGGAAAGAATCAGTTACTATTCAGCTTTTGAATTTACGGTAACAATGGGAACGCCGGCCGGAATCAGGCGGGTGTTTCCTGTGAATAGTAATAGATTAAATTCAGGCAGGAGGAAAAATGTAATGAAAAGATCTATTA
>JAAWBG010000011.1 GCA_022792535.1 Lachnospiraceae bacterium
ATCCACAGGATGTCCAGCGCCCCTCATGAGTGAGGGATTCAGGGAGTTGAAGCGGACCTGTCCGCTTTGTTCTCTTATAGAAAATTCCTTCGGATTTCCTATAAGAGAAAATAGAACGATCGCACTGCGGCGGAAAGGAAAAGAACCGCGGGAGCGGCCCGCCGCAGCCGGAGAATCCTGCTTCGCAGGACTCTTTCATGTCTTATAGGAAATTCCTCCGGATTTCCTATAAGATAAAAATAATATGCGCACTCGTGCAAAAGGAATATGTCGCTAAAGCGACTGCACTCGGCGCGTCAAAGTGTGCAATCCTCTCAAGATTGAGGGGTAGGGAAGTTGATGTGGGCTTGCCCACTTTGTTCTTTTAAATTCTATTTAATGAAAAAGTTTTATTTTAGAGCAGAGGCATATTAGCCACGAAAAAGTACATCATAATGAAGTGACAGACGCTGCCTCCCATCACAAAGAGATGAAAAATCTCATGGGAGCCGAAGTTTTTATGCTTCGAATTAAAAATCGGCAGTTTTAAGGCATAAATGATACCTCCGATGGTGTAGATAATACCTCCGGCCAGCAGCCAGCCAAAAGCCTGGGAAGAGAGGGAATTGATGATCTGGGTAAAAGCCAGCACACATACCCAGCCCATGGCGATATATAATATGGAAGAGAACCATTTTGGACAAGTGATCCAAAAGGCTTTTACCAGAATGCCCAAAAGAGCGATTCCCCATACCAGGGCCAAAAGTCCGTAACCAGTGGGTCCGCCCAGGACGATCAGGCATACTGGAGTGTAGGTTCCGGCAATTAAGATAAAAATCATCATGTGGTCTAACTTTCGGAGCAGGCGGTTGGTCTTTTCTGAGAGATCCAGAGCATGATAGGCAGTGCTTGCGCCGTAGAGCAGGACCATACTGGCAATGAAAACAGCAAGTGAGATTGTGTGAATCTTATCTGGATTCATGGAAGCGCGGATCAGCAATGGCGTGGCGGCAAAAAGGGCCATCAGCATTCCGATAAAATGTGTGATAGAGCTTCCAGGATCTTTTAATTTGAATTTCATAGTAATCCTCCTTCAAGTAAAATAAAATGTCAAAGGCACCTTTGGCGGGTGGCGCCTAGTCTTTATAGTATATGTAAAGGTATTAGAAATATTAACATATAGTATTGAAAACTATGTAATGAATAAGTAAATACTACACCATACGGAAAAAGATGTCAATAAAAAATTATATTTTCGTGATAGAATGGCTGTAGTTTGAGACAAAACAATTTGACAATGCCGGGTTTCTTTGATATGATTAGCAACAGGCTGTGTAAGAAACAGAGAAAGGAATTATATGGAAACAGTAAGATTTGATGAATTAAATTTATATCCTCAGATATTAAGAGGAATACAGGAGATGGGATTCGAGGAGGCGACACCTATTCAGGGCAAGGCCATTCCAATTGTAATGGAAGGATCAGACGTGATCGGCCAGGCTCAGACAGGAACAGGAAAAACTGCCGCATTCGGAATCCCTCTTTTAATGAAAGTAGATCCCCGCAATAAAAAGACCCAGGCCATCGTGCTCTGCCCCACCAGAGAGCTGGCCATCCAGGTAGCGGAAGAAGTGCGGTGCCTGGCAAAATACATGCATGGAGTGAAAGTGCTTCCGGTATACGGCGGTCAGGATATTGTAAAACAGATTCGTTCCTTAAAAGGCGGCGCTCAGATTATTATAGGAACGCCAGGGCGTGTGATGGACCATTTGAGGCGGAAAACCATCAAGTGCGAAGAGGTAAATACCATCGTATTAGATGAGGCAGATGAGATGCTGAATATGGGATTCCGGGAAGACATTGAGACTGTGCTGGAATACATTCCAGAAGAAAGACAGACGGTTCTGTTTTCCGCCACAATGCCAAAACCAATTTTAGAGATCACGAAAAAATATCAGAAAGATGCGGTTACCATCAAAGTAGTAAAAAAAGAACTGACGGTTCCCAATATTGAACAGTACTACTATGATGTAAAACGAAAAGATAAAGTGGAAGTTTTAAGCCGGCTGCTGGATGTGTACGATCCCAAACTTTCCTTGGTATTCTGTAATACCAAACGGATGGTGGACGAGCTGGTAAACGCCCTCCAGGGAAGAGGATATTTTGCAGAGGGACTTCACGGAGATATGAAACAGGTACAGCGCGACCGGGTCATGAACCATTTCCGCAATGGGAAGACAGAGATCTTAGTTGCCACCGATGTGGCGGCAAGAGGGATTGACGTGGATGATGTGGAAGCAGTTTTTAACTTCGATCTGCCTCAAGATGATGAGTATTACGTGCACCGAATCGGCAGAACAGGCCGGGCAGGCAGAACAGGCCGTTCTTTTACCTTTGTAAAAGGAAAGGAAGTCTACAAGTTAAAGGATATCCAACGGTATTGTAAGACCAAGATCCTGGCCCAGAAAGTGCCCAGCATGGAAGACGTAGTACAAGTGAAGTTAGAAAAGATCATGGATCACGTTGGAACGATTATCGAAGAGGAAGATCTGTCCTCCATGGTAAATATGATTGAAAGCCAGGTAAATGAGGCAGATTACACAGCCATGGATATTGCCGCTGCATTCTTAAAACTGGCCCTTCTGGGAGAAGAGGAAAGCGGAGCCAGCGGAATGGAGAACTTTGAATTTGGAGATACCGGGGCAGAGGAAGGCATGGTAAGGCTCTTTATCAATATCGGAAAGAAACAGCATGTAAAGCCAGGAGACATTTTAGGAGCCATAGCCGGAGAGTCCGGAATGCCTGGAAAACTGGTAGGAGCCATTGATATGTACGACAAGTATACTTTTGTGGAAGTACCGCGGGAATATGGAAAAGAGGTACTGCGGGCTATGAGCGATTCTAAGATTAAAGGAAAGAGCATAAACATTGAACCGGCAAACCAAAAATAGGAAGTGCAGAAGATAAAATAGAAAAATCGGGCGGAGACTGGAAAAGAAGGTCTGCTCGGTTTTTTACTTATAGGAAAGAATTTTTTCCCTTCTATTAAAAAATATTGAAAATAATTGTCACACAAAGAATCTGGTTATGTCTAATCATACAGGAGGTGAAAATACATGGAACAGAAAACAACAGAAGAATTGTACCTGCTGATTGATGAAGCGGTGGCCGGGGACAAAGAGGCTCTGGAGACAGTGATCGTCAGCGTGAGGGATCTGATTTTCAACTTATCGCTGCGAATGCTGGGAACTTTTGCAGATGCAGAGGACGCCACTCAGGATATCATATTGAAAATCATCACACATCTGTCTTCTTTTCAAAAAAAGAGTTCCTTTTCCACTTGGGTATTCCGTATTGCGGTCAACCATCTGAAAGATTATAAGAAGCATATGTTTGCAAATTATCCATTGAGTTTTTCCTATTATGGAGACGATATCGAACATGGAAAGGTTCAGGATATACCGGACCTGTCTCAGAATGTAGAGAGAGCTGTTTTGGAGGAAGAATTAAAGATGGCATGTACCAATGTAATGCTGCAGTGCCTGGATACAGAGAGCAGATGCATTTTTGTGCTGGGAACGATGTTTCGGGTGGACAGCCGGATAGCAGGAGATCTTCTAAATATGACGCCGGAAGCATATCGCCAGCGTCTTTCCAGGGTTCGGAGAAAAGTAGCAGATTTTTTGGAACAGTACTGCGGAGAATATGGAAAGGGAGCCTGCAGGTGCAAAAACAGAGTAGATTATGCCATTCAGAATCATAGAATAGACCCAGCCAAGCTGGACTATGCCAAAGCCACGGAGATTCCTTTGGAAAAAATGCAGGATGTCAAAGACGCCATGGAAGAAATCGACGATTTGGCAGGAAGATTTTCTTTCTGCAAATTTTATGAACCCCCGGAAAAGAGCAAAGAATTTATCCGAGAATTTCTGAATTCGGTGTCCTTGTCTGTGGTAACGGATTCCTAAAACATTTTTTGGACATGTTCTGACACAGAGGAAACTGCAATGGCAGATGAATGATTCTTATTTGGAAGGAAAGGAAAGCAGATGATAAAAACAGAGTTGATCTTACATTATTTGGAAGAGTTAAGTGCAAACAATGAGCGGGAGTGGTATCATGCCCATAAGGCAGAATACAAGGAAGCAAATGCGGAATTTGAAGGGCTGATTCAAGAACTGATTTTGGGAATCGGGGCCTTTGATAAAAGTGTTCTTCCCTGGGAACCCAAACAGCTGACCTTTAAATTGGTTCGGGACACCCGTTTCAGTCATGACAAGTCTCCATACAATCCGGCCTTTCGCGCCCACATCTCTTCTCAGGGAAAGCTGCCGATTCCAGTAGGGTATTATGTGATGATAAAGCCAGGGGGACAATCTTTTCTGGGAGGAGGTCTCTTTGCAGATATGTTTAAAGACGCCACCAAAATGGTCCGGGATTATATTCAGGCTAATCCAGAAGAGTGGAAGGCTGTGATAGAGGAAGAAGAGTTTCGGAGACACTTTCAGGTTCAGGGCACCGCTTTGAAAAAAGTGCCCCAGGGTTATGAGAAAGAAAATCCTCAGGCAGAGTTTTTAAAATACAAAAGCTGGTATCTGGAATATCCGGTAGAGGATGAAATCATAAAAAATGCAGATGATTTTCAGAAGCTGGCTGTGTCTGTCTTTCAGAAAATGAAACCATTTAACGATTACTTGAATCGGGCTTTGGCAGGATTTCAAATGCCAGAGCGGTAACCACAGGCAGATAAAAAACGAAGCCAAAGCAGATTGTAAAAAGGCTGCCGCAAAAGCAATGTCAATAGGTTAAGAAGCCTTACAGGAGGGAGTGCAGGAAGAGAATGTACTCCCTTCTTTTTCTTTATCGTATCTGCCTTTCTCTATCCTTTGTTTGAAACAATTTCTCATTCATTTTTCTTACGTTATGTCTGCCTATAAAAAATTGTGTTATCCATATAATTGCAAAGATGAAAACAAAAATTCCGAAATAGATTAAGAATCCGGCTGCGCTATGTTCCATCCAATATGCAGAATAAGCGATTGGCAGCATTATCAATGAAATGATTGAAAAGTAAATTCCTGTCTGTTTTACAATGCTCCAATTATCTATTTCCCAGATTACGGAACTTGCCGCAAATCCCGTACCTAATATTCCACAAAGAATCATTTGTAAAATGACGGCATTGATTTCATTCCCCATAAGGGATATGAGCTCAGGCACACAAGGCGAGTAAGATCCATCTGCCCAAACAAGAGAATTTAAGATTGTAATGAAATATCCGATTGCAATTCCGATTGGAAATCCTAAAAGACTACGCATAATAATTTTCTTTTTCATAACATTCACCTCAGATTCCTAATATTTTTTTTAGTTTTGGAACATACCTTCTGGATACATATGTTGTAATACCATTTGATAATTTAACACAAATAGTACCAGTAAAACTCAAATCAAAATGATTGACTTTTTTTAAATTAATAATCTCTGAATTTGATATGCGGATGAATTGGTTAGAGGGTAATCGTTTTTCCAGTTCATATAGTCTAAGGCGCAAAATATATTCATCTTTGTTGGTAACTGCAAAAACCTTTCCAGAATTTGCGTAAATCCGAATCAAATCTGTCTGCTCCAATATTTCAACTTTTTCATCTTTATAGCCAGAGATTATTTGTGAGACATCTTCTGAAAGTTTCTTTACGATGCTGCTCACATCTTCTGTCATGGAAGCAGTCAGTATGATTATTTTAGGGTCGTTATATGAACTGTCAATTTTAATTTCGACCTGCATGATAATCACCTCTTTCTTTTTTACAGTGTCATTATAAATAATGCAGACAATCGTTTCAATAAATTTGCGATAGCTGGTCGATTTCAAAATACAACTGGTTAAAAAGTATTTCTTCGAGAAGTAAAAATATAAATTCATATTCAGACACAATTTGCACGAGTGCGCATATTATTTTTATCTTATAGGATTCGAGTGTCAAAAGGGTGCGGCGCACCCGCTCTATCCCATATATTGATGTGTAAAC
>JAAWBG010000012.1 GCA_022792535.1 Lachnospiraceae bacterium
GGGGTAGGGGAGATGAAGTGGGCCTGCCCACTTTGTTGTCTTATAGGAAAGACCTTGTCCCGCTAACGAGTGAAAGTATCTTTCCTATAAGAGAAAAATAATATGCGCACTCGCACAAGAGGTAAAAGATTGCTTCGCAATTGTGCTCGGCGCGCAAAGTGTCCAGGCCCCTCATGAGTGAGGGATTCAGGGAGTTGAAGCGGACCTGTCCGCTTTGTTCTTGTAAGGATTTAAAAAATAGAATAAGACTTCAACATACAAAGCTGTTACACCATGTTGGGAATGAGAGGAAGATAGTCTTCTTGCTGTTCCCGATATGGTGTAATGGCTTTTTGTTGATTTAAGGAGAAAATATATTTATGCAAATGCAAAAAAACGCATAACATAAGTAAAAATTTTTAAATTTTAAAAATCATACGACAAGATTCGACAAAATATACAATTATACAATCGGTATGATAAGGTTGTTGTAGGAAAAAATTCCTATAACGACAGGATTCATGGAAATATGATCAGTACAGAAATTTCCATGTCGAAAACAAACGAAATCTTTTCATTGAAGGAACATTTGATTATGGATATAATACAAATAGTTACCTTTTATGAGGGTTTATAAGGAAAATCAACAGGAGGATGTAACAGTGGAAAAGTTAAATGTAGCAATTGCAGATGACAATGAGAAAATGCTGAAAGAATTAGGGGATATTGTGAGAAGTGATGGGGAGCTTCAGGTGGTTGGAGTGGCGAAAGATGGAGAAGAAGCATATGAAATGATCAAAAAGAAGGAACCAGATGTAGTATTGCTTGATATTGTTATGCCAAAATTGGACGGATTGACGGTTATGGATAAAATAAGGAATGACAAAAATATAAAAAAACATCCGGCATTTATTATGATCACTGCGATTGGACAGGAAAAGATTACAGAGGATGCATTTTCTTTGGGTGCAGATTACTATATTATGAAGCCTTTTGATAATGATGTTGTGATAAACCGGATTAAACATGTGCGGAATGTGGAAATGCGGAAGGTAAGCGAAGTACGGAAAGTAAACGCATATGAGAAAAAGCAGGAGCTGGAAGAGCGGAATTTAGAAAGCGATGTGACTGATATCATCCATGAAATTGGAGTACCTGCTCATATTAAAGGGTATCAATATCTGCGGGAAGCCATTATTATGTCGGTGCGGGATATGGAAATGCTGAATTCTATTACGAAGATCTTATATCCAGGAATTGCAAAAAAATATCAGACTACGCCAAGCAGAGTGGAACGGGCCATTCGACATGCTATTGAAGTGGCATGGAGCCGGGGAAAAATGGATACCATCGACGAATTATTTGGCTATACCATTCACAATGGGAAAGGAAAACCTACAAATTCTGAATTTATAGCTTTAATTGCAGACAAAATTCGGTTAGAATATAAGTTAAGAGAATAGGAAGCGGCCCTGTCTGATTATGAAAATGACGAGAGAAAAGTCTTTTGAAAAAAGATAGGCAAGGATTCCTGCTTCTCTTTCAAATCAGGAGATAGAGACGGAGGTTGTTTTTACATGAAGAAGATACTCTTTGCGGCATCTGAGGGAAATCCCTTTATTAAGACAGGAGGATTGGCAGATGTTGTCGGAGCGTTACCGAAATACTTAGAGAAAGAGAAATTTGATGTGAGAGTTTTTCTGCCAAAATATCTGTGTATTCCAGAAGGTTACCGACAGAAAATGAAATATGTGACAGAGTTTCATGCGGACATGCCAAGAGAAAAAGAATATATAGGGATCTATGAGGCAAAGGCAGAAGGGATTCATTACTATTTCATTGACAATGAATATTATTTTGCAGGAGACAGCCCTTATCATCAGATTTTTGAGGATGTAAATAAATTTGCATTTTTCTGCCGGGCAGTTCTGGCAAGCCTGCCGGAGCTTGGATTCTGCCCGGATATTATACACTGTCATGACTGGCAGACCGGATTGATTCCAGTATTTTTAGACGCATTTTACCGGGAGCATGAGTTTTATCGGAAGATAAAAACCGTGATGACCATTCACAACCAGAAATTCCAGGGCAGATGGAGGATTGATGATATTGAAAATTGCAGAGATCTGCCGGCAAACTATCGGTATGGTGCGATGGAAGCCTATGGAGAGACTAATTTTTTAAAAGCAGGAATCCTCTATGCAGACCGGGTCAATGCGGTCAGTGAGACTTACGCAAAAGAGATACAGGGCCAGACAGGAGGAGAGGGACTAGACGGAGTGATGCGGGAAGTTTCCAATAAACTTTCGGGCATTGTCAACGGGATTGACAATACAGAATATGATCCCATGACAGATCCACAGCTTGCGGCTCATTTTGATGTAAAAACAATTGGAAGAAAAAAGAAAAATAAAGAAGTATTGCAGAGTACCCTGGGACTTCGCAGGGACAAGTCAGCCATGGTGATCGGGATGGTGTCTAGAATGACTCAGCAGAAAGGATTTGACCTGGTTCGGGAAGTGTTAGAAGAGATGATGAATACGCTGAATGTGCAGGTGGCTGTGCTGGGAACAGGAGAAGAACAATTCCAGGACTTTTTTCGGCATTTTGACTGGAAGTATCCGGATCGGATCTCAGCAACCATCGGATACAGCGAGGAAACAGCTCATTTGATCTATGGCGGAGCAGATGCGTTTCTGATGCCTTCTCAGTTTGAGCCTTGCGGATTAAGCCAACTGATCAGTATGCGCTATGGGACGATTCCCATTGTGAGAGAGACCGGAGGATTAAAAGATACCGTAGAGCCCTATAATGAAATCTGGCATACTGGAAACGGATTCAGTTTTGCCAACTACAATGCAAGGGAGATGCTGATGATTGTACGGTACGCATATGATGTATTCTGCAATCATCCCAAGGAATGGGGAGCTATGATGAAACGATGTATGAATGCGGATCATTCCTGGCAGAATTCTGCAAGAAAATATGAAAAGATGTATCTGGAATTAGTATAAGAAATGAGAATTTGAGAAGGGATGTTATTGATACATGAGAATCTGGTCAGAGCAGCGGTTATAATGGTAGACGCAGTCTGAAAGAACTTCTTCAGGAGCCACTTCCGTCCTGTTGATTTCCTGCACAATGCGGGACAGTTCCTGGGGATTTTCTGTGGTGGAAGCAGGAATCAGGATTACTTCATGGATACTGCTTGGGAGAACATAAAGATTATCATTCAGCTGTTCTGAGATTTGATGCAGGACATTTTGATAGAGCATACAACAGGCCCCATTGACCCGCTGCTGATTCGTCAGCACATACATAGGAACCAGATCGGAATCCGGCGGCTCTAAGGGAGACTGGTGATCTGAGGCGGGAAAGAGATCCAGAGCGGAGAGAAACAGGTCAGAAAAGGAACTGCAGCAGGAAGCCATCAGCGCAGGCGTATTTTTCCGGGCAAGGAATAGAAGCGTGTCTTTGGAGATATTCCAAAAAGTGAGATGTTGATTAAAGATAGGAATAGAGGTGCTTTGGCAGGGGCCTTCCTGGGCCAGATAATAGAATACAATGGCAAGATCCAGATAAGGGAAATGAGGAACTTCTTTCAGGAGTTCCCTATTTTTTTCATAGTGAATCAATTTGTAGACAATCCGGGAATGAACCTTTTCAAAACAAGTGAAAAAAGATGTGTCAATGCTGCGGATATTTCGGTGATCGTAATAGTAGTGAAGAATCTGGTTCTGAAGTGTGGAAAAAGAAGTGCCGTTCAGATATTTTTCATAGTAATGGTTCAGGTAAATTGTGGGAGAGACGTTGCTGTCGATCTCTAAGATAATAAGTCCATCTAAAATAATGTGATTGTTTTGAGAAAAAGGACGGATGGAAATCTGCGTGCCATCTGGAAAGAGCTTTTTTAGATTTGCTATAAGACTTTGTTTAAATTGTTCGTATGTCATAATACCTCCTGGCTGTGCTGGCAGATGGGAGATAAAGGTCTACACAAAGTTTGTGTGAACCCTACATTATCATGGATCAAAGAAAAATGCAAGCATTTTTTCTTTCATGAGAAGAAATTGCCACGCCGGGGTGTGAAGCGGATTTTCTAATAGGATTCGGGTGTCAAAAGGGTGCGTAGCACCAAAGGTGCTTTTGACACCCGAATCCTATTGGGAAAATAATAGATCGCTGGTCTTGTAAAAGAAATTAAATCGTGATATGATATAAAAATAATCAGTAAACTTTAGAGAAAATGTCAAATAATGTGAGGTTTGGGTGGATTATGGCAGGAAGAAAAGCAGAATTACAGTATTTGGAAGAAATGTATCTCCAGGAGGGAAATCAACTTTTGATCCTGTATGGAAGGAAAGAAAATGAAGGAAGGAAATTGATACAGGATTTTTACAGTGGAAAAAAATATTTTTACTACTATGCGCCAGAAGTCTCTCCTCAGGCACAGAGACAGCGTATGCGTCAGGAAATTGCAGACTGCTATCAGGCGGTTATTTCCGAAGATTCTTACGATACCTTTTTGAAACGGATTAAAAGCGGCGATGGCAGCAAATTAGTAGTAGTGATTGATGAGTTTCAGCATATTTTGAAGAAAGAGGAAGGGTTTTTAGAGAGCATTTTGAAGTTAAAAGGCAAGAAATTATATCCGGGACCAGTGATGATCCTTTTATATAGTTCCTCCATTGCCTGGGTAGAACAGGAACTGCCTCAGATTTTGGGAACTGCCGGAAAGAAGATAGATGGACAGATGAAGATTCAGGAACTGCAGTTTTTAGATCTGGTACGTAGTCTTCCTAATTACAGTGTAAGGGAGAGCGTGGAGGCTTACGGTGTGATCGGAGGTGTGCCGGAATATATCAGGGGCTGGGAGGATCAGCGGGATATTCGCTATAATATCTGTACCCATATCTTGTCGGAATATGGATTTTTGCATGGAAAAGCAGAGGAGATTATTGGCGCCCAATTGCGGGAACTTTCGGTGTATCATACAATTCTGGAGGTTTTGGCCTCTGGAAAGCATAAATTAAATGATATCTATCAGGCCACAGGATTTTCCAGGGCTAAGATCAGCGTCTATCTGAAAAACCTGATGGAATTTGACGTGGTGGAGAAGATTTATTCTTTTGAGACAGGCGGATGGCAGAACGCGCAGAAAGGTTTGTATCAAATTAAAGATACATTTATTAATTTTTGGTTTAAGTTTGTATATCCTCATTTGTCCGACCTGCATCGTCTGACGCCGGAAGCATTTTATGACAGATACATTGAAAAAGAGCTGGAGCAGTATCTGAAACGCTATTTTGTGAATGTATGTATGGAATATTTAAAATTGCAGGATATGGTTGGAAAACTGCCCCTGAAGATTCATAAAATGGGAACTTGGATTGGAAAGAAAGGGCATATTGATATTATCGTCCAGAATAATATCAGAGAGAATCTGATCTGTCTGTGCAACTGGTCTGAGCCGGCAATGACATTTGAGATGTGCCAGCAGTTATTTGAGAGTATGGATCAGGCCAAACTTACTGCGAATTATTATTATCTGTTTACTGCCAAATCCTTTGATGAACAATTGCTTCAGGTGGTGGCGGAAGACGACCGTATCCTGTTGGTGGATATGAATAGAATGTAAAGAGAAAGCAGGATATGAATATATGTCAAAATCTTTGTACATAGCAGAGAAACCAAGTGTGGCAAGAGAATTTGCCAAAGCATTAAAATTACATGTAAAGAGTTATGACGGGTATATGGAGTCGGAGGAAGCCATTGTTACTTGGTGCGTGGGACATCTGGTGACCATGAGCTATCCGGAAGTATACGATGAAAAATATAAAAAATGGCGTCTTGACACTCTGCCCTTTTTTCCAGAAGAATTTAAGTATGAGGTAATACCTGGAGTAAAAAAACAGTATAAGATTGTGGCGGAACTTCTGAACCGGAAAGATGTTGAGACCATCTATGTGTGTACAGACTCAGGGCGGGAAGGAGAATATATTTACCGCCTGGTGGAACGCCAGGCAAAGGTAAAAAATAAGAACCGGCGCAGAGTGTGGATTGATTCCCAGACAGAAGAAGAGATTTTGAGAGGAATCCGTGAAGCCAAAGATTTATCAGAATATGACAATCTCTGTGAATCTGCCTATCTGAGAGCCAAGGAAGATTACTTGATGGGAATCAATTTTTCTCGTCTGCTTACCCTGAAATACGGCAATGCAATCTCAAATTTTATGAATACCAAATATACTGTGGTCAGCGTGGGAAGAGTGATGACCTGCGTACAGGGCATGGTAGTGCGCAGAGAACGGGAGATTCGGGAATTTGTGAAAACGCCTTTTTACCGGGTAGTCAATCAAGTGCAGATTCAGGATAATTCCGTAGAGGGAGAATGGCGGGCAGTGGAGGGATCTGCTTATTTTCAGTCTCCAAAGCTCTATAAAGAAAATGGTTTTAAAGAAAAAGAAGATGCAGAAAAATTAATAGAAGATTTAATTTCTGCAAACAGGCAGGGACAGGAACTGAAAGCAAGGGTATGTTCTATAGAGAAGAAAAAAGAATCGAAGAATCCGCCCCTTTTGTATAATCTGGCAGAACTGCAGAATGACTGCGCCAAATTTTTTAAGATCAGTCCAGATCAGACTTTGCAGGCAGTGCAGGAACTATATGAGAAAAAATTGGTGACATATCCTAGGACGGACGCCCGTGTCCTGTCTTCTGCAGTGGCAAAGGAGATTCACAAAAATATTGGCGGATTGCGGAATATTCCCTCCGTAAGAGAGTTTGCGGAGGAAATCTTAGAGACGGGAAGACAGAAGAAAATTGCAAATACCAGATATGTGAATGACAAACAGATCACAGATCACTATGCGATTATTCCTACTGGACAGGGCTTTTCTTCTGTCAGGAAATTAGATGAGACGTCCGTTCAGATCTATGAGATTATTGTGCGGCGGTTTCTCGCCATTTTCTTTCCACCGGCAGTTTCTCGCAGAATTAATCTGGTGACTGCTATGAAGAGAAAGGATCAGGAGACAGAAGAGAAGTTTTTTGCCTCTTTTAAGGTTTTGGAAGATCCAGGTTATCTGAAAGTTATGGAATATTCTTTTTCCAAAAAGAAAGGCGGCGGAAAGTCAGAAGGGCAGTCCCAGAGAGAGCAATCAGAACAGTTAGAGAGGAAAAAAGAAAAAACAGAGCAGGAAGCAGATGTGACTTCCAGCGACAGGAATTTTATGGAACTTTTAACTTCCCTGAAAAAGGGAATGGAACTGCCTGTGGAGTCCTTGGAAGTTAAAGAAGGGGAGACGGTTCCTCCGAAACGCTACAATTCTGGTTCCATGATTTTGGCTATGGAAAATGCAGGGCAGCTGATTGAGGACGAAGAGCTGCGGGCGCAGATCAAGGGAAGCGGCATAGGCACCAGCGCCACACGGGCAGAGATTTTGAAAAAATTGGTAAATAACAAGTATCTTGCCCTTAATAAGAAGACACAGGTTATCACGCCTACATTATTAGGAGAAATGATATACGATGTGGTAAATGGCTCTATCCGTTCTTTGTTAAATCCTGAATTAACAGCAAGCTGGGAGAAGGGACTGACTTATGTGGCGGAAGGCAGCATTACCCCTCAGGAATATATGGGGAAGCTGGAACATTTTATCAAGAGCCGCACCGACGGAGTGCTGGGGCTGCACAATCAATATGCTCTGAGGGAATATTTTCAATATGCTTCCGCTTTTTACAAATCTGCTGGAAAAGCGGCTTCGAAGGCTGCTCCCAAATCTGGAAAAACAAAAGAAAAGCAGAAACAGAAAATAAAGTAACCATTCAGGCAGCATTAATTTAGAAAAGAGGAGATAAAAATGGAAACATGCAAGATTAGTAATTTATATCAATTATCAGAAACCATAGGGGCAGAATTGTTTCAGGGTTTGACCTACCCCTGGGAGGCGCTGCCCAAAATCAGCAGCTTTATCTGTGAATTAGGAAAAACATTGGACCCAGAGGTCTATGAACAGCAGGGGGAGAATGTCTGGATTGCCAAAAGTGCAAAGGTGGCTCCCACAGCCAGCCTCAACGGTCCTCTTATCATTGATGAAGAGGCAGAGATCCGGCATTGTGCTTTTATCAGGGGAAACGCCATTGTGGGAAAAGGCGCGGTGGTAGGCAACTCTACAGAATTGAAAAATGTGGTATTGTTCAATAAAGTACAGGTGCCTCATTATAATTATGTGGGAGATTCTATTTTGGGGTATCGGTCTCATATGGGAGCAGGTTCCATTACTTCGAATGTGAAATCAGATAAAACCCTGGTGGTGGTAAAAGATGAGAAAGAAGAGATTGCCACCGGATTAAAAAAATTTGGAGCTATGCTGGGAGATCAGGTGGAAGTGGGATGCAACAGCGTCTTGAATCCAGGAACTGTAATCGGAAAGAAAAGTAATATTTACCCATTGTCTATGGTGCGGGGGGTAGTTCCGGCAAATGCTATTTATAAAAAGAAAAATGATATTGTAGAAAAACAATTATAAAAATGTTGTTGACAAAAAACGTCATATAAACTATTGTATTAAGCAAATAGTACAAGAGCTGTATGGCGTTTTGCCATGTGGGATAAAGTGGGAAAAGGAGAGAAAAATTATGTTGGAAATTCAAGACCTGACGAAACAATACGGAAAATATTTGGCAGTGGATCATGTCAGCTTTACGGTTCCCGGCGGACAGGTGGGCATTTTGCTTGGGCCCAATGGAGCTGGAAAATCCACCATCATCAAGAGTATAGCGGGACTTTTGCGCTATCAGGGCGGAGTTGGAATTGAACAAATGCCGGCCAGAACAATGGAAGCAAAACGTATTTTTGCCTATGTGCCAGAGATCCCTTCCATGTTTGACGCTTTGACGGTGCGAGAGCATATCGAGTATGTGAGACGGGCCTACAATTCTGCTATCACAGAAGAGGAGATCCATGATCTGCTGGCTCGCTTTGAGTTAGAGGATAAACAGGAAAAACTGGGAAATGAGCTGTCAAAAGGAATGATGCAGAAAGTAAGTATCTGCTGCGCTCTGGCCATCAAACCGAAGGTAATTCTCCTGGATGAGCCTATGGTAGGGCTAGACCCTGCAGCGATTAAAGAATTAAAAGATGTGATTCTGGAATTGAAAGAGCAGGGAGTTACCATTCTAATCAGTACCCATATGCTGGAAATGGTAAAAGAGCTGTGGGATGTGATGTTTATTATGGAGCGGGGAAAGATTATTGGAAGTTTTACCAGAGAACAGGCGAAGGATGCGGATATTGAAGAGCTGTTTTTCCAGATTACGGGAGGCGGTGAAGCACAATGAGAAGTTTTATTTATCTGTATCAGAGAACCATTGTAAACCGGATCAAGAAAGCGCTGAAACGTCCGGCAACTTATTTGATGTTTCTGTTTATTCTGTTTTATATTGTAATGATCTGCTTTAGTTTTAACATGATGATAATGGAAGAGAGTTTTAATTCAACTGAAAATCTGGTGACAATTTTGTCTATGGCCATTTTATGGCTGATTCCGGGAAATTTGATCAGTTATGCAAAGCGCAGGGGCCTGCTGTTTCGTCCAAGCGAGGTGCATTTTGTGTTTTCCGCCCCAGTCAGCCCTAAAATGGTATTGATGTTTGCTGGAGTGAAATCATTTACCGTGAATGTGCTGATTGGAATTGTCATTACAGCGGCGGGAGTTTTCTGGTTTGAAGCAGGAATTCTAAAGATGCTTCTATACTTTTTGTTTTTCGTGGTATTTGAAAGTATATTGGAAGCCTCTGCCATTATCTTCTGTTATGGAAATGAAAAACTTTCGGAAAAATTTTTTAAGGGCCTGGTGTCTGCCATGTATCTTTTCATTGCAGGCACCATTGGGATTGCTGCCTATCTGATGATCACGAAAGAGCCGTCTTTTGCACTTTTGCAAAACTTTTTTGATCTGCCGGTGATCCAGCTGCTTCCGGTGGTAGGATGGAATATTGCGGCTACAAGGCTGATCTTTTTAGGCCCGGATATGGTAAATACCATTGGCACAGTGCTGTTTTTGGTATCTACTGCAGGCATGTTTCTGGCAGCGTGGCGGATGAAGTGTACTGGGGCTTATTATGAAGACGCCATGAAATTTGCAGATGAATATCAGGCCAGAAGAGCAAAGCAGAAAAAAGGCGTTGTCTCCATTCCTTGGCTGGATAAACATCGGAAATACAAACAGGCTTCTGTGGAATATAAAGGTTCTTATGCCAAAGCTATTTATTTCAGACAGATGCTGGAATATAGAAAGAATCCAACTTTTATTTTCGGATGGAACACCCTGCTGTGTCTGGGACTGGGGATTCTCATTGCAGCGGTAGGGTATTTTAACGATGCAGTCAGTGAATTTGGAGCTGCAAAAGTATTCATTATCCCAGGCGTGTCCAGTTACATGGTATTTATTTTCAGCGGATATGCCACAAAATGGTCGAAGGAGCTGGAGAATGCTTATACTTATCTGATTCCGGACACCCCTATCCGAAAGGTCTGGTATGCCACAAAGATAGAACATATGCGGTCTATCGTAGACGGAATTCTGATCACAGTTCCAGGGGCGGTTGTATTTGGGATCGGGCCGGTGATGACCATTCTCACAGTGCTGCTGTATGTGTGTCTTCAGGCCAACCGTCTGTACTATGGAATGCTCTCAGACGCTATCATTGGAAATACTTTAGGAAATACAGGACGCACTCTGATAAAAATGCTGCTGCAGATGCTGGCCATTGGAATCGGGATTACGGCGGCAGCCATTGCTGGTATTGTTTTGGGAATAGAGGCAGGATTTTTTGTGATGATCCTGGTGATGGGACTGCTGACTTTTGCCGGGGCGGCGGCTGGTTCGGTTTCTTTTACCAGAATGGAAGTTTTGGATTAAAAAAGAGATGGGAACGCGCTTTTTTCCAACCTTTGTTCCATAATCAGAGTTCCGGCAAAATTTGTAAGGAAAATGCTAGACTATTTGTGAAAAATATGGTTAAATATGTATAAGAATGTTAAATACATAACGATGTTTTAACATGGTAAAAAATGTATACATTGAAAGGAGTCTTAAAATGATTTACACTAAGGAAGTTGAAAACATGTGTCCAGTAGCTAAGGGCGCAAAACATGAACCAGCTCCAATCCCGGAAGAAGGAAAATGGGTTCATTCCAAAAAAATTGAAGATATTTCTGGTTTTACACATGGTGTAGGCTGGTGTGCTCCTCAGCAGGGTGCATGTAAGCTCTCACTGTATGTAAAAAATGGTGTGATTGAAGAGGCATTGGTAGAGACTATCGGATGTTCTGGTATGACTCACTCCGCGGCTATGGCAGCAGAGATCCTGCAGGGCAAGACCATTCTGGAAGCGTTGAATACAGACCTTGTTTGTGATGCGATCAACACAGCTATGAGAGAACTGTTTTTGCAGATCGTATACGGACGTACCCAGAGTGCATTTTCTGATGATGGATTGGCAGTAGGCGCTGGTCTGGAAGATTTAGGAAAAGGACTTCGTTCTCAGGTTGGTACGATGTATGCGACAAAGGAAAAAGGTGTTCGTTATCTTGAGATGGCAGAAGGTTATGTAACCGGTATCGCTTTAGACGCTGACAATGAAGTGATTGGATATCAGTTTGTAAGCCTTGGCAAAATGACCGACTTTATCAAAAAAGGTGATGATCCTAACACCGCCTGGGAGAAAGCAAAAGGCCAGTACGGCCGTGTGGCAGACGCTGCTAAGATTATCGACCCACGAGCAGAGTAGATGCGGTAAGCGGACTTTTGAGGTTTGCTTAAAGTTTAAGTACCATTGTTCAAAAAGATAGGAGGACATTTCAAATGGCTTTATTTGAATCATATGAGAGAAGAATTGACCAGATCAATTCCGTTTTAAATAGTTATGGAATCAGCTCTGTGGAAGAAGCTGAGAAGATTACAAAAGATGCTGGACTTGATGTGTACGAGCAGGTAAAGAAGATCCAGCCGATCTGTTTTGAGAATGCATGCTGGGCATATACCGTAGGTGCAGCAATCGCTATCAAAAAAGGTGCGAAAAGAGCTGCAGACGCAGCGGCAGCAATTGGAGAGGGACTGCAGGCTTTCTGTATTCCAGGTTCCGTTGCAGACCACAGAAAAGTAGGGATCGGCCATGGTAATCTTGGCAAGATGCTGTTAGAAGAAGAGACAGAATGTTTCTGTTTCCTGGCAGGTCATGAATCTTTTGCAGCAGCAGAAGGCGCCATCGGAATCGCTGAGAAAGCAAATAAGGTTCGCCAGAAACCTCTGCGGGTAATTCTGAATGGTCTTGGAAAAGACGCTGCTCAGATTATTTCCCGTATCAACGGATTTACCTTTGTTGAGACAAAGTATGATTACAAAGACGCAAAATTAAATGTTGTATATGAAAAAGCATATTCCGACGGACTTCGTGCAACTGTAAAATGTTACGGTGCAGACGATGTACAGGAAGGCGTTGCAATTATGCACCATGAAAACGTTGGCGTATCTATTACAGGTAACTCCACCAACCCAACACGTTTCCAGCATCCGGTAGCAGGTACATACAAGAAAGAATGCAACGAGCAGGGCAAGAAATACTTCTCAGTTGCATCCGGCGGCGGTACCGGACGTACCCTGCATCCAGATAATATGGCAGCAGGACCAGCTTCCTATGGTATGAC
>JAAWBG010000105.1 GCA_022792535.1 Lachnospiraceae bacterium
ATTCCCTCCGCCGAGAGTGATGAGTCCGAGATGGCGAAGGACATCACCGGCGTTATCGTCTACAACCATCCGGCTTATGCCTATTACCGCGACAAATATACGGGCGGCAACAATCCTCCCGACTGCGGCTCTTTTGATGGCGTGACGGGCATCGGCACTCCCGGCGGGAACTGCCCGTATAACAAGTTTGGCAGCGGCGAGGGGCAGAGCAAGATGTGCAAGAACAAGCGTATGCTTTACATCTTGCGCGAGGGAGAACTTTTCCCGCTTACGCTTTCCCTTCCGACCGGGTCGCTCAAGTCATTCACCAATTATGTGAAGAGCCAGCTTTCCCGCGGACGCAAGCTGAACCAGGTGGTCACGAAGATCACGCTGAAGAAAGCCACCAACGCATCGGGCATCGCATTTTCCCAGGCGGTATTTGGCTTCGAGCGTATGCTGACCGCAGAGGAGCGCACGGCTGTTGCAGGCGTATCGGAGACGGTCAAGGCGTATGCCGCGAACCTTACTCCGGCGTCCCTCATTGACGATGAGCCGCCGTTCAATCCCGAAACGGGAGAAATCATTGAACCTTTGAAGTAAAGTACACGAAAGCCCGGAGGGGCATGGCGTTCCTCCGGGTATTTTCTATAGGAGTGATTGCGCATGAATACAGAATACAAATGTGTGACCACGGTGGACGGGATACGGGATTACATTGGTGGCAGTCGCATTGTCGCATTCGACTTTGAGACTGCTCCCGATGATCCGTACCGCGAGGAGGACACTCACGAATGTGACCTACACGGGAAACCTTCTCCTGCAGAAAGAATTTATTTCCGATCCTATTTCAAAACAACGGAAAAAGAACAAGGGACAGCTTCCGCAATAATATGTAGAGGATACGCATCCCGCCATCATCGACAAAGCGACTTTCGACTATGTGCAGGAAGAAATCGCACGGCGTAAGGAGTTAGGACCAAGGGCGAACAAGAGCCTGAACCTTACTTGTTTTTCAGGGATGTTGAAATGTCCACATTGCGGTCAAAGCTATATGCACAACAAACGAACTGACCGGGGCTTTATGGAGTTTTGGGTCTGCGGGTCGAGAAAGAAAAAAGGCGGCCGGTGTCCCGTTGGCGGCAGCATCAACCACGAGAACCTTAAGAAAGCCTGCGCCGCTGTTCTCGGTCTGGACACGTTCGATGAAGAGGTGTTCCATGATAATGTGGACTTCATCAATGTGCCGGAGCGCGGAATGCTTGAGTTCCATATGAAGAGCAGCGAGGTCATTATCAAGGACTGCCCAAATACAGGTCATCAGGATTGCTGGACTGCGGAGTACAGAGCGAAGACCTCCGAGAAACGCAGGAAAAAACCGAACTGCAAAGGTTCATCCGTTATGACTGGGAAAATCAAGTGTGTCCATTGCGGCTGCAATTTCCGCAGAGCCACGCAGCCTTCCGCTACATTGGAGAGTGGAAAAGCGTACTATTGGCGGTGCGCCGAGAGGGACGGATGCGGAACGGTCGGCTTGCGGGAGGATTTGCTGAAGCCCTTTATAGCGGAAACTCTCGGTATTGACGAATTTGACGATGGTGAGTTTGAAAAGCAGTTCGACCACATTGAGGTGCTTTCCGCTGCGGAGATGGTTTTCCAATTCAAGGACGGCAGGACGGTCAGCCGCACATGGAAGCAGCCGAAACGGGTCGGCAGGTCTTGGACAGATGAACAGAGAGCTAAGTTCAAGAAATCCATCAAGGGCAGATACACGCCGGAGGTTCGGAAGCAGATGAGCGAACACATGGAACAATTACGGAAGGAGCGTGGGAAGGCATGGCGCAGAGAAAAGTAACAACGATACCGCCGACAATCAGCCGGTACACGGCCACACCAATCAACAGCACGAGGAAACGCCGAGTTGCCGGGTATGCCCGCGTTTCGACCGACCATGAAGACCAGACTACAAGCTACGAGGCGCAAGTCGATTATTACACCAGTTACATCAAAAGCCGTAATGATTGGGAGTTCGTTGCCATGTACACGGACGAAGGAATCTCCGCAACGAACACCAAAAAGCGCGAGGGCTTTAAGACCATGATTGCCGATGCCCTTGCCGGAAAAATCGACCTTATTATTACCAAGAGCGTGAGCCGGTTTGCAAGGAACACCGTGGACAGCCTTACCACGGTGCGGAAGCTGAAAGACAAGGGAATCGAGATTTATTTTGAAAAGGAAAACATATGGACGCTGGATTCTAAGGGTGAGCTGCTCATCACCATCATGTCGAGCCTTGCGCAGGAAGAGAGCCGATCCATTTCCGAGAATGTCACCTGGGGACAGCGCAAGCGCATGGCGGACGGCAAGGTCAGCTTTGCCTACAGCCGCTTCATGGGACTGGATATGGACAAAGAGACAGGAAAGATTGTGGTCAATCCTGAA
>JAAWBG010000106.1 GCA_022792535.1 Lachnospiraceae bacterium
GTGCAATCATGGATACTAAGATGAGAAAATATAGTTTCAATGATATATTAGTTAATTTATTTACTGCAGATAAGTCTTATTTAAGTGATTATATAGGAACTATTAAGAATAACAACTTGGATCAGAAATTATTAACAAAAGGAGAAGCTGATGCACTAGATGCTTTCGAAAAGTTATATAGAGAGTTGGGAAATGTACCAACTATTGATTTATTTAGAAACTCTTATCCAAATTATGAGTTTGAGTCGGATTTGAAAGCAAATGATCTATTAGGAATTATAAGGGTTTTCATAAAGCAAAGAAAGAATATAGCAGCATCTAATTTGTTAATGGATGAGGCTAGAAAAGTATCTATTGATGGTTTAACGCCTGAAATTACTGAGAATATATCTAATATATTGAAATCAGATGCTGTAGATATTAACTATGAAAATATTACAAATAAAATTGTTAATATGTATGAAAGAAAGCTTGATAATACTGGGATTAAGACTGGGATTGGTCCAATTGATGATATGGTTGGTGGATTAAAAGCTGGTCAAGTATCTGTTGTAGCAGGATTTACAGGTCATGGAAAATCTATTACATCTGTTAGTATAATGCACTCGGCAATAGAACAGGGATTCAATGTGTGCTATCTCTCTTTGGAACTAAGTGCTGAACATTTAATGTATAACCTAATATCAAGACATTCCTTAGGTCGTGATTTTGCAAGAAAGATTGAACATAGAGATTTAAAATCTAAGAAACTATCAGAAGATGATTGGAATTATGTTAAGGATCGTATTATTCCAGATTTAAATTCATTACCTGGTAAGTTTTATATCATGGATGAGCAAGATATTGAGGCCTATAATTTCTTTGCATTTGACAATAAGTTTCAAGAAATTGAAAATTTAGCCATACAAGAAACTGGTAAAGGGTTAGATTTGATTATTGTAGATCATGTTCAAATGTTAGCTTATACTGGACAAGATGCAAAATTATCAGAAAACACCATTGTTAATAGATGGTGTAACTATTTCAGAAGTAATTGCTTAGATTTTCTTAAGTCAAAGAGACAACTTCATGTTATCTTGGTTGCTCAAATTAATCGTCTTGGATTCAAGAAAGCTCAGAAGAATAATGGCATGTATGATCTTACAGCTTTAAAGGAAGCAAACGAAATTGAAACTTGTGCTTCTGTTATTCTTGGAGTGTTTTCTGATCCTTCCTTAATAGTTTCTAATCAGATTAAGGTAGGTATTTTAAAAAATAGAGATGGTAGTCGTTTTTCAGAACCTTATATATGTTCAGCTGATTTTGCTTATCAACTAGTTGGTGGTGACGGTCCAACAACAAGTTCTACTATGTTAAAAGCCGATTTGAACGTTCTTCTTGATGTAAATGACTATACTAGTGCAATTACGGAGGAATTTAGTACATGGCTAGATAATTACGAGCCAATAACATTTGAGGTGCCAAATGAGTAAGGAAATATGTGGCATTAAAGAAATGAAAGAATATCTAAAAATATCTGATTCAGGATTAAGAGTTCTTATTAGGAAGAAAGAGATACCTTATTTTCGAATTGGAAATCGAATAAAGTTTGATATTCAGGAAATTAACAAATGGATAGAAGAAAGTAAAAAGATAGAGATGGAAAGTGATTGTTTATTTTAGTGGTAGCAATTACTATGAAATAAGGGGTAAGCACGGTATAATTAGTTGGGTGGTTTATCCCTTATACCCTAAGAAAGGAGTTATTATGGGGTGTAAAAGAATAGCAAATAATAAATATAAAATCATCGTTGAATTAGGATATGATGAGTTTGGCAACAGACAAAGAAAGTCTGAAACATTTTATGGTACTGCTGCAGAAGCAAAAGTTAAAGAAGCCGAGTTAATAAAGAAATATTATCATAAAGGAAATGTTTCTAAAGGTAAAGATTTAACATTTGAAGAACTTAGCAAGAATTATCTGGAATATTGTAGAACTAAGCACGCCAAAAGGACAGTTAAAAAGAAAAAGGATTTATTAAAGGAGATTTTACCTCTTATTGGAAAAGTTAAACTAACTAAAATAACAACCCCTATGCTTAGTAGGCTTTATATTAAATTAACATCTGGTGAAAGAAAAGAAAAGCGAAGTTCAGTAACAATGTTAGAATATTATAAACTGATAAATGCAATGTTTAACTACGCAATAGATATTGAACAATTATTACCTGTTGGAAGTAACCCTAACATAAACA
>JAAWBG010000087.1 GCA_022792535.1 Lachnospiraceae bacterium
ATCAGAGATAAGAGAAGACCGGAACCTTACAAGGGCAAAGGTATCAAATATGCTGATGAAGTGATCAGACGTAAAGTTGGTAAGACTGGTAAGAAATAGGAAAGGAGGAACAAAAAATGGTTAATAAGAAATCAAGAGCAGAAGTTCGTATGAAAAAGCACAGAAGAATGCGTAATCGTTTCTCCGGTACAGCCGAAAGACCACGTTTATCTGTGTTCAGAAGCAATAATCACATGTATGCACAGATTATTGATGATACAGCAGGAAATACCCTTGTCTCCGCGTCTACACTTCAGAAAGATGTGAAAGCTGAACTGGAAAAGACCAATAACGTAGACGCAGCGGCACATCTTGGAACAGTGATCGCAAAAAAGGCATTGGAAAAAGGGATTACAACTGTTGTCTTCGATAGAGGCGGATACATTTATCAGGGAAAAGTAAAAGCTTTAGCTGATGCAGCAAGAGAAGCTGGATTAGACTTTTAATAGGAGGAGACAAATACATGAAACGTACAATCATTGATGCTAGTCAATTAGAATTAACAGAAAAAGTGGTATCAATTAAACGTGTAACAAAAGTTGTTAAGGGCGGACGTAACATGCGTTTTACAGCTTTGGTTGTTGTTGGCGACAACAATGGTCATGTAGGTGCAGGTTTAGGTAAAGCAACAGAGATTCCTGAGGCAATCCGCAAAGGAAAAGAAGACGCGATCAAAAAACTGATTTCTGTAAAATTAGATGATAACAACAGTATTACACATGATATTACCGGAAAGCATACTGGTGCATCCGTATTATTAAAGAGAGCTCCTGAAGGTACTGGTGTAATTGCAGGCGGTCCTGCACGTAGCGTGTGCGAGCTGGCAGGAATCAAAAATATCCGTACGAAATCTTTAGGATCCAACAACAAGCAGAACGTAGTTCTTGCTACGATCAACGCATTAAGTCAGTTGAAATCTCCGGAAGAGGTAGCAAAACTCCGCGGTAAATCTGTGGAAGAGATACTCGGATAAGGAGGATATGAAAAATGGCAGAAAAATTAAAAATTACACTTGTGAAATCTACAATTGGCGCTGTGCCTAAAAATCGTAAAACGGTAGAAGCACTGGGATTGAGAAAACTGAATCATTCCGTGGAAATGCCGGATAATCAGGCAGTCAGAGGTATGATCCAGAAGGTAAGACATTTAGTGAAAGTAGAAGAAATCTAAGAAAAAGTAAGGAGGTGTCAGAATGAACTTATCAAATTTAAGACCGGCGGAAGGTTCAAAACACAGTAATAATTTCAGAAGAGGACGCGGACACGGTTCAGGAAATGGTAAGACAGCAGGTAAAGGACACAAAGGTCAGAAGGCCCGTTCCGGAGCACCGAGAATTGGTTTCGAAGGTGGTCAGATGCCATTGTACAGAAGAATTCCGAAACGTGGATTTACCAACCGGAATTCCAAAGACATTGTTGCGATCAACGTAAGCGTTTTGGAAAGATTTGAGAATGATACAGTTGTAACAATAGAAACTTTGTTGGAAAATGGAATCATAAAAAAACCAGGAGATGGTGTGAAATTCCTTGCAAATGGCGATCTTACCAAGAAGTTAACCGTACAGGCCAATGCCTTCAGCGCAGGTGCGAAAGAAAAGATTGAGGCTCTTGGTGGAAAAGCAGAGGTGATCTAATGCTGGAGACACTCCGTAACGCATTTAAAATTAAGGATATCAGGAACCGCATTTTCTATACAATGGCAATGCTGGTTATCATCAGGATAGGCTCTCAACTGCCTCTTCCTGGTGTAAAGGCAGAAGTAATCTCCAATTGGTTTGCCAGTCAGGGCGCGGATTCATTGAACTTTTTCAATGCAATTACCGGTGGTTCCTTTGAGCAGATGTCAGTATTTGCTCTGAATATCACGCCCTATATCACATCCTCTATTATTATGCAGCTTCTTACCATCGCAATTCCCAAATTAGAGGAAATGCAGAAAGATGGCGAAGACGGAAGAAAGAAAATAGCAGAAATTACACGTTATGTAACAGTTGTGCTTGCATTGATCCAGTCTATTGCCATGGCCATCGGATTTGGACGAAGCGGATATTTAGACAAATTTGACGCGCCTCATGTAATTATGATGGTTACAGGATTGACAGCAGGCTCTGCAGTACTGATGTGGATTGGTGAGCGAATCACAGAACATGGTGTGGGAAATGGTATTTCCATCGTGTTGGTAATCAACATTATTTCCCGTATACCAGAAGATTTAATGACCCTTTACACACAGTTTATTGCCAATGCGCCTAATGTGGGAAATGCCATTATCGCGGCGGCAGTGATCTTAGCGGTAATCTTGGTGACGGTTGTCTTCGTTATCATCCTTCAGGATGGAGAACGCAGGATTCCCGTACAATACAGTAAAAAAATTCAGGGCCGGAAGCAGGTGGGCGGTCAGTCTTCCCATATTCCTTTGAAAGTGAATACGGCAGGGGTAATACCAATCATCTTTGCACAGTCCATCATGCAGTTTCCCGTTGTAATCGCAACGATATTAGGAAAAGGCAACGGAAATGGTATTGGAAGTAAGATTCTTCACGGATTGTCTCAGTCTTATTGGTGTGATCCGGAAAATCCCATTTACAGTATCGGCTTGCTGGTGTATATTGTATTAGTGATTGCCTTTGCATATTTCTATACATCCATCACCTTCAATCCATTGGAAATTGCAAATAATATGAAACGTCAGGGCGGATTTATTCCAGGTATCAGACCCGGAAAACCCACCAGCGACTATTTAACAAAGATCTTGAACTATATCGTATTTATCGGAGCTGTGGGACTTACGATTGTGGCTGTAATTCCGATTTTCTTCAACGGAGTATTCAGCGCAAATGTGTCCTTTGGCGGGACATCCATCATCATTATTGTGGGTGTTGTCATTGAGACATTGAAACAGATCGAATCCCAGATGCTGGTACGTTATTATAAAGGATTTTTAAATGATTGATTATGATTCAGCAGTTATTTCAGAGAATGAAACATGGCTGTACAATGTGTACCAGGGAGGTGTCGAAAGGCATCTCCTATGGTGCATTCGTTATATCATAGAAAAGGAGGAGTAAGTATGAAGATCATTATGTTAGGTGCACCAGGAGCAGGAAAAGGAACTCAGGCAAAACAGATTGCCGATAAATATTCCATCCCTCATATTTCCACAGGAGATATTTTCCGGGCAAATCTGAAAGCTGGAACAGAGCTTGGAAAGAAAGCAAAAGAGTACATGGATCAGGGACTTTTGGTTCCAGATGAATTGACTTGTGATCTGGTTATGGATCGTATTGGACAGGACGACTGTAAGAATGGATTTGTATTGGATGGATTTCCAAGAACTATTCCTCAGGCAGAAGCTTTGGACGCAGCACTGGAAAAGATCAATGAGAAGATGGATTATGCCATTGACGTGGATGTTCCAGATGAAAATATCATCAACAGAATGTCAGGCAGACGCGCCTGCCTGAACTGCGGAGCAACTTATCATATTGTTTCCATTCCTACTAAAGTAGAAGGGGTATGCGACCGCTGCGGCAATCAGGTAGTATTGCGCGACGACGACCAGCCGGAGACAGTGAAGAAACGTCTGGAGATCTACCATGAGCAGACACAGCCATTGATTGATTATTATCAAAAACAGAATATCTTAAAAACAGTAGACGGAACTCAGCCAATGGAAGATGTATTTGGCGCCATTGTAGAAATTTTAGGAGCGTAAAAAATGTCAGTATCAATTAAATCTGCCAGAGAAATCGAATTGATGCGGGCAGCAGGAAAAATCCTGGCGAAAGTGCATGAAAATCTGGAAAAGGAATTGAGAGCTGGAATGTCCACGCTGGATATCGACCGTTTGGGAGAAGATATTATCAAAAGCTACGGATGTATTCCGTCTTTTAAGAACTATAATGGTTATCCGGCGTCTGTATGTGTGTCGGTAAACGATGAAGTAGTTCATGGAATTCCAACGAAAAAACGCCTGATCCGGGAAGGAGATATTGTAAGCCTGGATATCGGCGTTATCTATAAAGGATATCATGCAGATGCAGCCAGAACCCACGGAGTGGGAGAAATTTCCCAGGAAGCTGCACTGTTGATCGAGAGAACAAGGCAGAGTTTTTTTGAAGGCATTCGATGCGCAAAAGAAGGACATCATCTGCATGAGATTTCAAATGCGATTGCTGCCTATGCGGAAAGCTTTGGCTATGGGGTAGTCCGGGACCTGGTAGGCCATGGAATCGGCACTCATCTCCATGAAGACCCGCAGATACCAAACTTTACCCAGAAGAGCAGAGGCGTCAGACTGAAAGCAGGTATGACATTGGCAATTGAGCCCATGATAAATGCAGGCCGCTTTGATGTGGCTTGGGAGAATGATGACTGGACTGTGGTGACGCAGGACGGATCATTGTCTGCTCATTACGAAAATACAATTCTGGTGACATCCGGGGAACCAGAGATTTTGACCTTAACAGAAGGAGAGGTCGGAAACACTTAGTGACGCATTGAACACTTAGCGAGGCATTGACGAGCTTAGTGAGAAAGCGGATACTCTGAATGAAAGGAAGAGTATCTTCCGCAGAAATATGTGTGAACTTAGTGTGAGACCGTTCTGTGAGCTTAGCGAAACCGAGCTGAAAGCGAGAGTTGAGGTTAGGGAACAGAACTTCCTCATAAAAATCGGGTGGACTTAGGAATAAGGAGAAACCAATGGATATAAAACTGGCAGTTTCCAGATCGGGTCACGACAAAGGCAGTATCTATGTAATTGTAAAAGAAGAAGCCCATATGGTTTATCTGGCGGATGGCAGATTAAAACTTTTAGAAAAACCAAAAAGAAAAAATAAGAAACATATTCAAGTAATAAAGAAGCTTCCGAAAGAAATTACAGAAGTCTTGACGCAGGAGAATTTTCGGAATGAAGAAATAAAGAGGGCCATTAAGATTTATCAAAAGGAGATGGCATACCGGAATGCCTAAAAGGCATGAAATATCAGGAGGAGACAAGATGTCGAAAGCAGATGTTATCGAAGTAGAAGGGACCGTAGTGGAAAAGTTGCCAAACGCTATGTTCCAGGTAGAATTGGAAAATGGACACCAGATTCTGGCTCATATCAGCGGAAAGCTGAGGATGAACTTCATCCGTATCCTGCCAGGAGATAAAGTTACCATTGAGATGTCCCCCTATGATCTCACAAAAGGAAGGATCATTTGGAGAGATAAATAGAGCGTATAGGCCAGGCTGATTGTAAAATGTCTGGTATAGAAGAAGGGTATGAAGATTCTTTGGTTTTAGAATTTTCATACCCTTTTTCCAGCGTATTTTCTGCCTTCAAGAATTATTGCACTGCGGCGGAAAGGAAATGAACCGCACTCGTGCAAAAGGAATATGTCGCTAAAGCGACTGCACTCGGCGCGCCAAAGTGTGCAATCCCCTCAAGATTGAGGGGTAGGGAAGTTGATGTGGGCTTGCCCACTTTGTTCTCTTATAGGAAAGACCTTGTCCCGCTAAAGCGTGAAAGTATCTTTCCTATAAGATAAAAATAATATGCGCACTCGTGTAAAAGGAATGTGTCGCTAAAGCGACTGCACTCGGCGCGCCAAAGTGTGCAATCCCCTCAAGATTGAGGGGTAGGGAAGTTGATGTGGGCTTGCCCACTTTGTTCTTTTTGCAAAAGGTTATTATAATAAGTTTACAATAACAGGAGTGTATATTATAATAAAAATATAACATTTTGTTATCTGAAACCATTTGTGTAACAGGCGGGATAAAGGAGAAAATTATATGAAAAATGGAAAAAGGAAATTGAGAAAATGGATGCTGGGGATCTTATTAGTATTTTCATTCAGTATGCTAGCCACAGAAGTGATCCCTATGGCAGATGTGCCTGTGACTGTAGAGGCAGCAAAAGTAAAAATTAATGCCAAAAAAGCTACGTTGATTAAAGGGCAGACGAAAACTTTAAAAGTAACTGGTACCAAGAAGAAGGTAAAATGGTCCACAGATAAAAAGTCTGTAGCTGCAGTAACACAGAAAGGAAAAGTGACTGCTAAAAAGAAAGGAAAAGCAACGATTACTGCAAAGGTTGACGGTAAAAAGTATAAATGTGTCATTACTGTGGAAGAGCCCAGATTAAATAAGCAAAGTATATCAGTAAATGTAGGGAAGACACAGACATTAAAGGTACTTGGAACAAAACAGAAAATAACCTGGAGCAGCAGTGATAAGAAGATTGCAAAAGTTTCTAATAAAGGTGAAGTAAGAGGAATTAAAAAGGGAAATGCAGTGATTACTGCCAAAGTTAGTAATAAAAAGTATAAGTGCAGGGTTACAGTAAAGACAAATACAGTTGAAGTAACAAAGGTGAGTCTTAATAAAAATGAGGCAGAGTTGGATGTAGGTGATACGTTACAGTTACGTGCAACAGTATCTCCAAGTAATGCTACAGATAAAACGGTAACCTGGAGTTCCTCAGATTCCTCGGTGGCAAGTGTTAGCTCTAGAGGATTAATAACAGCTAAAAGTGAAGGAACCGCTTACATCTATGCAAAAGCCGGAAATAAAAAAGCAACATGTGTGGTTGATGTTTGGGAAGAGGAGGAAGCAGAAAAACCTCAGATAAAAGGAGAGCTGCTTGCAACAAAGTCTCCAGCAAGCGTATTGGGACTTATTCTTACAAACGAAGGAGATCTTCCCCTGACGGTAGAAGATTATTATCTTTTAATAACTGGAAACAGTCAGACAAGTCTTTGGCTGGTGGATAGTGAGCTTGATTTTATTGATTCCTATACAATAGATTCCGGAGAAGAAGAAATGCTGCTTTTATGCAGAAGTAATTTTGGATCTTTCCCTGTGTCTACATCATCTGAATGCTGTTTTGTGTTTTGGTATGATGGTGTGAAATATTTCGCAGATGTTGAGTATACTGGAGGCGGTTACTACGAGGTATACGATGAGTCAGACGCTTCAGCAGCCAGCATTTCAATAAGAAAAGCAAATGCCTTGGATACATTGATTGAGCCATGTAAATCGACTTCAAAGGAAAAAGTTCAAAAATTAGATGATATCTTAAAAAAGATAGAAAAGAAAAAGTAAAGATTTATTGAAATTAGGATAACGACTGTAAAATATATTCTTTTGGCAAAGGAGATTTTACAGTCGTTTTATAATTAATAAGATTCGGGTGTCAAAAGCACCTTTGGTGCTACGCTCATCCCATATATTGTTATTGCAAACAAGTTTGCACATCAATATATGGGATAGAGCGGGTGCGCCGCACCCTTTTGACACTCGAATCTTAATAAGAAAAATGAAAGATCTCCAAATTTAGAATTTCGTTTTATTTAAAAGATTTCAAAAAAGAAAATCTCCCCAAACCCTTGATTTTTCTGTTGTTAGGTGTTATACTACTAAACGGACGCTTTTGGAGCGAGTTAATAATCATGAGTACTCATGTGGAAAAATGCATGAGACAAATTCGGGTAATACCTGAAAAAGAGAAAGGAGGAACTGCTGTGAAGGTAAGATCATCCGTAAAACCTATTTGCGAAAAATGCAAAATCATCAAAAGAAAAGGAAGCATCCGGGTTATCTGTGAGAATCCAAAACACAAACAGAGACAGGGATGACCGGAAACACTGAATGAACACGAGCTTTGGCAAAGTGAGAATTTAGTGTGAGGTCGTTCTGTGAGATTAATGAAAACAAGCGATTAGCGCAGTTTGAGTTTAGCGAACAGAACTACCTTATTTATTTCATTTATGTGCGGCTGTAGCAAGGCAGTTTTTGTACTTGCTATTCATAATAAACAGTAGGTGCGGCTGTTTCTGGATTTTTTGATACCGAGGAAGTTCAGAGAAAATGTGCCAAATAGAATAGTAAACAGAGAACAAAGGTATACACACATTTCAGGGCGAGCAACCGTAGCTGTATATGTTTGTTTTTCGTGTGTAAGGCAGATTTTGTTGCAGATATGCCTGAAATTACCGTCTCAGGCGGTAGATAGAAACTATTTATAATTTAGAAAATAGTCCAACAGTAAAAAAATATGGAGGTGTACGACACAGATGGCTCGTATCGCAGGTGTAGATTTACCAAGAGAAAAACGTGTTGAAATAGGACTGACTTATATTTACGGAATCGGAAGAGTAAGCTCCAACCGTATTTTAGAAGCAGCAAAAGTAAATCCTGACACTCGTGTCAGAGATTTGACAGATGAAGAAGTAAAGAGAATCAGTGCAGTGATTGATGAAACCCAGATGGTGGAAGGTGATCTGAGAAGAGAGATCGCATTAAATATCAAGAGACTGCAGGAAATCGGATGTTACCGTGGAATCCGTCATAGAAAAGGACTGCCAGTTCGCGGTCAGAAGACAAAGACCAACGCAAGAACTAGAAAAGGTCCTAAGAGAACTGTCGCTAATAAGAAAAAGTAGACATTGAGCACTTAGCGAAAGCAAGCTGACAAGCGCAGCTTGAAATTAGTGCGAAAGTCGTTCTGCGAGATCAGCGAGCAGAACTACATTACAAAACTTAGCGGTGGCAAGCCTGAGAAACAGGCGAAGACAGCGTGATAGTCGAGAGTAACTACCTTAGATTAGTGCAAAAGCCGGTTCTGCGAGAGCAGCGAGCAGAACCACATGAGAAATATTGTAACAGAACAATTAATTTATGAAGAAAGTAGGTTAGTTTGATATGGCGAAAAACACTGGAAAAAAAGTGACAAAAAAGCGCGTAAAGAAAAACGTTGAACGTGGACAGGCGCACATTCAGTCATCTTTTAACAATACAA
>JAAWBG010000013.1 GCA_022792535.1 Lachnospiraceae bacterium
ACTTCATCTCCCCTAACCCCTCACTCATGAGGGGCCTGGACACTTTGCGCGCCCAGCACAATTGCGAAGCAATATTTTACCTCTTGTGCGAGTGCGCATATTATTTTTCTCTTATAGGAAAGATACTTTCACACGTTAGCGTGACAAGGTCTTTCCGCCGCAGTGCGATCATTCTATTTTATTTTCTTTGTAAATCCAAAGGAATTTCCTATAAGAAAAAATAAAAACAGGCGACCCTTTATGGATCGCCTGTTTTTATTTTTTATTTAATGAAGTCTCGGTACTGGAGGACGTTTCGGATCAATGATCTCAGAAGCGTCAAACAAATCTGATAAGGTATTCTCTTCCCCAATGGAATTATAGTAGATACGGTAGCCATCCAGATTTCTCCGGCTTTGTCTTACATAATTATCCCGAATCTGTACGCCATACTGCATAGAATCTACATTACAAAAATAATTAAATCCCTGTCCTTTCAGATATTCGAACTTTTCATTTCCTGCTATGTATCCTTCCGGCCATCCTGCCAAATCCTGACCATGGGCAAAGATAATCGTGTCTGTAGCGCCTACAATAGGTTCCACATTCTCCTTCCATTTCATAGTGTCTGCCTGAAGTCTCTCGAAAGAAATCTCTCCTACTTTCAGATGTCCCCAGGTGTGACTTGCAAATCTCCATCCTTCTGCCTTCATAGCGTCTGCCACTTCTTTTGCCTGGGCCCGCTCTGTTTCCAGATTAAATTCCGGATGTTCTTCCAACCATTTTCTTTTGTCCTTGTTAATATCCTCTGGAACGGTCTGATAACTGATATCCGTACGATATCCAAGCACACCGTTATATCCTGTCATGGCAATGGTTCCCCTGGCTCCTTTATAGGCGGCGTCTGGGTGTTCCTCAATAAACTTATCCAACAATGGAACTGCATCGTAATCCCCTACCACTGTTGTGCCGTCATCCTGAATATACTCGCATTTGGGCTTTCCATTTTCATCCAAAACCATTTTCGAAGCATATCCATACCCATCATAGCTGTGATAATAAGACAAATCATCCAAAGACAGCACAAAAGCTTTTTTTCCTGGAGGAAGCATAATCGTCCCCTCTTTAAAATGAGAGACCCCATTTTCATCTACGGTCTCTTCTGCAATATCGTGAAGATCCACCAGTACATACCCCTCATCATACATGGTCTGGGTGATCTTGTTAAATTCCTCTATTGTAGTCATCCACTGATTATTTCCCGCTGCCTGAGGATTCGTGTCCTGATTGGCAAACGCTTTTTCAGGATCTACTACCAGCGTATGATAAAACACATGGGTCACCTCACTGATATTAACCGGCACACATTCTGCCTTGCGAGCCTCATAGTCTGCAATAGCTGCTGTTAAATCCTCGCTGTCCTCATATCCAGGATAACTTTTTATCTTTTCAATGGCTCCATCATAGTCGTATCCAGCGGCCAAAAGATCCGCCTCCTGCAAGGTGATTTCCATAGGCCCCGTCTGAGGCTCTTCTCCCGTCTGTTCCGGCTCTTTGGCAGGCTCTTTCTGCTCCTCTAGTTCCTCCACTGCAGGGTCTGCAATCGTCTCTACTGTGCCGTCTTCCTTTTCTTTCTCCTTTTTGTCTATCACAAGAATGGAAACGCTCAAACCGATTCCAAGAATCAGCAGAAAGAGAAGCATCGTCACTCTTCTGCGGTCTCCGAAATATTTTTTATACGCCTTCCTTCTATTTTTCTTTTTCATTTCATTCTGTTGTCTTTCCATAATCTCTCTGTTCGGCCTCTCTTTCGTCTATCCTATATTCCTACTTTTATCATATGACAGGTATTCCCAAAAAATCAATCTTTCTTCTGTGAAAACTTTCTTAATATTTATTAATGAGTTATCATTTCTTTTACAACCCTTACCTTACCGTCCCGCTTACTCACAACACGGAGATACGTTTTCTTTTTCTCCCATTGTCTGGTAAAGCTTCTTCATCACATACAGATATGCCGGTATCAGAAATAGATCTGCAAATATCCAAGCCACCGGACTGGCAAAACAGGCGGCAATATATCCAAATACCGGAACAAACCATAATCCTACCATACTCCGGGCCACCATCTCACACACTCCTGCAAGAATTGCAAATCGGCTGAATCCCAGTCCCTGAATGGTAAAACGAACAATATTCACCAATGCCAGCGGAAAATAAAAAGCGCTGTTTGCAATCAAAAACCAGCTCACATTCTGCAAAATTTCCTTTTCTGAACCATCCACAAACAACAAGGCAATGGTTTTTCCAAAAAACACAAGGACAACGCAGGCGATAATCGCATAGATTAATCCCAGAATACAGGTAGATTTCATCCCCTTTGACACGCGATCCAGTTTTCCCGCCCCTACATTCTGTCCCGCATAAGTAGCCATGGTAGAACCCATAGCGTCAAAGGGACAGCAGAAAAACAAACTGATCTTGGAGGCTGCCGCTATAGAAGCCACCGCCAAAGAGCCAAGTGTATTTACCGCGGTCTGAAGAATCACAGTGCCGATTGCTGTAATGGAATACTGGAGGCCCATGGGAATCCCCATATTACAAAGTACTGCCACATACTTTCCATCCACTTTCCATTCCTCTGAACTAATCTTTAAAATTTCAAATCTCTTTATCATAAAAACCAGACATGCCGCACCGGAAATTCCCTGTGAAATCACAGTGGCCCAAGCCGCCCCTGCCACTCCCATATGAAATGCCAAAATGAAAACTATGTCCAGCACAATATTCAAGATGGAAGAAAAAATCAGAAAAAACAGCGGGCTTTTGCTGTCCCCCAGAGACCGGATAATGCCTGACAGCAGATTGTACAGATAAATCACTGGTACTCCCAGAAATATCACAAAAATATAATGGTATGCACCCTCCATAATATCTGCCGGCGTATTCATCCAAATCAAAATCTGTCGGCAAAGGGCGCAGACAACAGCAGTCATCACTCCCGCAAAAGCAATAGAAAGCCAGGCGCTGTTGGCCACATATTTACGCAGCGCATGATAATCCCCTGCGCCAAACTGCTGAGCCACCGGAATCGCAAACCCATTGCATACTCCCATACAAAAGCCAATGATCATAAAATTAATGGAACCAGTGGAACCCACTGCCGCCAAAGCATTTACCCCTAAAAATTTTCCTACAATCACAGTATCCATCATATTATAAAACTGCTGAAATAGCATTCCCAAAAATAAGGGAATGCAAAACTGCAGGATCAATTTCATAGGATTGCCGTTGGTCATGTCTTTTGTTACGCTTTTTGCCATAATATTTGAGCCCTCTCTCACAGATATCGTCTAATATCTTATCTCTCATTTTCACATGACTGATATGATCTTTTCATATTCTATTTGTCCAAATCATTGTATCACGTTCCGAAAGACTGTGCAAGGAGAAAGACCCTTGAAAAAAATCCCACAAAGGAGATTTTAGGTATGTATCTCCTTGAGTTTCCGCATTTTTATATTCTTCTATGATTTTGAGAACAAAGCGGACAGGTCCGCTTCAACTCCCTGAATCCCTCATTCATGAGGGGCGCTGGACATCCTGTGGATGTCCGTTTAGCGCGGACCGAAGTGGAACGTAGACCTTGGACGGTTTGCTGCGCCGAGCACAATTGCGAAGCAATATTTTACCTCTTGTGCGAGTGCGCATATTATTTTTATCTTATAGGAATATACTTTCACGCTTTAGTGGAACAAGGTCTTTCCTATAAGGATTCGGGTGTCAAAAGCGCCTTTGGCGCTGCACTCATACCATATATTGCTATTGCAAGCTTGCTTGCACATCAATATATGGTATAGAGTGGGTGCGTCGCACCCTTTTGACACCCGAATCCTATAAGATAAAAAAGAGGCTGAGCACTAATTACTTAGTGGAACAGTCCCTTTTTATATCCTATCGGATTCTTATTCTATTCTTTTAGAAAATTCTTCTTACTGCAAGAATTGTCTTGTAGTTTGCTGGAGAAGTATATTTGATACCAGTAGCTGCTGTACTTGCATGTACGATAGTGTTATTTCCAATATAGATTGCAACATGTCCGCTATAGCATATAATATCTCCTGGCTGCATCGCATCTGTGCTCACTCCGTAACCAACGCCCCGCAGTGCACTGGAAGAATGAGGCAGGCTGACGCCGAATGCTGCATACACGCTCATAACGAAACCAGAACAGTCTGCTCCATTGGTCAGGCTTGTCCCGCCATACACATATGGATTACCTACAAACTGACATGCATAATTTGCAACTGCCTGTCCATTTCCACCACTTGGGGGAGCATAGCTTCTTCCACCGCCTCCATTTGACGAAGATGAAGATGAACCGGAAGACTGCTGTGCTGCTTTTCTTGCAGCTGCCGCTTCTGCTGCCTTTCTCTCTTCTTCTTCTTTTTTCAGACGAGCTTCTTCTTCTTCTTTGGATTCAGCTACTACATAATGAGTGCTGCAGTCTACAAAATCGCTGGATACCCATCCATCGCCTTCTTCAATTGCTACTTTCACCCATCCGTCTTTCTCTTCCACTACGCTGAGCTCTTCTCCCTGAGGAACTTGTCCCAGAAGTTCAGCCTCTGTGCTGGAATCAGAACGTACGTTCAAGGTCTCTGTGGTTACGTCTGCAACTCTATGTCCTACAGATTTGGCAAGCTCTGCATCGCCAAGTACGAGAAATTCTGCTTTTATGTATCCTTCTACATTACCGGAATGAATCTTATACCAATCTCCCTCAGTTCCAAGCACAGTACATGCAGAATTGTTATACAATTTTCCAAGTACCTCTCCGTCCTCGCTGGCAGCCGAACGAACATTTACATAATTGTCAACCTGTGCAATGGCAATATCATCATACTCTGTTTTTACCACCGGCGTCTCATTCTGAACGTTCTGAATGGAAGTGTCAATGGCTTCCTGCCTCGGCGCTAAAGAATCTGCAAAAATATCTGTGATACCTGCTGTAGAAGAACTCTCCTGTTTGGTCTCCTGGTTCTCCGGCACCTGTGTCTCTTCCTGAGCGGATGTAATCAAGTCTCCTGCTCCTGCGCTTACTGCTGCATGTGTTACCATAGAGCTATTTGCCAAAACAACTGCTGCTGTCAGACAGCAAGTGGTTACTTTTCGAATTGAATTTCTGTTCATAATACCCTCCATACTTAATCCCATTTTCTATCAACATGAAGATCTTCAGGATTCTTCATTTGTTACAAACTTATTACGGGACTTATTATAGCAAAGGGCACCTCTTACTGTCAACTGTAAACTTTTACAAAAATGTTACCATATTTATTTCATTATTGGCATTATTTTTTTCAGCGGAACATATACTTTTCTATTGAGGTAATCGCATTGGCCCCATCTGCCACAGCAGTAACCACCTGCCGCAGTTGTTTCGTCCTCACATCCCCTGCCGCAAAAATGCCTGGTTCACTGGTTCTTGTGTCTTCTCCTGCCTTAATGTAACCTTCTTCATCCTGTTCTACCAACCCTTGTACCAGTTCAGAATTAGGCTGAATTCCCACTGCAATAAACACTCCCTGAACCTCCAGTTTCTGTTCCTGATCTTCTTTTTTGTGATACACTGTAACTGCCGAAACCTGATTCTCTCCGTGAATTTCTGTCACATGGCTGTCCATCACCAATTCAATATTAGACGCTTCTCTGACTTTTTCCTGTAAAATTCCAGCTCCCCGAAAAGCATCTCTTCGGTGAATCAGATAGACTTTTTCACATCCTCTGGCAAGAAACAAGGCGTCCTCTAAAGCCACATCGCCTCCGCCTACCACAGCCACTGTTTTTTCTTTAAAAAATGCTCCGTCGCAGGTAGCGCAATAGGATACTCCCATACCTGTTAATTTTTCCTCTCCCGGAACTCCCAGCTTCCGATGCTTTGCCCCGGTTGCAAGAATCAAACATTTTGCCTCATAAGTCTCTTTTTTCGTTGTTACAATCTTTTTTTCATTTTCAATCTGAATATCGGTTACCTGGGTATTTACTACTTCCGCCTCCAACCGATCTGCATGACCTCGAAACTTCTGCCCCAGCTCAAAGCCTGAAATGCTTGGAAGACCTGGATAATTATCTACTTCATAAGTATCTAAAATCTGTCCTCCGCTCAAAGGCTTTTCTTCAATTACCAGCGTACGCAGCCTGGCCCGCTGACCGTAAATTGCCGCGCTCATGCCCGCCGGACCGCTTCCTAAAATGATCACATCATACATCATATCAAACCCTCCTGATCTCGTTTTGCTGTGTTGATTTTTTCCTCTTTCCATGTAATAATAAATGAGGGAATCACCCTTCGGGTATCCCTCTATGCACAGAGAGCTTGTGCGATATTAAGGAATCACCCTTCGGGTATCCCTCTATGCACAGAGAGCTTGTGCGATATTAAGGAAAGGAGGCATTATTATGGATATTGCTTCTTTATCAACTGCACTCAGTATGACCAGCGTTTCCAATGATATTGGCGCTATCATGCTGAGCAAACAATTGGACACTGTTGAAACTATGGGAGATTCCATGATCAAACTTATGGAACAATCTGTCACTCCCCACCTTGGAGGAAATGTCGACATTTCTATCTGATCCAAACAGTATCCATCTAGTATATGAGCAGATTTCCCGATACATCTTCTGGGAAATCTGCTCATTTTATTATTATCATATCCAGCAATTACAGAATTATGCCATTCGTTCCATATAGATACGCATCCCCATCACCCCAAAAGATATCAAAATTCCCAGAATCAACGGTATACTAATGATTCTCTCTCTGGTCCCCTCAGAGAACATGTGTTTTACATGTTCCCAGCGGTGATTGATCTTACAGATGGCAAAATAAACGCCCCCTGCTCCGCAGGTAGCTCCAACAGCAATGATGGCCCATATCACAAGACCCATCAGAAAAAACAAACGCTCATTTCCTTCCATATTGGAGAGATATCCTCCTGTCTGTACTTGAAAAAGCTGATCTGACCCTTCTGTCTGATACAGTGCCGGCAAAAGAAATGTCATAAGCGTACTGGTTGCATTCAAAGTAAAATGAGCCAGCATGGAACTGAAAATACTTCCTGTAGCTTCCACTAAAAAGGCCAGATATACTCCCAGCACAAAGGCATACATAAACTGATTCAGATTCATATGCATACATCCAAAAAGAAACCCGCTGAGAAAAATTGCCGGAAGCATCTTGCTTCTCTGGTAAGTCTGAAATAACACGCCCCGGAATAAGAATTCTTCCACACAGGCTGGAAGTATTGCCATAAACAGCAAACTCAGCACCAGATTCTGTCCCTGCATCATATCCATCACCGCTGTGGTGCCAGAAGTGGTAAACAGCATAGAAATGGCATTTATCACAATGATCAAAGGATACATCAGATAGGTACATACCACTACCAGTACAATGGTAGCCAGATTTATCTTCCGATAAGGAATAAATTCTTTGATTCGAATCTTCTTCCATTTACAGTAGAGAAAGGGAGGAAGAAACACCAGAATCTGGGACAGCAAGATAGACCCATAATTAGACATCTTTGTCAGAGCTGGAATCCAATTGGCTGCTACGCCCATTCCAAGACTGACTCCCACATAAAGAAGTACGGATATTAAAAATAAACGATTTACACTTTTGTTCTCAGACATACCTGGCTTCCTCCTATTTTTTTCGGATCACTTTTTCTGTAATCTCAATTTTCCTCTCTTTGTACAAATGCCCTACCGCACGTTTAAAAGCATTTTTGCTCATCTTTGTTTCCCGCATAATGATTTCCGGGGATGCCTTATCATTAAAAGGCAGCACTCCCCCATAGCTGTCAATCAATTCCATGATCTGACCGGCATCCTGATTCATCTGCACATAGGCCTTCTCCCGCAGCGTCAGGTCTAATTTTCCATCTGGTTTCACTCCTGTAACCCTGGCCTCGATCCAATCGCCGATCCTAAGAGAACTGTGATCTTCATGATGAGGAATCAAAGCGGAAAACTGATCATCCACCGCCACAAAAGCGCCAAAATTATCACTGAACTCATAGACACGCCCTTTTACCATATCCCCTGTCTGATAAGGTGAATCTGTCCGCATCCTCTCATAAAGTTCTTTCATGCTGGCACAAAGGCGCCTGCTCTTATCAATATAAAGCCGCACTAAGATTTCATCTTTTTCCCGTACCTTCCCAATCTGTTCTTTATATGGCAGAAACAAATCTTTCTCCAGTCCCCAGTCTAAAAAAGCTCCAATTTTCTGAACAGATACCACTGTAAGGGGCTGAAGTTCTCCCATTTTAAGCTTCGGTTCCTGGGTGGTAGAGATCACCCGGTCTTTGGAATCCTTGTATACAAAAACCTCCAGCTCATCTCCTACCTTTGTTTCCTGGGGCACCTGTCGAATGGGGAGCAGAATCTGTGTTTCCTCCTGTTCCTTCTCTGCCAGATACACCCCGAATTCTACCTCTTTGACTACCTTAAGCCGCTGTTTTTCTCCTAATCGAATCATTCACTTTCCTCCAATTCTACAATGGCATAAGGCGCTTTCTGCTCATCTGCCAGATTCACAATGATCTTTTTCTCTCCTTCTGCCACAAATGGATAGATCACATCTCCATGGACAGCAGCCTTTCGGTATTCTGCCCGCATCTTTCCAACTTTAAATCCCTCTGGCAGATATTCCTGCGCCATTCTGATATATTTTCCATTGTTCACATGCTGATTGGTATCTATATGATATTTATGCACTGGAAAGGGTTCCTGCTCTTTCATCTCCTCTGAAAGCGTAATCTTTCTTGAACCATATTCCATCGGAAATCTGGGAGACAACTGATAGGCCTCCGCCATCTCCGGCAAAATCCTGACAGGTCTTCCTTTCTGCAGATCCAACAATACCCAGACAGAATTAGCAAATGCCAAAATTTCCCCTGTCTTATTTTCAATCTTAAAATTACGATATCCTAAAAATTTCTCAAAATCATAAGCCCAGGTACTCACTTCTATCTTTTCGCCATAGGCAGGATAACGCTTCACTTCCACCTGCCAGGAAGACAACACCCATGCAATCTGCTTTTCCATTAAAAATTTCAGTCCTACCTTCTGTTCCTCTGAATGAAAAAAACTGCAGTCCTGAAAATAATCTAAGATAGAAGCCAATGTGATAAATCCTTCTTGATCCACTTCACTGTAACGAACTCTGCTATCAAAACTATACATGATTTCCTCCGTTTTTTCAATCGGGCAGGAAGCAAGATTGCTCCCGTCCCCTGCAGCGGACCGCTCCCGCGGTTCCTTTCCTTTCCTTTCCGCCGCAGTGCGATAATTCTATTTTATCTTGTAGGAAATCCGAAGGAATTTCCTAATAAGGATTAGGGTGTCAAAAGGGTGCGCCGCACCCGCTCTATCCCATATATTGATGCGCAAACTCGTTTGCAATAACAATATATGGGATGAGCGTAGCACCAAAGGTGCTTTTGACACTCTAATCCTAATAAGATAAAAAATCCCATCACACTTGTGATGGGTTCCAAACTGGCCCACAAGGATTCGAACCTTGAAATGACGGAGTCAGAGTCCGTTGCCTTACCGTTTGGCGAT
>JAAWBG010000014.1 GCA_022792535.1 Lachnospiraceae bacterium
CATACAAAAGGCCGAAATGCTGGACGCACCGAACATTCCAGCGAGCCTCTGACTACGAAGAACCATATTCAGCAAAGGCTTCTATGGTCCTTTGAGTCTTTTCCTTATTTTGCCGCATGGCATCAAGGGATACTCTTGAGTACGCTTCCATGGTGCCAAAATGCATTTCTCACCTTTTGTATGAGAAAATATTTATATTCAAATTTTTCGAATTGTACATGAAATTAGTACAATTGCTGAGTTTCGCAATTATCTATTTATATCTTTGTATCTGACAGATATCAGAGATTCAGTATCCGTATTATTTTCTTAGTATATCCCATATGTGTCTGCATTGTCAAAAAGGATCGATGAAGTTTTGGAAATTGATTGTCCTTTGTGAAGGAGATTGTATCTTGCTATTATATCAAGAAGCGAATATAATAATATGCATATTTGATTTACTTGAAAAGATTCAGGTGTCGAAAGGTGAATTTTAAATTTTTGCCCACCTTTTGGTGTCCGAACCGCTTTTGCAAAAACGATAAATAGAAAGCATAGCAGAGGGAAAAGATCATGGAAAAACCAGAAAATCAGGCAGAAGAAATTGAGAAAAGCATACGCAAAAAATTCCACAAACAATTGTTTTCTAAATTTGCCAAAGGGGTGCGTGACTATGAGTTAGTACAGGAAGGAGACAGGATTGCAGTCTGCATTTCCGGGGGCAAGGATTCCATGTTGATGGCAAAACTTTTTCAAGAACTGCAGCGTCACAGAAAGGTTTCCTTTGAACTGGAATTTTTGGTGATGAATCCAGGTTATGCCCAGGCAAACCGGGAGATGATCGAGCACAATGCGGCGAAAATGGATCTGCCTATCACTATGTTTGAGTCTTCCATTTTTGACGCAGTCTACGAGATTGAAAAATCTCCCTGCTATCTCTGTGCTCGGATGCGGAGAGGCCATCTGTACCACAAGGCCCAGGAATTGGGATGCAACAAGATTGCATTGGGCCATCACTATGACGATGTGATCGAGACAATCTTGATGGGAATGTTATATGGGGGCCAGATACAGACTATGATGCCGAAACTGCACAGCACTAATTTTCCGGGAATGGAGCTGATTCGGCCGATGTATTATATACGGGAAAAAGATATTGAACATTGGCGGGATTACAATCATCTGCAGTTTTTAAGATGCGCCTGCCGGTTTACGGAAAACTGTGCGTCAGCTCAGGAGAGCGAAGAGAATCTGTCCAAACGGTTAGAGATCAAAGAGCTGATTGCAGAGATGAAAAAAGTCAATCCCTTTGTGGAAGGAAATATTTTTAAAAGTGTGGAAAATGTGAATCTGAGTACGATTATTGCCTATAAAAAGCAAGGGGTAAAACATCATTTTCTAGAGGAGTATTACGATCAGGAATAAGAATAAAAAGCAGGGACCGGCAGTTGCAGAACTATAAAATTTAGAAGGCCACAGGGTTTTGTAATTACCGAAAATCCAGTACCAAAGAGGAGAGATCAAAGAACATGGGATTAGAAGAAATCCACATCAAAAATTATAAATCAATTCGTGACTATAAAATCACATTGAGGCAGATGAATCTTTTGCTGGGAGAAAATGGAAGCGGCAAGACAAACATTTTGTCAGCGATCTTATATTTTTATGAGAATATGATTGCACAGCGTCCTTCCTATCAGATTTTTGATGAAAATAATCCGCTGAACGATCAGGTGGAGATCACCATGGTCTATGATATGAGCAAGATCTTGATTCGAAGCAGAAAGAATCGGAAAGAGGGGAAGGAGACGTATCTTCCTTATTACAAAATGATAGAGAGCATCCAGCAGAATGGAAAGGTTTCGCTGACCATGACTCAGATAAAGGGCGGTAAAGTTATGTGGAATCTGGGAAGCGATAAGCGGAAGGTGCTCTATCATCTCTATCCTTTGTACCGTCTGGACGCCAGGGAGATCAATCTGGTGGACTGGGAGGAACTTTGGGGCTATATTGGAGATTTTATGAAACCTCAGGCAGAAATGGGAAAGGAACTTCAGAAACACACTGCAGAGGAGATAGAAAAGGATGAAAGACTGGCCAAAAGGCTGCAGCAGCTGAAAAAGATTTTCCAGAGGCTTCAGGTGGAACCAGTAAGATATACATTGGGTGAATTTTCGGAAAATCTGGCGAAAATGTATTACAACGGCGGGAAGTTTTCTTATACGGGTCATAGTTTAGACGGTTTTTCCAACGGAACCAACAGCTATAATTATATCAGCCTTTTATTGTATGTGCTCAGCGCCATGGGAAGCACGAAAATGAAAGAACCGGTGCTTTTGATGGATGAGCCGGAGATCTCTTTGCATTTTCATATGATTGATGAACTGGCGGACGTGCTGTTTGAATGCGTGGACGATATGGTGATTCTGGCTGCCACTCATTCTCCCAGACTGGTGAAAAATGTTTTGGTAAAGGAGCAGAAGAACGCCGCTATTTATCAAGTATATAAACGTGGAGATTATTCCCATCTGTGCCTGCTTAACATGTTTTCTGAGGACGAAAAACGGGAAAAATATTTTCTTACAGAACACCATGCCAATGCGTTTTTTGCCAAGATTTTGATTCTGGTGGAAGGGGAGACGGAACTGGAATTGTTGCAGAATCCATATTTAAGACAACTGTTTCCTATATTAAAACAGACAGAAATCATCAAGGGCATGAGCGATAAAGTAATCTATCGGATTGTGGATACCACCGCCCGTCATTACAGCGTGCCTATGGCCGCATTGCTGGATATGGATAAAATTCTGGAATGGAATGAGGAAACATTGCGGATGAAGTGGAAAGAAGATTACAGATTTGTGGCGGAAAAAGAAAAGTATTACTACGGAGCTAAGCGGAATCGGACGGTTCAGAAGCGGAAAAGGATTCAGACCATGTGCGAAAAATGCTGTTTTTCCAGTCTCAGGCCCTTTTATGCTTCGGAAGATGAAAACTATTATGATCTGATTCAGGAGATCAAAGCTTATTATGCAAATTATCGTATTTTCCCAGTGAAAACAACCATAGAAGGAACCTTGATTAACGCTGGCAATTATACCCAGATCATTTCATACTTAGAACAGACAGGAAAATGGAAATTAGTGGAAAATGCCTTTGGATTGTTGTATAATATTACCGATAAGGTGAATTTTCTGCGGCTTTTATTTTGCGGGAAAAGCGATTTTCTGTTGAAATCAGGACAGATTATCAAGAAAAACAAAGATATTTACCCAGAATTAAAACAGGCATTAACAGAGCATAAGATAAAAAAGACAGACTGGGTCAGCCAATGGCTGCATTTTTATTTTTCGAACTGGACAGAAATCCCCTGGAAGGAATTAAATCGAAAAAGTTTTGAAGTTTGGTGCAGTGATTCCAAACAGAAAAGGGATTTAAAGAGACAATTTGTCCAGGATTTCCCGGAATTGGCACAATTTATTGATATGGCGGCAGGATTATCATCTTAATGAAATACGAGATTTTGCGGTACTGCAAAATGATTTTGAGAGAAAATAGCAGACAGGCAGCAATCTGTCTTTCCCGGTAAGAGGCGGAGCCCTGAGGGTGTTACAAACCAGTCATCCAGGGTGTTTGGAAGTGCTTGGAGGAGAGCATATGGGCGGATGCGGTGTATGCCTGCCCGATTTTTGCATTCAGCAAAGCTGAATGCACATTACTTCTAACGAATTTTTGAGAGAGTGCCTGTCTGTTCTATTTTTCTAGGGGAACAAAGGGGAAATGCTATGATCTTATATTCTTATGAATATTTTTTACATAAAGTATTGGAATCTGACCAGGAGGAGCTGGAAAAGGCAAAAGCCCAGAAGCCTCAGGTGTGCAGTGAGATAAAACTGCCGAAACAGTCAGGATTTCGAAGGATTGTTTCGGTGGAGTCAGGATGTGAACTGGAGAAATTACAGAAAAAACTGCAGAGGAATTTTTTATCGAAACTGCCCGTGTGTCCCAGCGCAAAAGGATTTGTAAGAGGAAGTTCTTATCTGAACTTTTTAGAAGAGCATATAGGTCATGAGTACTTTCTGCGGATGGACCTTAAAAATTTCTTCGATTCTATTTCTGTGGAACTTTTAGAGGAGAGTCTGAAAAGTTTTGTGAGAGAGGGAGAAGAGACAGATTCCGGTGAGGAAAAGAAAGAGTCGGGAGAGGGCGAAAATGAATCTGGTATCCTGGATGAGATAACAGCCCTTTGCACCTGGAAAGGGACGGTGCCTCAGGGGTTTTTGACTTCTCCGTCGGTGTCCAATCTGGTGTTTTGTCGATTGGATCAGCGCATCCGCAAATACTGCAGAGCCTACCAGAAGGAACAGAAGCGAGAAATTTTTTATACCAGATACGCGGACGATCTGTTGTTTTCTTCCCTGGGATTTAATTTCAGAGAGAATAAGAATTTTAAGCGGATGATCAGCCATATTTTGGCAGATGGTGGTTTTTGCTGTAATGAAAAAAAGACCATTTATCAGAAAGGCAATATTTCTCTGTCAGGATATGTGATTCAGGAGGACGTACACTTATCCCGAAAGAAATTAAAAAATATCAATGAGGTGATCTGTCAGTTTGATAAAAGGATAAAGTTTGAAAAGGAATCTGACGCTGCCCAGAAGAGGGAGGAACTGGAAAGGAAACCCGCCGCTGCTAAGAAGAGGGAGGAACCAGAAGGGAAATCCAATGCCGCTGAGAAAAGTGTGTTTGCAGGAAAATTTGAAGTGGATAAGAACAGAAATGTGAAGGAAATCCTGCAGAATCTGAATCAAAAGAATATGAAAAAATCAGATGGAACAAAGATTTCCTTTGAAAATGTCGAAAGCCTGGCACATTATGTGGCAGGTTATCGTTCGTTTTTGATTCAGCTTGCGAGAGTGGAACATGGAAATACAGATTATGATAGAAAAATTCACAGAAAGATTCAGAATCTGGAAAAGATTTTGGAACATCTTTCAGGGATATTGGGGGAAACATAAGATGGCAGATCAGCGAATTAAAAAATATTGGTCCAGGGAAATGGAGGCTTTGCTGGAAACTTATCAGCAGTTTCAGATCTTGCTTCCCTCTGAGAAAGACTGCGGAGCCGCTCACAGAGGGGAAGATGGCAGATATGTGGAACACTTGATACGGGAATATCTGCGGCGTTATCTGCCCAAGGATTTGGAAGTTTTAACAGGCTTTATCTTACGTCCGGCAGTGGTGTGCGGGAAAAACAGCGGGGCCAGGAAAAAAGATGAGCATGAGATATCCAGCCAATTGGATATTCTGGTATACGATACTGCTCATTACCCAGTGTATCAGCAATTTGGAGACAGTGTAATCGTACCGCCGGAAGGAGTGACGGCGATCTTGTCTGTCAAAAAATATCTGCGTCAGAGATACATACAGCCAGAGACAGAGGCCCTTATGAAGGCAGCCAGACTCTGCCCTCATAAATTGGGAAATGGAAAGAAGGCGAAAAGTCCTTTTACAGCCTTGATTTCCATAGAAGATAAGTATGGAGAACAGAATAAAAAACCTTTGACGAATTGGAAAAAGGGAGAACAGACTTACCGAAAATTGGAGGAATTCTATACAGGAAGGAAACCGCTTTTTTACGATGAAATGGTGGATTTTGTAGGTTCTTTAGCAGAATGGGGATTGTATAAAAAGCGGTCAGGAGACAAAAAAGAAGCCCATTACTTGTTGTTTGAGTATGAAGGAGAAAAACGAGCCATGGGATTTCAACTGATTTTGCAGAAAATTTTAGATGTGTATTATCACAATACTTCAGAATTTAGAATAAGACCAGGATTTATTGACAACCGGGGAGAGGATTTTCAAAAAAAGTGGGGGCCTATTCCTTATCATTGTCAAGAAATTCATAAAAAGAGTTAACTTCATAAAACCGTTATTTTCGTACTATAAAATGAAATATTCTCGGAATCCAAGAAAATATTCCCTGAGTTTGCCAGTGTCGGGATTGAAAACACTTCGGACAGTGTGTAGAATCTAATGCAAAGAAAATTTGGAAGGGCAAATACAAAGGAGAAAAGGGAGCGTTTTGGAGGGGAGACATGTTTCAATACCTGCTTTTACTGGAAACGGAAGAGGAAAAGGAGTTTTTTAAATCTATTTATAAAAAATACAGAGATAGGATGTTTTATACTGCTGTTGGGATTCTGAAAAATGAATCAGATGCGGAGGATATTGTACACGAAGTATTTTTAGTATTGGTAGATCATTTGGATAAAATTATGGGCAGGGAACCATATGAAGTCTGGAGCTATATCAATACAACGGTAAGACGCAGAGCTTATAATCTGTGTAAGCGGAAAAATATACAGGAAGATAGTGGATTAGAAGAGTGGCAGCAGGGAGAGATTTTTGAGAAAGGTCTGGACAAAGAGCTAGAGAAAGAAGAATTAAAAGAGGCGATGGCAGGCTTGCTGAAAAATCTAAAATCTTCTTACAAGGAAGTACTGATTCTACAGTATTATCATGAAGTACCGGTCCAGGAGATTGCAGAGGAACTAGGCACGACGCCGGATAATGTCAGGCATATTTCCATGAGAGCTAAGCGGAAACTGCAGGATATTTTGGAAGAAAGAGGGCTCTGGAACGAGAAAGGCTGAACGACAGCAGTTCAGCCCACGCCCATAAAAAATTCGCAAAACGCGCCTTACCAGGCTAAGGCTGAATTGGATAAAAAATAAAATTTTTCTTGCCAAATAAAAAAAACTGTGCTAAGATAGCACCTAACAAAAATATCAGTATAGAAAAGCGTTGAAGGAGACTCTTGTTTTCAGAGGCCGACAGGAATATGGCGTCACCGACTGAGAGCGCCATTGGGAAGAGAAGATAAAGGGAACACTCTGGAGCAGACTGGCTGAACAATTCAGGCTCAGAACTTTATGAGTTCTGCAGTCTCCAAGTAGGTTAGTACGTTGTGCGCGTTAAGCATAAGAGTGGAGGAGCGGCCTGTTCTCATGAATATCCATGAGAACAAGAGGCTGGATTTCTCAATGCGGGTGGTACCGCGGATTAATTTTGAAAGATTCGCCCCGGAATACGAAAGTATTCCGGGGCGTTGTTTCTTCTACAAGGGAAGCATGCAGCTGAAACAACGTATTTACAGCACAGAAAAGGAGTGGGAATTATGAGCAGAAGTTACAGAGACCTTACATTGGATCAGATAAGCGAACAGGATATTGGAAAGACAATTCGGGCAGCCGGATGGGTGGAAAATATCCGGGATCACGGCGGAGTATCTTTTATAGATCTGCGGGATATGTATGCAGTGATGCAGATCGTAGTCCGGGATGGAAATCTTCTGGATGGAATCCGCAAGGAACAGGCAGTTTCTATCAAGGGACTGATTGAGAAACGGGAAGAAGATACTTACAATCCCAAAATTCCCACAGGAACTATTGAATTGGAGGCTCAGGAGATTCAAGTTTTGGGAGAGGTGTATCAGGCCCTGCCTTTTGAGGTGATGACCAGCAAAGAAGTGCGGGAAGACGTTCGGTTAAAATACCGTTATCTGGACCTGAGGAATCAGAAGGTGAAAGACAACATGGTCTTTCGTTCCAAGGTGATCTCTTATTTGCGGGAGAAGATGACAGAGATGGGGTTTTTGGAGATCCAGACGCCGATTCTTTGCGCCTCTTCTCCAGAAGGAGCCAGAGATTATATTGTGCCTTCCAGAAAATACAAAGGAAAATTTTATGCGCTGCCTCAGGCGCCTCAGCAGTACAAACAATTGTTGATGGTGTCTGGATTTGACAAATATTTTCAGATTGCTCCTTGTTTTCGGGATGAGGACGCCAGGGCAGACCGTTCGCCGGGAGAATTTTATCAGCTTGATTTTGAGATGAGCTTTGCCCATCAGGAAGACGTATTTCAGGTAGGAGAAGAGGTATTGTCCGCTGTCTTTGAAAAATTTGCGCCAGAGGGAAGCGCTGTGACGAAGGGGCCTTACCCGGTGATCAGCTATCGACAGGCTATGGAAGAGTTTGGCACCGATAAACCAGATCTGAGAAATCCCCTGCGGATTATAGATTTGACAGAATTTTTCCAGAAATGCACCTTCAAACCTTTTTTGGGAAAAACAGTGAGAGCTATTCGAGTACATGCGGAAATGTCCAAGAGCTTTCATGAGAAACTTCTGAGATTTGCCACAGACCTTGGCATGGGCGGGCTGGGTTATCTGGAAGTGATGGAAGATGGAAGTTATAAAGGACCTATCGACAAATTTATTCCAGAAGAATTCAAAGAAGAATTTCGCCGGACTGCCGGGCTGGAAACAGGGGATACCATCTTTTTTATGGCAGACCAAAAGGAGCGGGCGGCCTATTATGCAGGCATGATCCGAACAGAGCTGGGAGAAAAGCTGGATCTTTTGGAAAAGAATGCTTATCGTTTCTGCTATGTCAACGATTTTCCCATGTACGAGCGGGATCCCCAGACAAAACAGATGGGATTTACTCACAATCCTTTTTCCATGCCCCAGGGAGGTTTGAAGGCGTTGGAGACGAAAGATCCTTTGGAAATTCTGGCCTACCAGTACGATATTGTATGCAATGGCGTAGAATTGTCTTCCGGTGCAGTTCGAAACCATGATCTGCAGACCATGGTCAAGGCCTTTGAAATTGCAGGATATGATGAGGAGACCTTGAAAAAGAAATTCGGCGCTTTGTATCAGGCATTTCAGTTTGGGGCTCCGCCCCATGCAGGAATGGCGCCAGGGATAGATCGTATGATTATGCTGCTGCGGGGAGAAGAAAATATCCGGGAAGTAATTGTTTATCCCATGAATGGAAATGCTCAGGATCTAATGTGCGGCGCTCCCAGCGAAGTGACAGAGCAGCAGCTTCGGGAAGTACATGTGAAAATCAGAGATTAAGTTTCGGAAAGTGCATGGGAGGATCAGAGATTAAGTTTCGGAAAGTGCATGGGAAGATCAAAGATTAAATTTTGGAAAGTGCGTGGGAAGATCAAAGATGAGGAGGACGGAAGATTGAAAAAGGAAGAAAAGAAAGCGGAAGAGAAAATAGAAGATAGAAAAAAGAATGTGATCTCAGATGAGACCATTGAATATGTAGGAATCCTTGCAAAATTGGAATTATCTTTGGAGGAAAAGGAACAGGCCAAAAAAGACATGGAAGAGATGCTGGATTATATGGATCAATTAAAAGAGCTTGACACTTCAAAAATAGAGCCTATGTCCCATGTGTTTCCCATCAGTAATGTGTTCCGTGAAGATGTGGTGATCCATCAGAACGACCGGGAGAATATGCTGAAAAATGCGCCGGAAGTCAGAGATGGAAGTTATCTGGTGCCAGGCGCCCGATAGAGCAGTAAGGCTGACAGAGAGAAGGTAACAGTTAGTCAGAATGTCGTGATAGAAAGAGGGAAACCAATGAAAATAAGAGAGATCAGAGACTTTACTGCAGTACAGCTTGCAGAGAAGATAAAACAGAGAGAGATCCGGGTATCAGAGGCAGTTTGGGCAGTGCTGGATCAGATAGAGCAGGTGGAAAAAGAGGTAAACAGCTATGTGACCCTCGATGCAGAATCCGCCTTGCAGCAGGCAGAGCAGGTACAGCAGAGAATAGACGGAGGGGAGTTGACGGGGCCTTTGGCTGGCGTTCCTGCTGCTGTAAAAGACAATATATGCATTGCAGGAATGGCTGCCACGTGCAGTTCTAAAATGCTGGAAAATTTTGTGCCCATTTACACAGCAGAGGCAGTTTTAAAGTTACAGGAGGCAGGAGCAGTCATTCTTGGGAAAACGAATATGGATGAATTTGCCATGGGAAGCACCACCGAGACCTCTGCTTTTGGAGCCACTAAGAATCCATGGAATCTAAATCATGTGCCAGGAGGATCTTCTGGCGGAAGCTGTGCGGCAGTGGCGGCAGAAGAATGTTTTTATGCGCTTGGATCTGATACGGGGGGTTCCATTCGACAGCCCAGCGCCTTCTGCGGCGTCACTGGATTAAAACCTACCTATGGAACGGTGTCCCGGTATGGATTGATTGCCTATGGCTCCTCTTTGGACCAGATCGGCCCGGTGGCAAAGGACGTGTCTGACTGTGCGGCTATATTGGAGACTATCGCTTCCTATGATAAAAAGGATTCCACCTCATTGAAACGGAAAGAGACAGATTTCACTGCGGCGTTAAAAACAGATATCACAGGAATGAAAATTGGAATCCCCAGAGATTACCTGGGAGAGGGACTGGATGATTCTGTGAGAAAAGCAGTATTGGAGGCGGCAAAAGTTTTAGAAGACCAGGGAGCGGTTGTGGAGGAATTTGATCTGGGACTGGTGAAATATGCTATTCCGGCTTATTATGTGATTGCCTGTGCAGAGGCCAGTTCCAATCTGGCCCGGTTTGACGGGGTGAAATACGGGCATCGAGCCAAAGCGTATGAAGGTCTTCACCAGATGTACAAGAAATCCAGATCCGAAGGATTTGGCCCAGAGGTAAAAAGGCGGATTATGTTAGGCTCCTTTGTGCTGAGTTCCGGTTATTACGACGCCTATTATCTGAAGGCTCTGGGGACAAAAGCCTTAATCAAGGAGGCTTTCGATCAGGCGTTTGCGTCTTATGATGTGATTCTGGGGCCTGCGGCCCCTTCCACTGCGCCGGAATTGGGAAAAAGTCTTGGGGATCCTTTAAAAATGTATCTGGGGGATATCTATACGGTTTCTTTGAATCTGGCGGGACTGCCTGGAATTACGCTGCCTTGCGGCATGGATTCCAAAGGTCTGCCTATTGGTCTTCAATTAATTGGCGATTGCTTTCAGGAGAAGAAAATCATTCAGGCAGCCTATGCCTATGAACAGACTAGAGAGAGGAACAGAAGCCCCTTAGCAGAAAATGGAAAAACAACAGAGGAAGAGACAGAAGATAGAAAGACAGCAGATAAAAAAATAGCAGATGGAGAAGCATTGACAGGAAAGAAACAGGAGGAGAGGCCATGAGAAAAGAATATGAAACGGTCATTGGGCTGGAAGTCCATGTGGAACTGGCCACAAAGACAAAGATTTTCTGCGGATGTTCCACAACATTTGGAGGAGCCCCCAATACCCATACCTGTCCAGTCTGTACTGGAATGCCGGGGTCCCTGCCTGTTCTCAACAAAAAAGTAGTGGAATATGCCATAGCAGTAGGGCTTGCCACAGGCTGTTCCATCACACAGAATTGTAAATTTGACCGGAAAAATTATTTTTACCCGGATAATCCTCAAAACTATCAGATTTCTCAGTTATATCTGCCCATCTGCCAGGAGGGCGGAGTGGAGATCGAAACGCCGGCAGGGAAAAAGATTATTGGAATCCATGAGATTCACATGGAAGAAGACGCTGGAAAATTGATTCATGACGAATGGGAGGACTGTTCTCTGGTGGATTATAACCGTTCCGGGGTGCCGCTGATCGAGATTGTATCAGAACCGGATATGCGTTCTGCAGAAGAGGTAATTGCCTATCTGGAAAAACTGCGGATGATTATTCAATATCTGGGGGCTTCTGATTGTAAATTAAATGAAGGCTCCATGCGGGCGGACGTAAATCTTTCGGTGCGGGAAGCAGGAACGGAACCCTTTGGAACTCGTACGGAAATGAAAAATCTGAATTCCTTCAAGGCCATTGCGAGAGCCATTGAACATGAGAAAAACCGCCAGATTGATCTTTTGGAAGAAGGAAAAAAGGTGGTTCAGGAAACCAGAAGATGGGACGACAATAAAGGGGATTCTTATCCTATGCGGAGTAAGGAAGACGCTCAGGACTATCGGTATTTTCCAGAACCAGACCTGGTTCCCTTAATGATCCGTACAGAATGGATCGAAGAGATAAGAGCCAGACAGCCGGAATTTCAGCCAGAAAAAAGAAACCGCTATCGGCAAGAATACGGACTTCCAGATTATGACGCCCAGATTATCACAGGCTCCAAGCATCTGTCTGATATTTTTGAAAGGACGGCAAAACTCTGCGGGAAGCCTAAAAAAGTAAGTAACTGGCTGATGGGAGAGACCATGCGTCTGTTAAGAGAGCAGGAGATGGAACCGGAAGAGATTCGTTTTTCTCCAGAAAACTTAGCAAATTTGATCCGGCTTACGGAGGAAGGCAGTATCAGCAATACCGTGGCGAAAGAGGTGTTTGAAAAAATATTTGCGGAAGATACGGACCCGGTTTCTTATGTGGAAAAGCAGGGCCTTAAGACGGTCAACGACGAAGGGGAACTGAAAGAGACCATAGAGCAGGTGATCCAGAACAACCCAAAATCTGTGGAAGATTACCGGAATGGGAAAGAAAAAGCCATTGGATTTCTGGTGGGCCAGACGATGAAAGCCATGAAAGGGAAGGCAAACCCCGGTGTGGTAAATCAGATGTTAAGAGAATTGCTGTAGGGGAAAAGGGCAGTTGTCAATGAACTGCCCTTTTGTAGATTACCAGGGAACATCCGGCGGTGACAAATTCGGAAAAACAAAAAGCACACCATACGCCTGCCGCCCCAAAAAACCGGCTGAACAGGAATGCAGCAGGCAGAATAATCACCACATAGCGGAGCAGGGAGATATAGAGAGCTGGAACAGCTTTTCCAAGTCCCTCCAATGCGCCGGAGCTGGTGACAGAGACAGCAGAGACGATAAAGCCCAGACTGATGATATGCAGGGCAGTGACGCCGATTTGTATGGTCTCTGGATTCGAAGTGAACAATCCAATTAATTGTTCCGGTATGATCCAGGAAAGCAGAGTGCCGATCAGCATAACTCCCATAATCAGTTTCAGGGAAGTTTGATAGATCTCCTTGACGCGCTCCTGTTCTCCAGCGCCATAATTGTAGCCCATCAAAGGCCGGATGCCTTGAATGATGCCGTTGGCAGTCAGATAGATAAATGTCTGCAGTTTATAGTAGACTCCCAGCACCAGCACATAAGCACTGGAAAAGGTGGAAAGAATTCCATTTAATACAGAGATCAGCAGGGAAGGAAGGGCCATGGTCAAAGTGGCGGAAATTCCGATGGCATACATTCTGCCGATCACTTCCTTGTTGGGGGAAAGGGCGCTTCGCTTTATTTTTACCGGAATGGGACGGAAAAAGTAAAATAAGAGGTAAACCAGCAGAGAAAAACACTGGCCGATTCCGGTGGCATAGGCGGCTCCTGCGATTCCCAGGGCAGGGAAGGGGCCGGCGCCGAAGATCATCAGGGGATCCAGGATAATATTGGTGACAAATCCGCACATCATACAAAACATGGATACTTTCATTCGGCCTACTGATTGGAAAATCTTCTCAAAGGAAAGTCCCAGCGTGATAAAGACGGCAAACAGAAAAGCTCTGTTGGCATAAGTCAGGGCAAGACTGACGACAGCCTCATCAGAAGAAAACATTTTTAAAAATATGGGCATTCCGGCAATACATATAACAGAGAGAACAACGCCGTGGAAAAAATTGAGAAGCATTCCCTGAGAAGCAGCCTCATCTGCCTGCTCCTGCCGGTCTGCGCCCAGATAAAAGGCGGCGCAGGCATTGATTCCAATGGCAAAACCGATGGCAATGGCGTTGATCAGATTCTGCACTGGGTAGACAAGGGCCAGTGCCGTCATGGCGTCCTCACTTAATTTTGCCACAAAATAGCTGTCCACAATGTTGTACAGAGAATTTACCGCCATGGAGATGACCATGGGAAGGGACATGGACAACACCAGGGGCAGTATCTTTTTTTCTTTCATAAATGTCTGGTCCATAAATTTCTCCTCCTTTTGAAATCTAAATGATAATAGACGATAGAGACTTTTTGTACAAAAAAAGCCACACAACTACCAAAGGTAATTGTGTGGCGAAAAAAGATCTCTCTTTAAAAATCCACGCCCATAAGGGTTTTATAAATGTATTATGACTGGTTTTCTTGGTGTTGTCAATGAAAATTTATGATTTTTTCTCTTATAGGAAATACCTTGTCACGCTAACGTGTGAAAGTGTCTTCCCTATAAAAGAAAAAAGAATTATCGCACTGCGGCGGAAAGGAAATGAACCGCTGGAGCGGTCCGCCGCAGGCGGAGGGGCTGTGAAAAAATGGAGTGATTGAAACACCATTTTTCACAGCTCCTCTTTTTTGTCTTAAAAATTCAGCTCTATCTTAAAAAAGCGTATACCTCCCCCTTTCCCCCTGGAATAGCC
>JAAWBG010000015.1 GCA_022792535.1 Lachnospiraceae bacterium
AAAGAACACCTCCAGGTTTTATTCCTGAAAGTGTTCTTTTTTGTTAAGAGACTTTTTTCACATCCCCTTTCTTGTCTTATAGGAAAGACCTTGTTACGCTAACGTGTAAAAGTATCTTTCCTATAAGAGAAAAATAATAGGCGCACTCGCACCCGTCGTATTATATTCCTTCGCAACTGTGCTCGTCGCGCTAAGTGTCCAGGCTCCTCATGAGTGAGAGGTTAGGGGAGATGGAGTGGGCCTGCCCACTTTGTTCTGATAGGATTCAGGCGTCAAGAGTAAAATTCTCAGTTTCCAAATTAAAATAATGACGGCCTTTTCTTGCGGTAAATTTCAAAACACAATAATCAGGATCTGTGACGCCGCCGGCATAAAACATGGTATCGCTGTTACGCCAGAGTTCCTGTTTGGTTGCAAAATCTTTTAACACTTCCATGGTTCCTGTGAGCATAAGTCCTTCATAGCGGAATCTGCCGTTGCTGCAGAAATAGATACTTGCTTTTGGATTCTTTAAAAATTGTTGAGTCCGAAGAGAAGAAGCATTCGCTGCAAAGTAAAAATTGTCGCCTTCTATCTTACGCGGTACAAACATTGCCTTCATAGTGGGAAAGCCTTCCTCGTCAATAGATGCGATAAAAGCAACCCGCTGTTTCTGAATAAAATCGTAAATATGCTCTCTAATCTCCATTTGAAATCCTCCTGAAACTAATTATTGGTATGTTCTGCTTTTATAAGCGTATCAAGTATTCTGGTAAGATAATTTTCAAATAAAAGCTGTTCCTCTTTCGTAAACTTTGCGTAAAAAATTTCATTCATCTGCTGTGAAGCAATTTTACATTCCTGCTGTATTGATCTTGCGTAATCGGTAAGTGAAACAATCGCCTGACGACGGTTGTTGGGGTTGCAGTTTCTCTGTAGAATTCCTTTTGTGACCATGCCATTAACCACAATGGAAACGGTGTTTTTGGCAAGAGAAGTTGCTTTGCTGATTTCACCGATGGTCATATGATCTTTCTGCCAGAGTACAGATAAGATACGTTCCTGGGCGCCGCTGATGGGAATACCATTTTCAAACAGCAGTTTTTCAAAGATTCTATCCTGCAGCTGCTTAATCTGTGTAATATAAAAACCACCTTTGTTGTCCAATCATCAACCTCCTGTAACTTTGAGTAAATATATCTATATAGAAAATTTCTATTTAGATATATTTAGTATACCACAAACAAGGGAAAAAGACAACGTATTTTCTACCGAAATTCAGCATACTTGTGGTATAATAATTGCGCGGGAGCTTTTCGAAGTGGACTGCGCGAGGAGAGGAGACCTGAGTGGGAAAACAGACAGAGGGTGGATCTATGGAATTTGAACAGAACAAAACAATTGCATATTACGATCAACATGCCTCGGAATTTGCTAAAAGTACGGTGGATGTTGACTTTAAAGAGATGCAGGAAAGATTTTTAGAAAAAATACCTCTCAAAGCTCATATTTTAGACTTTGGATGCGGTTCCGGCAGGGATACACGGTATTTTATGGAACGAGGATATCAGGTGACCCCTGTGGATGGATCTAAGGAATTGTGCCAAAAGGCGGAGTGTTATACGGGAGTACCGGTGCGGCATATGTTGTTTCAGGAGTTGGAGGAACAGGAAACATACGATGGGATCTGGGCCTGCGCTTCCATTTTGCATTTGTCCGGCCAGGAACTTTTAGAGGTTATGCCGCGGATGGCTGCCGCCCTGAAAGAAAAGGGGATTGTCTATACTTCTTTTAAGTATGGGAACTTTGAGGGGATGCGGAATGGACGGTATTTTTTGGATATGACGGAAGAAAAATGGACGGAAATGGTACAAAAGACAGGAGCGTTTAAGCTGGAAGAATATTGGATTACCTCTGATGTGAGACCAGGAAGAGGGGAGGAACGATGGCTGAATATCATATTGCGGAAAAAGTAGGGGAAGAAAATCTGGCCCTTCGCATGGAACGCAGGGACGTGATGACGGGAGACAGGGACCAAAGCCGCTTTTTGTATTCTCAATTGAAAATGAGCATCCTGCAGGCTGACCGGATTGATTTGATTGTATCCTTTTTGATGGAGTCAGGAGTGCGCCTTTTGCTGAGAGATCTGCAGATGGCTTTAGAGCGGGGCGTACAGATTCGTCTGCTGACAGGCAATTACCTGGGAATCACACAGCCGGCAGCCTTGTATCTGCTGAAAAGGGAATTGGGCCCTGCAATGGATCTGCGCTTTTACCATGATCAGCGGCGGTCTTTTCATCCCAAAGCATATATTTTTCATTATAAACAGGGAAGCGAGATCTATATTGGTTCTTCCAATGTGTCAAGAAGCGCCCTGACCTCTGGGATTGAATGGAATTATCGTCTAGACAGCCGAAAAGATGCAGAGAATTTTCAATTGTTTTATGAGACTTTTGAGGACCTGTTTTATCATCATGCCATTGTCATTGATGATGAGGAGTTAAAGCGGTATTCTAAGAGCTGGAAAAGGCCTGCAGTGGCAAAGGATCTGGAACGATATGATCTAGCAGAAGAAGATAACAGGCAGTACGATCCGGCAGAAGAAAAGAATCAGAAAGTTGAAGCTCTGTATCAGCCCAGAGGGGTTCAGATTGAGGCGTTGTATGCTTTGGAATCCAGCAGGGCGGAGGGAGCCAGAAAGGGATTGATCCATGGGGCTACTGGAATTGGGAAAACTTATCTGGCAGCCTTTGATTCTGTAAATTATAATCGGGTCTTGTTTGTGGCTCATCGGGAGGAAATCTTAAAACAGGCGGCGGTTTCTTTTCGGAATGTGAGACATTCCGAAGATTATGGGTTTTTTTGGGAGGGGCAGAAAGATACGGATAAATCTGTTCTTTTTGCGTCGGTGGCTTCTCTGGGAAGGGAACAATACTTACAGGAGGCATATTTTGCCAGAGATTCTTTTGACTATCTTGTAATTGATGAGTTTCATCATGCAGTGAATGAGCAGTATCGGCGGATTATTGATTATTTTCAGCCGAAATTTCTGCTGGGGCTTACTGCCACTCCAGAGCGGATGGATGGCAGAAATATTTATGAGATCTGTGATTACAATGTGCCCTATGAGATCTCCCTGCAGGAAGCCATCAATAAGGGAATGCTGGTGCCGTTTCACTATTATGGAGTTTATGATGAGACAGATTACAGCGGATTTCGCCTGGTAAAAGGACGTTATCGGGAAGAGGAACTGAATCGGGCCTATATTGGAAATGTGAAACGATATGATTTGATTTACCGATATTATCAAAAATATGGTTCCAGGCGAGCCCTGGGATTCTGCTGTTCCAGGCTTCATGCAGAGGAAATGGCCAGAGAATTCTGTCACAGGGGGATCCCCGCCGCAGCAGTCTACAGCGGCAGCCAGGGAGAATTTTCCAAACCAAGAGACGCTGCGGTGGAACAGTTGAAAAAGGGAGAGATTCGAGTGATCTTTTCCGTGGATATGTTCAACGAAGGGATGGACATTCCAGCGGTGGATATGGTGCTGTTTTTGCGGCCTACAGAATCCCCGGTGGTGTTTTTACAGCAGTTGGGAAGGGGACTGCGCAAGAGCAGAGGGAAAACATATCTGAATGTACTGGATTTTATCGGGAATTATGAAAAGGCAGGCAGGGCCCCTTTTCTGCTGAGTGAAAAATGCCAGGGCGGACGGGAGGTTTTTGATCCAAAGGGAAAGAAAGGATTTTGGGAAAATTTTGAATTTCCAGAGGATTGTATCGTTGATTTTGACCTGCGGCTTATGGATCTGTTTTGGGAAATGCAGAAGCGAAAAGTCACAATTCGAGAGATGATCCTGGCAGAGTATGAGCGGATCAAAGAATTGCTGAATGGCAAAAGACCTGGCAGAATGGAATTATTTACTTATATGGAGGATGGAATCTATCAGCTCTGTATGAGCCATCCCAAGGAAAATCCTTTTCGACGTTACTTGTCTTATCTGCAGGAAATCTGTGAGCTGTCTCAGGAGGAAAAAGAGCTCTGTGATGGAATTGGAAGAGAATTTCTCTTATTGTTAGAGACCACAGATATGCAGAAAGTCTATAAAATGCCAGTGCTGTCTGCTTTTTATCATGGGGGAGAGATCAGAATGGCCATAACGGAAGAGGAAGTATTGGAGAGCTGGAAGGATTTTTTTGATCAGGGAACTAATTGGAAAGATCTGGGAAAAGAAATCACTTATGAAGAATATCAGGCCAAAACGGACCGCTGGCACCTGAGCCAGATCAAAAAGAATCCCGTCAGATTTCTAAAAGCATCCGGCAAAGGATTTTTTGTAGAAAAAGAAGGGTATGTGCTGGCTCTTCGGGAAGATTTGAAAGAAGTGGTCCAAAGAAAGGCTTTTCAATGCCATATGAAAGACATAATTGAATATCGTACCATGGAATATTATCGGAGGCGGTATCAGGAAAAAGCAGAAAAATAATAAAAATTTTCTTGACATTGACGTTGCGGAAAGCAGTACTGGGATGTGCAGAGCTGTTAAGGGAAGCTGTCGTCTGCTGGGGGTAAGATATTTCAATAATATTTGAAGCGAAAATTAAATTTATTAAATTGGCACGATATGTGTTGACATTATGATCAAATGGTGTATAATTTTAATTAGTTTTACGAAAAATATAAAAAATAGTAAAACTAATCGTGAAAAGGAGATCATATTATGCCGATGGATACCATTATTAATAGACAGTTTGATATAGCGAATAATCAGGCAGATGAGATAGAACTGCCGAAATACCACATTTATGCAATGTGCAATCTGCGTGGTGGGATTGGCAAAACGACGTTATCATTTAATTTAAGTTATCTGGTAGATAATTTATTGGCAGTTGATACCTGTCCACAGGGAAACTTATCTTATTTTTATGATAAAGATTATTATGCAGGTCATCAAACGAATGTAAAAGATATGTTATTGCCTTATCTAGTGCCGGGTTTGGGTAGAGCAACAAGAGTAGCGGCATATATTGGTGCTACGAATCAATATTTTTCTGATAAAAATAATTTTTATATTCCATCATCAGAAGAATTATATTTATTGCCGTCTCAATTAATTACAGCAATCAATCAAACTTCCGGGCTGCAACAGGTACAGAAAGAACAAGCGCTAAAGAGTATTCTCTATTCTCTGGAAACGGAAATTACACGTGAACTTTCAGAAAATTCTTTAGATAAATGCATCATTGATACATCACCATTTTTTGCGGGGGCAACACAGCTTGCATGGTATGCTGCAGATGCGCTGGTAATACCAGTTCGTACTGATCAGCAGTCGATAAAATCATTAGAATTATTGATTAATACTTTGACGAGTCCACAAAGTGAATTTAGGAAGTATTTACCAGAAAATGATATGAATGTTCCAAAAATACAAATGGTAGTATTAACTCACTGCGGATGGTCGACTGTTGCTGGAGCAAGAAATGAACCAAATCAACAAACAAAGGTCTACTTAAAAAAAGTATACGATATTTTATCCAAAAACAGGACGTTACTTTCAACGAATAATCCGGAGAATCATTTGTTTATGCTTGATGATTTTTTAGGATCTGGGCGTATTTCTTCCTTTGAATCAAAACCTATGGAGTTGTTGAAAGAGGGAGAAACAAAAGTAATTGACAGATTGAGGGTAAGTGTGAATAAGTCAGTAGATAAATGTAAAAATCAGTTAAAATTTATTGCCAGGCAATTGTGGTAATTTTCTATATTTTGAGTTGATCTTTCCATGGGGGAGTCGCAAAAATTTGTAACTATTTCATAAAAAACGGAAACTGTTTTTGTCTAATTAGTTTCTTGTGTTGGATCAAGTATCATGATACAATACAGGAAACCAGAAAAGATAAAACAGTTTCCGTTTTTGTTTTCGACAGAGATGAAAAGATCAAAAACAGATTTTCATCTAAAGAGGAGGGCATATGGAATTACAAGAACAGATACAATTACAGGAAAAAATTCTGGAGGGAACTTTGCAGGTGTTCAACCAGAAGGGATTAAAATTTACCATGGATGATCTGGCCAGACAGTTGGGAATCAGCAAGAAAACCATCTACACCGTATTCCGAGATAAAGAGGAAGTGTTTCTGGCCATGGTGGACTATCTGTTTGCATCCATCAAACAGGAGGAAGAAAAGGTGGTCTGTGACGATACTCTGAGTACTCTGGAAAAAATACGAAAAATTCTAGGGGTTATGCCAGAAGGGTATAAGGATGTGGACTTTCGGCAGCTTTACACTTTAAAAGATAAGTTTCCCAAGATCTATCAAAAGGTGGAAGAACATTTAGAGACAGGCTGGGAGACTACCATTGCTCTTTTGGAACAGGGAATGGCGGAAGGAGTAGTGCGGCCCGTGAGGATTCCCATTTTAAAGATGATGCTGGAAGCCTCGCTGGAACAATTTTTTCAGCGGGATGTGCTGGTGCAGAACCAGATTTCTTATCAGGAGGCTTTAGAAGAAGTTGTGAATATTTTGGTGGATGGCATTTGTGTACAGACACTCGGCAGGTAACGCTTAGGAGCGAGAATTTAACAAATAGGTTTAGAGTGTCAAAAGGGTGCGCGCACCCGCTCTATCCCATATATTGACGTGCAAACTCGTTTGCAATAACAATATATGGGATGAGCGTAGCACCAAAGGTGCTTTTGACACCCTAATCCAAATAGAAGGAAAAGCAGAGACATAAGGAGGAAAATATGTCAGAACGAATCTACATAAATGATAATTGGAAATTTACCCAGCAGTATGAGGAGAGTATGCAGCAGGCAGATTATAACGATCAAAATCTTCCGTCGGTGCGGCTGCCCCACACTTGTAAAGAAGTGCCCTTTCACTATTTTGATGAAAAGATTTATCAGATGGTCAGCGGATACCGCCGGAAGATCTACGCGCCAAAGAGTTGGCAGGGCAGGCGGGTAATTTTGACCGTAGACGGGGCGGCTCATGAAAGCGAAGTGTTTTTAAATGGGAAAAAGATAGGGGAGCATCACTGCGGCTATACTGCCTGGTCTATGGAGCTTACCAGAAATCTAAAATTAGGAGAAGAAAATATTTTGGTGGTAAAGGTGGACAGCAGGGAGAGCGTCAATATTCCTCCCTTTGGCCACGTGATAGACTACATGACTTACGGAGGAATTTATCGGGACGTATATCTGGATGTGAAAGAGCAGAATTATCTGCGGGATGTGTTTGTCCACAGCAAGGTAAAAACGGGGGCGAGGCCCAAAGTCTGGGCCTTTACCGAGACTCGTTGGAAAGAAGAGGCCAAAGACTGCATTCTGCGGCAGTATATCCGCAGAAAGGGAAGTGAAGATTACCAAAAGGTATGGGAAGAAGGCATAAAAGGGAAGAAATGCAGAACATCATTTCGGGTGCAGGCGCCGGAACTTTGGGATACGGAACATCCGGCCCTCTATGAGATCAAGACGGAACTGGTGCAGGGAGAAAAGGTATTGGACGAAAAAGTGGTGGTTTGCGGATTTCGAAAAGCAGAGTTTAAGACGGATGGATTTTACCTGAACGATCGAAAAGTAAAACTTCGGGGGCTGAACCGTCACCAGAGCTATCCCTATGTGGGGTATGCCATGCCAAGATCTATGCAGGAATTAGATGCAGATATCTTAAAAAGAGAATTGGGACTGAACGCAGTGCGGACTTCTCACTATCCTCAATCCCACTATTTTCTGGATCGGTGCGACGAGATCGGTCTTCTGGTGTTTACAGAGATTCCCGGATGGCAGCATATCGGCGATCAGGCCTGGAAGGACCAGGCGGTGAAAAATGTGCGGGATATGGTGATGCAGTACCGCAATCACACCTCTATTATTCTCTGGGGCGTGCGGATCAATGAATCTCAGGATGACGATGCATTTTACCGAAGAACCAATGATATGGCACATAAATTAGACCCGTACCGTCCCACTGGGGGCGTCCGATTTATCAAAAAGAGCAGTCTGCTGGAAGATGTGTATACCTACAATGATTTTTCCCACGATGGCAGAACTCCAGGCTGTGAAAAAAAGTTAAGCGTTACGCCGGATCCTAAAAAAGCCTATCTGATCTCAGAGTATAACGGGCATATGTATCCAACGAAGGCCTATGACTGTGAGGAACATCAGACTTCTCATGCCATCCGCCATGCCAATGTGCTGGAGGGGGCGGCAGGTCAGACAGATATTGCAGGAAGTTTTGGCTGGTGTATGTTTGACTATCATACCCACAAAGATTTTGGAAGCGGCGACCGGATCTGTTATCACGGGGTGATGGATATGTTCCGCAATCCTAAAATGGCGGCAGAAATCTATGCCTGCCAGCAGGAAGAAAGGCCGGTGCTCTCTTTAAGTTCTTCCATGGATATTGGGGAACATCCAGGATGCAACCGGGGCCTGATCTGGATCTTTACCAATGCAGACAGTGTCCGCATGTACAAAAACGGATATTTTCTCAAAGAGTACACCAGGGAAGATTCTCCTTATAAACATTTGAAACATGGCCCCATTGCCATTGATGATTTTATAGGGGATCTTTTGGAGAAACAGGAATCTATGAAGCCGGCCCAGGCAAAGGAGGTCAAAAATCTTCTGAATACCGTTGCAAGATATGGCCTCACCAATCTGCCTAAATCGGTGTATCCTAGAATTGTGAAATTATTAACAGTTTACCGGATGAAACCGGCTCAGGCGGTGGAACTTTACAACCGTTATGTGGGAGACTGGGGCGGAACTTCCACTGTGTATTCTTTTGAAGCAGTAAAAGATGGCAAAGTGGTAAAAACCATCACCAAAAAGCCTATGGAATCTCTGCATCTGAACGTAGAGGCAGATCATGTGAACTTGCAGGAAGATCACACTTATGATGTGGCGGCGGTAAGGATTCGGGCTTTGGATGAAAATGAAAATCTGCTGTCCTTTTATCAGGAACCAGTGCTGCTGGAATTAGAAGGAGAGGCAGAATTGATCGGGCCGAAGGTGATTGCACTCCAGGGAGGTATGGGCGGAACTTACATTAAGACGAAGGGAAAAGCAGGGACAGCCCGGCTGAAAATAAAAGCAGCCCAGGCAGAGGAAGTGGAGATTTCCTTTGAAATAAGAACAGGAGGAAGGGCAGAATGAAGTTATCTGGAAAAGAAAAAGTCTCCTATGGATTGGGAGCAGTAGGGAAAGACATGGTCTATATGCTTTCTGCCAGCTATATTTTATATTATTATCAAGATATTTTAGGGGTAAATGCCATTGCCATGGGGATCATTTTGATGGCGGCCCGTGTCTTTGACGCTTTTAATGATCCGATTATGGGAGTGGTGGTGGCCAAAACTAGAACCAGGTGGGGCAAGTTCAGGCCATGGCTGTTGATAGGAACTCTTTTAAACGGGGTGATTCTGTATCTGATGTTTGCGGCGCCTCCTGGGCTGGACGGACAGGGAATCACAGCTTATGCAGCCATTACGTATATTTTATGGGGCGTGACTTATACCATGATGGATATTCCTTACTGGTCCATGATTCCTGCATTTACGGAAGGAGGAAAAGAGAGAGAAAGCCTGTCTACGCTGGCCCGTTCCTGTGCAGGCGTGGGCTCTGCTCTGATCACCATTATTACAATGATGTGGGTGCCTATGCTGGGACATGGAGATGAGCGCGTGGGATTCCAGCGTTTTGCATGGATCATTGCAGTTTTGTTTGTGGTGTTTATCTCCATTACCTGCATCAATATCAAAGAGAAATCCAATGTGGATGTGGAGCCGCCAGGCGTGGGTCAGATGTTTCGTTCCCTGGTTCAAAATGACCAGGCAATGACAGTGGTGTGGACTATTGTGCTGATCAACTGCTCCATTTATATCACCTCTAATCTGGTAATTTATTTCTTTAAATATGATTTCGGCGGAGCAGACTGGAACAGCAGCTATACCTTGTTCAATATGTTTGGCGGGGCGGTTCAGATTCTGTCTATGATGCTGTTTTTCCCGCTGCTGCGAAAATTCCTAAGCGCGATCCAGGTATTTTTTGTGAGCTTTGTGATGGCTATTGCAGGGTATGGAGTATTGTTGGCTCTGACATTTACCAATATGTCCAATGTATTTTTACTGTTTATTCCAGGATTCTGTATTTTTGCCGCAAACGGAATGTTATCTGTGCTGACCACGGTATTTTTGGCCAATACCGTAGACTATGGAGAATGGAAGAATCATAGAAGGGATGAGAGCGTGATCTTTTCGATGCAGACTTTTGTGGTAAAACTGGCTTCAGGCGTGGCGGCGCTTATCGCTTCCATCTGTCTGTCTCTCTGCAATCTGAGCAGCGATACCTCAGGAGCGGCGGGATCAGCAGCCGCGTCTTCTGTGGCGGGACTGCGGATGACCATGACGGTCATTCCCATTGGGGGATTGCTGCTTGCCTTACTGTTATTCCGCAGAAAATATATTTTAACGGAAGAGAAAGTGAGAGAGATCACAGAACAGATCAAGGAAACTTCAGAAGAACCGCAGGGATAAAACTGGGAGGAAATGTTTGATGATACATATGATAAAAGGCCAAAATCCATATTTTGTGCTTCACACTCTTCACACTACCTATGCCTTTCGAGCGATGGAAACGGGACATCTGGAACATCTCTATTACGGAAGAAAGATCACTCTGCCCAGGCAGGAGGCAGGGGAGGCCCTGGTGGAAAAACATGTATTTCCGCCGGGCAACACCAATGTGTATGAGAAAGAGCACAACACGTTTTCTCTGGAGGATGTGTGTCTGGAAATGTCTTCTTATGGAAAAGGAGATATCCGGGAACCTATGGTGGAGATAGTACATGGAGATGGAAGCAGAACCTCAGATTTTTTGTTTGAACAGGCAGAACTCTCTCAGGGAAAAGAGGAGTATGAGACATTGCCGGGATCTTACGATGAGACGGGACAGGTGGAACATCTCTGCGTTACATTGATAGACCGGCAGTATGATCTGGAACTGGAACTTCACTATTATGTCTATGAGGACTGCGATGTGATTGCCAGAAGCGCGAAACTGTGTAATCGAAGTAGTCAGAAGGTGCAGCTGCTTCGGTGTTTAAGTATGCAGCTGGATTTTGACACGCCGGAATATGTGTTTACCACCTTTGGCGGAGCCTGGGCAAGAGAGATGAAACGAGCTGACACCAGAATGCTGGCGGGAAAACATGTGAACGCTTCTTATACAGGAACTTCTTCTAACCGGGCCAACCCCTTTGTGATGCTGAGCAGAGAAGGAGCGGGAGAGGATTTTGGAGATTGTTACGGGTTCCACCTGATCTACAGCGGGAATCACTATGAGGCAGTGGAAGTCAGCGGATATGGAAAAACCAGGATCAGCGCAGGAATCAATCCAAGTTCCTTTTGTTTTCTGCTGGAACCTGGAGCGTGTTTCGAGGCGCCGGAGGCGGTGATGACCTATTCCTGGGAAGGATTTAATGGAATGAGCCAGCACATGCATCAGTTTATCCGAGAGCATATTGTCCGGGGAACCTGGAAACATAAGACCAGGCCAGTGCTTTTGAATAGTTGGGAAGCAGCCTATTTTGACATCAATGAGAGAAAGCTTCTGCACCTGGCAAAGGCAGGAAAAGAAGCAGGGATTGAGCTGTTTGTGATGGACGACGGTTGGTTTGGAAACCGGGAAGACGATACACAATCTCTGGGCGACTGGGAGGCCAACCCCAAAAAACTCCCAGGAGGAATCTCTGGCATCAGCAGGAAAATAAAAGAGCTGGGTCTTGATTTTGGTATCTGGGTGGAACCAGAGATGGTGAATGTAAAGAGCCGGTTGTATGAAAAACATCCAGACTGGACGCTGCAGATTCCGGGAAAACCCCATGCGGAAGGACGAAATCAGAGGATTCTGGATCTCACAAAGCCAGAGGTCCAGGATTATATCATAGAGACTATGACCAAGGTGTTTTCCGCCGGAGAGATCTCCTATGTAAAATGGGATATGAACCGGACTTTTACCGATTATTTTTCCAAGGGACGTGAGCCGGCCCGTCAGGGGGAGACGGCTCACCGGTATGTGATGGGCTTGTACCGCTGTCTGAAAATTTTGACAGAACGGTTCCCTCACATTTTGTTTGAGGGATGCGCCTCAGGAGGAAATCGTTTTGATCTGGGAATGCTCTGCTATTTTCCGCAGATCTGGGCCAGCGATAACACAGACGCCCTCTGCCGGGCTGAGATTCAGACTGGGTACAGCTATGGCTATCCCATGTCGGTGCTGGGAGCTCACGTGTCATCCTGCCCCAATCACCAGACGTTGCGCCATACGCCTTTGGAGACCAGGTTTCAGACAGCATGTTTTGGGATTCTGGGCTATGAATGCAATTTCTGCGATATGAAAAAGGAAGAGCTGGAAGGGGTAAAGACACAGATCGCCTTATATCAGGAGTGGCGTGAAGTACTGCAGAAAGGAAATTTTTACCGGGGACGGACCTTTGCCGGAACATCCGGCGGCGGAAGCTGTCTGATGCAGACGCCGGAAAATATTACGGAGTGGACCTGTGTTTCTAAGGATCAGGAAAAAGCAGTGGGATTTTTTATGCAGAAACTGGCTGTGCCAAATATGCAGTATGGGTCCTTTAAAGCCAAAGGATTGAAACCGGATAAGGAGTATCACTTTTACAATCGGGCCTTAAAATATAATGTGAAGGAGTTTGGAGATCTGGTGAATACTGTATCGCCGGTTCATATCCGCCAGGATTCCATGGCGCATTCCCTGATTGCCAGATTCGTCAAACTAGAAGGCGAGAGGGAAGACTGCTATGGGTACGGCGATACCCTGATGTATGGCGGGGTAAAATTAAAGCAGGCTTTTGGAGGAACAGGGTACAATGAGGAAGTAAGGCATTTTCCAGACTTTGCTTCCCGGATCTATTTTATGGAGTAAGGCGGATATTTGTGGATAGTTTCTATTTAAGAATGCCGCAGCACATGTAAAGGAAATTTAATCCAGAAAAACATCCCCCCTGGGAGCTTCCTTCCGTTTCTCTTCTGTGTTACCATATGCTAGAACTTTTTTGGGGATTTCGCAAAAAAGAAAGACAGGAAGAAAGGAACAGAAGCTCCATGAAAAAGAAAAAAACAGCGGTAGTTTTCTGGATGATTTTTCTGCTGGGATTTGCAGTGTCCGCCTGCGGGCAGCCCAAGGACCAGGGAAAAGATTCTGAGAGACAAAGGGATGGAGAAAAAGAAGCCTCTTCTGACAGCATTGTCTGTTATGTGGGACATGGATTTTGGGATGGTTCTCTAGATCCGGTGAAAGGCGGATTTTCCTATGGATATGATTTTATCAATAACGGATTGGTAAGGGTCAATCCTGATTCGGAGTATGAGGGAGATCTGGCAGAAAGCTGGGAGATCTCTCAAGATGCGTTAGTGTATACTTACCAGTTAAAAGAAGGAATTGCCTTTCACGATGGAAGTAAGCTGACGGCAGAGGATGTGGTATTCACCTATGAAACGGTGATGGCCAATCAGGGACAGAATGAAAAGGTAGACCTTTCAAAAGTGGAAAAAGTAGAAGCCTTGGATACATACACGGTGCAGTTTACTTTAAAAGAACCCTTTTCTCCCTTTTTAGACAGCACAGCTCAGCTTGGAATTGTGCCGAAAGAAAGCTATGACAGGGAAAGTTTTGATCAGATGCCGGTGGGAACCGGGCCCTGGAAGGTGATACAGTACGACACGGAACAGCAATTGATTGTGGAAGCCAACGAAACATATTTTGAGGGAGCGCCTCAGATTAAGCGCGTAACCTTTGTGGATATGGATAACGAGGCGGCATTTTCCAATGCAAAGTCCGGCCAGCTCGACGTAGTGATGGTACAGCCTGCCTATGGGGTGGAGACGCTGGAGGGGATGCATATGGAAAAGCTAGAGACTATGGATGTGAGAAATATCAGTCTTCCCTATCGGGAGCCTGAGACTATCACTGATGAAGAAGGAAAAACCTATACGGTGGGGAACCCTGTGACTTCCGATATAGCGGTGCGCAAGGCATTGTCTGTCGGCGTCAACCGCCAGGAAGTGATTGATCACGCTTTTAACGGGGTGGGCCGGCCGGCGGAAGGCTGGACCGACAATCTGATCTGGGGAAATACCGCATCTTATGAAGATGGGCAGGTGGAAGAAGCAGAAAAGATATTGGAAGAGGCTGGGTGGACGGATCAGGACAAAGATGGAATCCGGGAAAAAGACGGTGTGAAATGTGCCTTTGAAGTCTATACGCCGGCAGATGAACAAGACCGCTATATGCTGGCGGCGGCAGTGGCGGAAAATGTAAAATCTCTGGGGATTGAGATCCAGGTAAAACAGACCACCTGGGATGAGATCACAGAAAATGCCTACAGCCAGGGGGTGGTGTGGGGCTATGGACAGTACAGTCCCATGGTAATCGACAGCTTGTTTCAGTCAGAACATTTTGGAAAACAGGCTTATCAGAACACCAATGGCTATCAGAACCAAGAGGTGGACGCGTTGATTGAGAAGGCTATTTCCGCTAATTCTCAGGAGAATGCAGTGAAAGCCTGGAAAGAAGTGCAGACTGCTTACGAAGAAGATTATCCTTATCTGTTTCTGGTAAATATCGAACACTGTTATTTTGTCAGCGACCGGCTGGATATTTCTGTAGACACACAGATTCCCCATCCTCACGGCCACGGAATGCCCATTATCTGTAACATGAAAGACTGGACGATCAGGGAGAAGTAAGATGAAGGGATTTTTAAGGACATTTCTGCGGATGATTACCCTTTTGGCGGCAGTTAGTATTTTATCATTTCTGCTGCTGGCAAAATCTCCGGTAGATCCTTTGACTGCCTATGTTGGCGCAAGTTCTACCATGTCAGAAGAGGCAAAAGAAGAAATTGCAGAGTATTGGGGGCTGAATGATCCGCCTTTGGAGCGGTTTCTCACCTGGGCAGGAAATACCCTCCGGGGGGATTTTGGAACATCCATTGTATACAAGCAGCCGGTGCTGACAGTAATTCGGGAGCGGTTTCAATATTCCTTTGTGTTGATGATCACAGCCTGGATCTGTTCCGGGCTGCTGGGATTTATACTGGGAATTCTGGCGGCAGTTTACCAGGACAGTATTTTGGATAAAACCATAAAAACGATCTGCCTTATCTTTCAGTCTGCCCCTACGTTCTGGGTAGGCCTGTTGATGCTGAGCATTTTTGCAGTGAATTTGGGCTGGTTTCCCATTGGGCTGGCGGCGCCTATGGGAAAGACTGCCGCAGAGGTTACATTGGGAGAGCGGGTGCACCATCTGATTCTGCCTGCAATTACCTTGAGCATTCTGGGGATTGGAAAGATCACCTTGTATACCAGGCAGAAACTGCTGGAAATCTTAAACAGTGAGTTTATTCTCTATGCAAGAGCAAGGGGAGAGAGTACCTGGCAGATCGTAAGGCGCCACGGGATCAAAAATATTGCCATTCCCGCTGTTACGGTACAATTTGCTTCTTTTAGTGAATTATTCGGCGGAATCGCTTTGGCAGAATCTGTGTTTTCCTATCCAGGAATCGGAAGCGCAGTGACGGAGGCAGGTCTTGGCGGAGATGTTCCTTTGCTTCTGGGCATTGCCATTTTCAGCGCAGTATTTGTATTTGCGGGAAATCTGACTGCAAATATTTTGTATGGGGTGATAGATCCAAGAATCCGGGAGGGAATTTCTCATGAATAAAAAAATGGACAAGTTCTGGAACCGGAAACGAAAGACCTGTTTTGTGATTGGAGTTGCCGGGGCTTATCTGATCCTTGTGCTGGCGGCAGGATTGTGGATGTCCCCGGAACGGTATGGAGTAGACTATAATGCAAAGTTTACCGCTCCCTGTCTGGCCCATCCTTTTGGGACAGATCAGATGGGCCGGGATATGTTTTTTCGAAGTGTGAAAGGACTGTCCAACAGTATTTTGATAGGAATCCTAGCATCCTCGGTCAGTTCTTTTATCGCACTGGTATTTGGCGTTACTGCGGCCATCAAAGGCGGAAAGGCAGACGGGTTTGTCAATTGGTGTGTGGATGTGTGTATGGGAATCCCCCATTTGGTTCTGTTGATTCTGATTTCTTTTATGATGGGAAGAGGCGGAAAAGGCGTTATGACTGCGGTGGCCTTAACCCATTGGCCGGAGCTGACCAGACTGGTGCGGGCAGAAGTATTGCAGATCCGGTCGGCTCCTTATGTAAAAGCTTCTTACCGTATGGGAAAGACCAGGTTCCAGGCGGCTAAGGAACACATGATTCCCCAAGTGCTTCCAGTATATCTGATCGGCGTGGTACTGTTGTTTCCCCATGCTATTATGCATGAGGCTGCCATCACATTTCTGGGATTTGGATTTTCTGCAGAGGTGCCGGCAATTGGTGTGATTTTGTCAGAATCCATGAAACATATTGCAACGGGAAAGTGGTGGATGGCAGTATTTCCAGGACTTATGTTGCTGCTGGCAGTGGTGCTTTTTGACTTGATCGGAGAGAATCTAAAGAGGCTGCTTCATCCCAACAGCGGAAATGAATAGAAATGCAATTGCGAAAGGATTAAATTGTCAAAATTTCATGTACAATTCAAAAAATCATTGGGTTTCGCAATTGCCGAAATAAAAAGACTGGAAAGAGGCAGACAGGAGGAAAGAAATGGAAGAGAGACAGTCAAATCCGGTACTTCAGGTGAAAGATCTCAGCATATCTTTTTCCATGTATGATCAGGGGATGGCCAAGCATGATCTGGAAGTGATACATCAACTTTCTCTTACAGTTCGAAGAGGAGAGATTTTGGCGGTGGCAGGGTCCAGCGGGTCTGGAAAAAGTCTGCTGGCCCATGGAATTTTAGGGATTCTGCCGAAGAATGCAAAGATGGAAGGAGAGATGGCATTCTGCGGACAAAAGCTGGAACCTTCTCTGTTAGAAAATCTGCGGGGAAAGGAGATCGCTTTTATTCCACAGTCTGTAGAATACTTGGACCCGTTGATGAAAGTGGGAAAGCAGGTGATCGGAAGGGGAAAGAAAAGCGAAAGGATTCGCCGGCAGGAAAAGATGAAACAAGTTTTTGAGCGGTATCATCTGGAACCATCTGCGGCAGACCTCTATCCCTATCAGTTATCCGGCGGTATGGCCAGAAGGGTATTGATTGCAGGGGCGGTATTGGATCAGCCGAAATTGATGATAGCGGACGAACCTACGCCGGGGCTTCAGGAGGAATTGGCCAGAGAGACCATACAGAATTTCCGGGAACTGGCAGAAGCAGGATGCGGGGTTTTATTGATCACCCACGACATTGATCTTGCTATGGAATTGGCAGACCGGATTGCAGTGTTTTATGGAGGAACTATTTTGGAAATCGCTCCGGTAGAAGATTTTTCGGCAGAAGGAGCAAACCTTCGCCATCCATACAGCAGAGCGTTTCTCCAGGCGCTGCCTCAGAATGAATTCTGCCCTATCAAAGGCTCCCAGCCCTATGCAGGAAATCTTCCCAAAGGCTGTCTCTTTGCAGACCGCTGTCCCTACCGAAGGGAGGGCTGCCAGGAGGAGATGGAAATGCGCGCTCTGCGGGGCGGAGAAGTGAGGTGCAGATATGCAGAATAATCAAGAAAACGCCTTGGAAGCGCGGGACATAAGCTTTCGTTACGATAAAAAATCTCCATGGATTTTAGAAGGGTATAATCTTAAATTATCAGTCCGGGAGCGGACCGCCCTGGTAGGTCCTTCCGGCTGTGGAAAAAGTACCCTGTCAAAACTTCTGTCCGGCTATGAAAGGCCGGAAAAGGGAGAGATCCTGTGGAAAGGAGAGCCTTTGCCTAAAACCGGTTATTGTCCCGTTCAGATGATCGGCCAGCATCCAGAGCAGGCGGTGAATCCCCGCTGGAAAATGGAAAAGATTCTGCGGGAGTGCTGGGACCCGGAAGAGGAACTGCTGGAAAAAATGGGAATAGAAAAAGAATGGATGAAACGCTGGCCCATCGAGTTATCCGGCGGGGAATTACAGCGTTTTTGCATTGGGCGGGCGTTAGGGCCCAAGACAGAGTTCTTGATCTGCGATGAGATCAGTACCATGCTGGACGTAATTACCCAGGCCCAGATCTGGCAGGTACTTTTAGAAGAAGCAGAAAAACGAAAGATGGGAATGCTGGTGATCACCCATAACCGGTCCTTGGCGGAGCGGGTCTGCAATCGGATTGTGGAGTTTTGACACCCGAATCCTATAAGAGAACAAAGTGGGCAGGCCCACTTCAACTCCCCTAACCCCTCACTCATGAGGGGCCTGGACACTTTGCGCGCCGAGCACAATTGCGAAGCAATATTTTACCTCTTGTGCGAGTGCGCATATTATTTTTATCTTATAGGGAAGGTACTTTCACGCTTTAACGTGACATGGTCTTTCCTATAAGACAAGAAAGAATCCTGCTCTACAGTGCAATAATTCTTTTTTATCTTATAGGAAATCCAAAGGAATTTCCTATAAGATAAAAAACAACCCTGAAAACATCTGTTTTCAGGGTTGTAAGTACGTGCGTGAGAAGATTCGAACTCCCGACACCTTGGTCCGTAGCCAAGTGCTCTATCCAGCTGAGCTACACACACATAAAAGTGTTCCTGTGGAACGAATTATATCTTACTCTAGTTTTGGCATTTTGTCAATAGATTTTTTGAAAAAATCTAACGAAATATGGTGAAAAAAATATCATAGTGTGATAGAATGATAAACAGTTGATAAATACTAAGAGAAAATGTAAAACTGATAAGTAGGAGAATTTTCATGACAAGACAGGAATTTTTGCGTGAACTGCAGGTTGCAATGCAGGGAGAGATGGATCAGGGGGCAGTAAACGAGAATATAAAGTTTTATGATAATTATATTATGGAAGAGTCCAGAAAAGGAAAGAGTGAGGAAGAGGTGATCGCTCAGCTTGGCAGTCCAAGGCTGATTGCTAAGACGCTGATTGATACAGCGGAGAAGATAGGGCCGTCTCAGGAACAGTCCTATTCTGGAAGCTATAGACAGACTTCTGGTGCAGATAGAGGATTTCGGGCAGATTATTCCCAGCAGGATGGATGGGATGTGCGTTTTGGCGGTCTGAGGTTAAACACTTGGTATGGAAAACTGCTGCTGATCTTGCTTGCAGGGGTACTGATTATAATTGTGGCAAATGTGGTGGCTTTTCTGCTGCCTATTTTGGTGCCGATTATAGTGATATTATTACTGTATTCTCTGATCTTCGGAGGCAGAAGATAGAAAGATTTTGTGACCGGTGTCAAAGTTTTAAGAGAGAATTGTGATACGAATGCAGGAGGAGCTCATGGAGATAGTAAAAGTAAACAAAGGAAAACATTTTTTGAAAAAGGGAGATAAGCTGAAGGGAATGTTTGTCATTTTGCAGGGAAGCGTCCGAGCAGTGGCAGAGCAGGATGAATTTGTCATGAATGCCGGCAGCATGGTAGGTATGTTAGAGAGTATTTCCGGCAGCTATGTGTGTGACTATGTGGCCAATACAGATTGTGTGTTTTACGCTTTTCCTTATCAGACAACAGAAGACTATAAGAAAATATTTGCGGAAGAAGAAAAGTATGTGTCAGTATTTGCTATGGGAGCCATGCATCAGACTGCCATGCTGTTTCAAAGATATGAGGTTTTTTATCGAAAAGCCCAGAACTATCATCAGTTTTTTACAAAATCTTTTCAGAGTTATCAGAATTTTTGCAGTGAATATGAGCTGCCGGAAAAATCTTCTCCTAAGTTAAAAAATTTTGCGTCCCTTCATCTGGAAGAGGAAATTGCGCCTTGGGCAAAAGAATATTACGATAGAATGTCTAAACTTTCTCTGAAGGGAATGGATCAGTTGCTGGCCAGAGATCCTGTAATTGGAATCGGCCAGATCTCCAATGGAGTGGGCTGGATGGAAAAAGCCATGAGGCTGATTGTTCTGCTGAAAAGCTATTTAAAAGAGCAGAGAGAAATGCTGCTGTCAGCGGATGGAGATAATCTCTTCCGAATGTATTTTGAACTTGCAAAAAGAGCGGCGGTTATGGGAAAAGAGATCGCTCCCATACAGCAGAAAATCTCTGAGCTGATGGAATTTGCAAGGGGCAGCGGGCTGTTTTCGGAACAGCTTATGAATGCAGGATTTGCTGAGTATGAAACTTATGATTTTGAGGGGAGCAAAAAAGGAAAAAGCGGTGATTCTGAGGAAGAAGAGCCTGCAGAACCTTACGAGGAGGGAATTGATTATCTCACCCAGATTCTGGAATATTCCGATTATGAGGGAGAGAAGGCAGAAAGTTTCCGCAAATCTTTACAGGAATACAAGAACCTTCCGGATATTCTTGCCACCACAGATGACGTGCGCAGACTGCGGCGAAAGATCACAGATGATTTTTACAGTATTTATGAGCTGGTATTTTTCCGTTCTCTGGAGGGAGGATATATGCCTACCTCTGTGAAGATGTTCTTGAACTTTGGATTTATGGATGAGGAATTGGCAGGAAAAGAGAATACGCGGAGCCTGTTTGAGATTGCAGGCAGAATCAAGCGCTGTAAGGCAGAAAATGTTTTTACTATCTATGAATGGCTGTTAAGCGTTTACAAGGGAGAGAACGAACCTTCCAGAAATGAATTCGATATGGATTATACTGGTTATCTGAACGAACAGAAGAAGACTGGAAAGATCACAGCAGATCAGGTGCCTTTGCTGGCCAAAGATAATCGGGAAAAGCTGAAATTTGAATTAGAGAATATGTTTGTGTCGACCAATCGCGCCACTTATGGAAAAATATCTACTTTTTGCCCGATTTTGTATAAAGACGATATTATCGGAACGCCGGAGCATATGTTAATCACTGCGCAGAAGGCCAATGAGGCGCTGGATGAGATCAGGAAAATTGATTTCTCTCTGTTTTTCCGGGAGGTGGGATTCTCAGATCCGGAACATGAGGTCAACATGGAGATGATTCAGAAAGAAGTGATTCCTCACATTATTCTGATGCCCAACGCAGGAGGCAAAGCTATGATGTGGCAGGAGACGGCAGGGATCAAGAAGGATACCCATGCAAGATTTATCTTTCCGATTCTGACAGCTATGGATGTGGGCGAGCTGATGGTGGAAGTCTGCGGACGTTTCCGCTGGGAGATGTGCAGAAAGATTCAGGGCGTGCGCTGGAACGATATTACAGAGGCTTCCTTGACTTCAGAGTACAACGATTATATTCAGTATTACAGGAAGAACCACGATCTGTCTGCCGATGCAAAGGAGAAGATCAAAAACGCCCTTTACAAATCCAAGAACAATTATCGTGAAGTATTTGTCAAAGATTACCAGAGCTGGATCCGCTATGAATCTAAGGGAAGTTTCCGTCTGAATAAAGTGGCAAGAGATATTATTTTCCGGTACTGTCCTTTTAACAAGACCATAAGGGCGGAGCTAAAAGTAAATCCTATGTATCGTGAGATGTTTGAAAAATATGAGATCTTAAAAGACCGGAAAGCTCGTCATATGATTCTGTGGTATGACCGCTATCAGAAAAAGGGCGGGGTGATCACAGAAGATCTTCAGGTAAACAAAGATTTTTATGATATGTAAAAAGAAGTAAAAGAGAGATGTCTGCCTTGCAGATCATCCAAAGGTTAGAATCTGGATGATCTGCAAGGCAGCGTCAGCGTAAAGCAAAGAGACATCGTTCCTGAGGGATCTGTTTCGTGTTTGAAAGAATCTTTCAGGATCTTTACCGTCAATGTACCGCCCATGTTTTTAGCCAGAGACTGGGCAATGGGAAGGCCAAGTCCGGTGCCCTGGCGGGTCCGGGCGCGGTCCTGGATATAAAAGCGGTCGAACAAGTGAGGCACATCCTGGGGAGAGAGCTGGGCTGTGTCATTGGAAAAAAGAACACAGATCTTGTCGGGACTTTCCTGGAGTTCTATATGAAGGAAAGTATCTGCATATCGCCCGGCATTTTGAAACAAATTAGAAAAGATCCGTTCCAGCCCTTCTGGATCACCCTGTGCCATAACAGGGTGGTCTGGAAGGGTGCTTTTTACCTTTAAGGAATTCTGGTCTAAAAGCTGGTAATTGGCAAGAAGAGATTCCCGCAGGAGCCGGCAGACGTCCAGAGGCTGAATGGACAGAACATAGTCCGGGGAAGTCAGCCGGGAAAAATCATAGAATTGAGTGACTAGCTTTTCCATGGCGCGCGCTTTTTTCTCAATGATCTGTAAAGATTCTGACAATTCCTTGTGGGTAAGTTTTATGGATGCTGTCACAGCGGAAGAATCTTCTGTATTTTCCATAAGCTTCAGATACCCCAGGATAACAGTCAAAGGCGTCCGAAGATCGTGGCTGATATTGGCAATCTGCTGCTGAAATGCTTTTTCACGTTTTTCAAAATTTTGGCGTTCCTTTCGTACTTCTTCCAATATCTCATTCAGAGTATGCAATAGAGTTTCTAAATGTTTATCCGGAATGGGAAGAAGGAGAATCTGATTTTGGTCAATCTCTTTTTGAATTTCCTGCAGCTGAAGATTGGCCATCCGAAGGGCCCGCCGGATAGAAAAGTAGTGAAGAGCGAAGTAGAGCCCTGTCAGTATTGCAGCAGTCAAAAATAAATAGATCATAGTATGCTTCCTTTAAAGTTCTTTTTTACCCAGAGAAAAAATGCTTACCGTTCCAAATAAAAGCACGCTGACTCCTCCGCAGATCAGACATTTCATCATGCCTTCCACCGTGTCCCAGACAGTCATGCAATTTTCCATGTTGACATACATTTCAACAGAAAAGAAATTTGCAGGCAGCCACAATGCGATGGGCCAGAGAAAATCAATTTTCATGCCCAGATATAATATGATTTTTGGCAGAAACAGCATAATAACAAACCAGGTGAGAATGGCAGTGGTGGTTTTATCGAAAAATTCCAGGAAAAATACGCCGAGAATTAGGGCGGAAACTGCGACCAGAGAGACGGCAGGGATTTCCAGGAAAAGATCTGTTACTGTGACAGGTCCTTTTTGCTCCAGCAAAAGAAAGGCGCTGATCAGGTAGACTGCCAGGGTGGAGATCAGAATAATAAAAGCGGTGATAAGGCTGGTAGTGCATTTTCCGATAAAAAGGCTGGTGCGGGAGATGCCGAAAGCCACACTGTTTTTGTGGGTTCCGTTTTTATTATTTGATTCGTATAAAACAGCCACAATGAGAAAAGCAAGGTAGCAGTAGATCATGGGTGAGGAAACCAGGTTGGAAAAAGAAAAGGAGGTGGTACCATAACGAAATCCTGGGGTATACCTCTGGAATAAGTACAAAATCATATGGTAGAGGAGAACCAGCCCAGCCAGCAGCCCGGCAGTGATATAGACTATTTTGCTGTGGAATGCGCGATAACATTCACTTTTGATATAATTTAACATGTTTTTTCTCCTCCTTGTTTCAGATTCATATAATATTCTTCTAATGTTGCCCGGCGTTCCTCTAATTTGGCGAGGACAAGTTTATGATCGGCAGCCAGTTGGCTGTAATGCTTCGAATCTCTTTTTGGATTGGAAATTTGAATGGTCTGGTCTGGCAGTACCTTGTAGCAATCTTCCGGGTAATGCTTTTCCAGTAAGGCAGTGTAGGTTTCCAGATCGGAGACCATAATATTCAGATAATCCGTACATTGTTCCTGTAGCTTTTCTGCTGATATCTCTTCTAACAGACGTCCATGGCTGAGAAATCCGAAGGTGTCTGCGGTCTGCTGCAGCTCTGTCAAAATATGGCTGGAAAGCAGAATGGTGATATGCTTTTCTTCATTCAGCTGATGGAAAAGATTGCGCAGTTCCAGGATACCGCTGGGGTCTAGGCCATTGATGGGTTCATCCAAAATCAGAATCTTGGGATCTCCGATCATAGCGATGGCCAGTCCCAGACGCTGTTTTTGTCCAAGAGAAAGATTTTTGCATTTACTGTTCTTTTTCTCCCAGATTCCAGTGAGTTTTAACGTTTCTTCTACCTTTGTTTTTCCTGGAATCCCTCTTTGAATGCGGCAGTATTCCAGCATCTGCGATACTGTAAGATCCGGGAAGAACCCAGGGCTTTCAATCATGGTTCCAATCTGCCTGCGGCTGTGTTCTAACTCTTTTGGATGGTGTTTATCAAACAGAGAAATTTCGCCTGAGGTGGCAAAAACATGACCTGCCAGCAATTTTAAAAGAGTAGATTTGCCTGCGCCATTGTCGCCGATCAGTCCGTAAATGCTTCCTCTTTCCACATGAAGACTTACTTGATTCAGCGCAAGGACAGAGCCGTAGGATTTTGTCACATTTCTTGTCTCGATCACATATTCTTTCATTCTTAATCGCTCCGTTTCTGAGATTATCGTATCAGCAAAAAGTGATGAAGTATTTCTTTTGCTGATAAACCTATCATAATCTTTCCTTTTTAATTAGTCATAAAGAACTTTTAAAGAAGTCATAAAGATTTAACAGAGCTTAAAACCAATGCCGTATACGGTTTGGATATAGTCTTCCTCTGGATCTGCTTCTTTTAATTTTTTCCGCAGATTGCTGACATGGACATTGACCGTGTTGTTTTCCCCATAATATCCGCCCTGCCAGATCAGTTCATAAAGGAGTTCTCTGGAATATACTTTTTCCGGCGTTTGTAAGAAGAGCAGAAGGATCTCGTATTCATGGGCGGTCAGAGAAAGCTCCATGTCGTTGACTACTGCTTTTCGGGAATCTGGGAAAAGTTGAAGATTTTTGTGAGACAGAACTTTTGGCGCCGCCGGGGCCTGCCCGGTTCGTCTAAGGGCGGCCTGGATGCGGGCGGTTACTTCTTCCGGTTCAAATGGTTTTGTTATGTAGTCGTCGGCCCCGGTTTTCAGCAGCGTTACTTTATCCTCCAGAGAACTTCGGGCAGAGAGGATCAGGACTGGAATATTGGATTGAAAAGTGCTGCGGATTTCTAAGAGCAATGCTTCCCCGGACAATCCGGGAAGCATCAGATCTAACAGGATCAGATCCGGCGTCTCTCGTTCCAACAAAAGTTTTGCCTCAGTGCCGGAAAAGGCCTGCTGCACAAGATAACCGGCTGCTGTCAGAATTTTTTTCAATAATCGGCTGATGTCTGTCTCATCTTCCACAATCAATATTTTGTATTGCATAGCTGCCTCCATCTATTTTTATGAAAAAGAGTATTTTGATTAATGAGAAAAGGCCAGCGGGGGAGCCACTGACCTTTTCTATGAGGGGAGTATAAATAATTAATAAGGGGTATAACTTATAAAAAGAATTTCTGAAGGTGAAATCCTTCTTACAAGTAGTACTATAGCACAGCTTGTCACAAAATGCAAGTAAAATTTGAAAAAAATTTTATTTTGTATGATTTGGAATAAAGGTTGAAAAACCATTGACACTGTGGTAAAATTTTAACAATTTAGGCATACTTTAGTTAGGGAATGCCTGAAAGCAGAAAAATAGCAGAAAAGTGAATAGAAGAAACAAGAAAAAAGACTGCAATGACGCAATTGACTCTTTTTTTTTGCCAAAAATCAGACAGAAAGGGCGGTAAATAAATGAAAGCATTTCTAATACTGGAAGATGGAACCGTGTTGGAAGGAACAAGCATTGGAGCAGCCAGAGAAGTGATCAGTGAAATTGTCTTTAACACTTCCATGACCGGTTATCTGGAGGTTTTGACAGACCCATCCTATGCAGGCCAGGCGGTAGTTATGACCTATCCTCTAATCGGAAATTATGGGATTACGCTGGATATGGAATCTGAGAGGCCCTGGGCTGCCGGATATATTGTTCGGGAATTGTCCAGAATGCCCAGCAATTTTCGCTGCAAGGGAACCATCCAGGATTTTTTAATCTCTCATGACATTCCGGGAATTGCAGGAATTGATACCAGAGCCCTGACGAAGATCCTGAGGGAAAAAGGAACCATGAACGGAATGATTACCACAGATGAGAATTATCAGATGGAAGAGATTCTTCCTCGGTTAAGAGCTTATACTACGGGAAATGTGGTGGATCAGGTAACTTGTAAAGAGATTTCTGTGTGGAAGGGAAAAGGCAAGAAAGTGGCTCTCTTAGATCTGGGGGCTAAGAAAAACATTGCAAGATCCCTGAAGGAGCGGGGCTGTCAGGTAACGGTTTATCCGGCCCGCACTCTGGCAGAGAAAATATTGGCGGATCAGCCCGATGGGATTATGCTCAGCAATGGACCAGGAGATCCCAAGGAATGCCGGGAGATTATCCAGGAGATCAAAAAGCTTTATGATTCGGATAAGCCGATTTTTGCCATCTGTCTGGGACATCAGCTGATGGCTCTGGCAAATGGGGCGGATACCCATAAGATGAAATACGGACACCGGGGAGGCAACCATCCGGTGAAGGATTTAGAGACAGGCAGGGTGTATATCTCTTCCCAGAATCACGGCTATGTGGTGGATACGGACAAGCTGGATGCTTCTGTGGCGGTTCCGGCCTTTGTCAATGTAAATGACGGCACCAACGAAGGGCTGCGCTATAGCGGGAAAAATATTTTTACGGTGCAGTTTCACCCAGAGGCATGTCCGGGTCCCCAGGACAGCAGTTACTTGTTTGAACGGTTTATTGATATGATGGGAGGGAACCAGTAATGCCAAAGAATCCAGAGATTAAAAAAGTACTTGTGATCGGTTCCGGTCCCATTGTGATCGGCCAGGCGGCGGAATTTGACTATGCAGGAACCCAGGCATGCCGCTCTCTGAAAGAAGAAGGAGTAGAGGTGGTCCTGGTAAATTCCAACCCGGCCACGATTATGACAGATAAAGAAATTGCAGATAAAGTCTATATTGAACCTTTGACTGTCAAGGTATTAGAGCAGATTATCCTGAAAGAAAAACCAGACAGCGTGCTGCCTACCTTAGGAGGCCAGGCTGGATTGAATCTGGGTATGGAACTGGCAGAATCTGGTTTTTTGGAAAACCATGGGGTAAAGCTGATTGGAACTACTGCAGAGACGATTTTTAAGGCGGAGGACCGCCAGGCATTTAAAGATACCATGGAAAAGATCGGAGAGCCCTGCGCCCCGTCTCTGGTGGTGCATAATGTAGAAGATGGCATTGCATTTACCAATACCATCGGCTATCCGGTGGTACTCCGCCCAGCCTATACCCTGGGCGGCAGCGGCGGCGGGATTGCCCATAACGAGGCAGAATTGATGGAAATTCTCGCCAACGGACTGCGTTTGAGCCGGGTGGGAGAGGTATTGGTAGAGCGGTGCATTGCAGGCTGGAAAGAGATTGAATATGAAGTGATGCGGGATGCGGCGGGCAACTGTATCACGGTCTGCAATATGGAAAATATTGATCCGGTAGGCGTTCACACTGGAGATAGTATAGTGGCGGCTCCTTCTCAGACTTTGGGAGACAAAGAGTATCAGATGCTTCGAACTTCCGCATTGAATATTATTTCCGAACTGAACATCACCGGAGGCTGCAACGTGCAGTACGCCCTGCATCCTGACAGCTTTGAATACTGTGTCATTGAGGTGAATCCCCGTGTCAGCAGATCTTCGGCCCTGGCAAGCAAGGCTACTGGTTATCCCATTGCAAAGGTGGCCGCAAAGATTGCCCTGGGCTATACCTTGGATGAGATCAAAAACGCTATTACAGGCAAGACGTACGCCAGCTTTGAGCCTATGTTAGACTACTGTGTGGTGAAGATTCCAAGGCTGCCTTTCGATAAATTTATCACAGCCAAACGTTCTCTGACTACCCAGATGAAAGCCACCGGAGAGGTAATGAGTATCTGTACCAGTTTTGAAGGGGCCTTGATGAAAGCGATCCGCTCTTTAGAACAGCATGTGGACAGTATGAGAAGCTATGATTTTACCCATCTTTCCGTGGAAGAATTAAAGGAGCGGTTAGAAAAGGTAGACGATCGGAGAATCTGGGTGATTGCAGAAGCGCTGCGCAAAGGGATCTCCTATGAAGAGATTCATGAGATTACCAGGATTGATCCTTGGTTTGTCGATAAAATTGCAATCTTGACTGAGATGGAGACCCGGCTGGAGACGGAACCTTTGACTGCAGAGTTGTTAAAAGAAGCAAAGCGCATAGAATTTCCAGATCATGTGATCGGAGAACTGACTGGAAAATCAGAACAGGAGATCCGGGATATGCGGTATGAAAATGGAATTACCGCTGCCTTTAAGATGGTAGACACCTGTGCGGCAGAATTTGCGGCCCAGACCCCCTATTACTATTCCTGTTTTGGCAGTGAAAATGAAGCCCAGGGGGCCGCAGACCGGAAAAAGGTTCTGGTGTTGGGTTCCGGTCCCATCCGTATCGGCCAGGGAATCGAATTCGATTACTGTTCCGTCCATTGTACCTGGGCATTTGCCAGAGAAGGGTATGAGACCATCATTGTCAATAACAATCCAGAAACAGTTTCTACGGATTTTGATATTGCAGATAAATTGTATTTTGAACCTTTGACCCCGGAGGATGTGGAAAATATTGTGCGCCTGGAACAGCCGGACGGAGCGGTGGTTCAGTTTGGCGGGCAGACTGCCATCAAGTTGACAGAAAGCCTCATGAAAATGGGAGTGCCTATTCTGGGCACCAAGGCAGAGGACGTGGACGCGGCGGAAGACCGGGAGCTTTTCGATCAGATTCTGGAACAGACCCAGATTCCAAGGGCTGCCGGGGGAACAGTATTTACAGCGGAAGAAGCAAAAGAGGTGGCCAATCGTCTGGGCTATCCGGTACTGGTGCGTCCCTCCTATGTGCTAGGCGGCCAGGGGATGCAGATTGCCTACAGCGATCAGGAAATCGAAGAATTTATAGAGATTATCAATCGGATTGCCCAGGATCATCCTATTTTGGTGGATAAATACCTTCAGGGAAAGGAGATCGAGGTGGATGCGGTCTGCGACGGCAGGGATATTTTGATTCCTGGTATTATGGAACACATTGAACGTACTGGCGTTCACTCTGGCGACAGCATTTCCGTTTATCCTGCCCCTACGATCAGTGGGGAAGTAAAGGAAAAGATTGTGGAGTATACCAGACGTTTGGCCAAGGCCCTTCATGTGGTGGGACTGATCAACATTCAGTTTATTGCCATGGATCAGGAGGTGTATGTGATTGAGGTCAACCCCAGGTCTTCCAGAACTGTACCCTATATCAGTAAAGTAACAGGAATTCCCATTGTGGACCTGGCAGCCCAGGTGATTCTCGGAAATACTTTAGAAGGAATGGGATATCCCGCTGGACTGGCCCCGGAAGCAGAGTATGTGGCTGTCAAGATGCCGGTATTTTCCTTTGAAAAACTCCGGGGCGCAGAGATCAGCCTGGGACCGGAGATGAAGTCTACAGGAGAATGTCTGGGAATCGGGAAAACCTTTGAGGAAGCCTTGTACAAAGCGTTTCTGGGAGCCGGCGTGACTCTTCCTAAATACAGACAGATGATTATGACGGTAAAGGATGCAGACAAGCCGGAATCTGTAGATGTGGCTAGGCGGTTTGAAGCTCTGGGCTATAAAATTTATGCTACCAGAAGTACTGCAAAGTATCTACAGGAACATGGAATCCATGCAAGACGGATCAATAAGATTTCTCAGGAATCCCCCAATGTAATGGACCTGATTCTGGGGCATAAGATTGACCTGGTCATTGACACCCCTACCCAGGGACGGGATAAGAGCAGGGATGGATTCCTGATCCGTCGAAATGCCATTGAGACAGGGGTGTACTGTATCACTGCCATGGACACGGCCAATGCGCTGGCAGAAAGCCTGGAACATGCCAGCATTGGAGAAGAATTGAATCTGATTGATATTGCCAAGGTGAAAAATATTTAAAAGGTTTAGTACAACCAGGCTGGCCCGGCCTGAATAGAAAAACTATGGTTCTCTTGTAGTTCTGACAGGGTTTTTCTGACTTAAAGTACTGTTGTGATAATCAGAGGAATAAGTTACGTCTTCTCCAAGCCAGTCTGGCGCAGTAAAGGCAAGAGCTTCTTCCTCTGTGGGAAATTCCACCTCTGCCAGGATCAGGGGAGCTAATTCTCCCTCAAAAAGATCCAGTTCAATGGTCAGATGGTCGGAAAGTGGAATGAGATACCGCTTTTTTGAGATTAAAATGCCGTCTGCCTTAGGGCGGAGGTGGAAGTAGGCTTCCTTTGTTAAGGGCAGATTGTATTCCTCCCGGACCATAAGGCCCTTGGACTTGTAGGTGAGATAATAATCTTCATCCTGCCTGCGGATGCGCACCACAGGTTCTGTGGAGAGATAGCCTTGTTCGATCCGGTGAAAGGGATAAACATCTAAGTTTTCCGGCAGAGACCGGACTAAAAATTTACGTTCAATTTCCATAAAAATAAATCCTTTCTACAGGTGAGAAACCTGCTGTTGTGTTTGATTATAGCGTTGCAGGGAAAGATTTGTCAATGACGGGAAAGGTTTTGTAATTGCCTGATTCAGAAAACAGTAAAGGGAGAAAGACATGTTTAAGATAGCAATCTGTGATGATGAAGATATTCTCATCCATGAATTGAAAGGCAGTTTGGAGAGATATGCTTCTGAAACAGGCAGAGAGTTCTGCCTGTTTGTTTATCATGACGGCAGCGAATTGCTGGAAAAATATAATTCGGAATATGACTTGATTTTTATGGATATCAAGATGGAGCGGCTGAATGGATTAAAAACTGCCCAGGAAATCCGCCGGATAGACAGCACCGTAGGACTTATTTTCTTAACTTCTTTGAAACAATATGTCTGGAAAGGGTATGAATACAGTGCAGTGAATTACCTTTTAAAGCCTGTAAAATATGGAGTGCTGAAGATGGAGCTGGATCGCTATTTTTCCAATTATCAGGGAAAAGACGAGCCTTATCTCAGTTTTTCTAATGACAGCGGCAAACATAAAGTGCTGTATAAAAATCTGTGTTATGCTGAGACAGACAAGCGCAATGTGATGCTCCACTTTGAAGGACAGCAGCAGATTATCTATAAAAATATGAAAGAGATTTCCGCCTTGCTCTGCACACAGCCTCAATTTGCACAGTGTCATCAGAGCTTTGTTGTGAATCTGTCTTATGTAAAAGGAGTGGAGGGACTGGAACTGCTGCTGACCACAGGAGAGTGCATTCCCATCAGCCAGCCTAGGCGGAAAGCATTTATGATGAAATTAACAGACTACTGGGGTGATATGTTGTGATTTCCTGTTTGGACTTTCTTTCCTTTGTTTTGGAATGGATCTACGTCTTTGTGCTCTTTAAGATGATACATACCTTTTTGCCTTTGCGGAAAAATCTGCTTCTGCGCTGGGCAGCTTTTTTTGCAGGCGGCGGTTTATTTACAGTGATTATATATTCAAATGATCTTGCCGGCCTTTTGGGGGCCTTTTTGGGAATGCTTGGATATATGGCGGTCTTTCACCAGGGACACTGGGTAGAAAAAATAACGGCCATATTAGTTTTTTATCCAGCCTTTATCGCCGTCAATTATCTTATGCAGGATGTAGGATCCAGATGTTTCTTTTTTGTGACAAATGCTCCTGGCGAGATGTCTGCTGGATGGACAAAGGAACAGCTGTTATTCAGTACTCTTTTCCACATGCTGTCCTTGCTGCTTCGGCTTTTATTCTGGATCTTGGCGTGGCGGATTCTGGGAAAATATCTCCAGCAGATCACCTGGAATTTAAGTGTGAAAATGTGGCTGGTGATAGATGTTTTAATGTTGGCTCCTTTTGTGGCGATTTTTACAATGCTCTATTTTATGCCGGAAAATCCTCTGCTGGTCTATCCCATATGCGGGGCCTCTGTATTTTCCAGTTTTGGCTGTATGTACCTGGCTTCTTACATCTGCCTCTCTGTGCAGACAAGGTATCGTGTCCAGGAATTGGAGCTGAAACAGGCATACTATCAGGAGCGCATCAAGGAAGAAGAACGGGTGCGGGCTGTCTATCACGATATGAAAAATCACCTTCTTGTGCTGGAAGGGCAGATCCAGTCTCAGGAAACTGCTGGGATGATCCAAAAGCTTCAGCAGGAAGTGGAATCTTATGAGGATTATGTAAATACAGGCAGTACGATTTTAGATATTATTCTAAGAGAAAAGGCGGAAATTGCCAGGAAAAAGCAGATTGATCTTTCGGTGGCCGCTGACCTGAGAGGGGTGGATTTTATGGAACCTTTAGATATCAGCACCATTTTTGGAAACGGTCTTGACAACGCCATTGAAGCAAGTGAAAAATTAACGGAAGAACAGAGGGTGATTCTGGCAAAAGCAGGAAGAGTCCAGAATTTCTTTTCTGTGTTGATTGAGAATAATTATGCGGAGGAAGCAAAGGACAGAAAAAAACGAACTGCAAAACAAGATGATTTTTTACATGGGTTTGGAATTCTTAATATGGAAAAAGCAGTGAAAAAATATCATGGGCAGTTGGTCGCCAAAGGCGAAAATGGAAAATTCACTTTGAAGATTTTGATTCCGATTTCACAGTGAGCCATAGAATCTGCGTTTTGAATATTAGAATCTGCGTCTGCTGTTGCAGGTTTTTTCAGATGATCTTATGATTTGCATACAAATAGTATGGAAATTGGAGGAGGAATCGCTATGACCATTTTACACGCATCTCATCTGAAAAAATATTATGGCAGGGAGGAAAGCCTTGTAAAGGCTTTAGATGATGTGAATGTGTCCCTGGAAGAAGGACAGTTTGCAGCTATTATCGGTACTTCCGGCAGCGGGAAATCTACGCTGCTGAATATGCTGGGAGGGTTGGACATTCCCACTTCCGGCGGCGTTCAGGTGGAAGACAAAAATCTGGAAAAGCTGACGGAAGAACAGCTTACGGTATTCCGACGCCAGCGCATTGGGTTTATCTTTCAGAATTATAATCTCATCCCCTATCTCACGATCTATGAAAATATAGTACTGCCCATCCGGCTGGATGGAAAAACAGAAGATAAAAATTTTCTGAAAGAAATTGTGCATTTTCTGGAACTGGATGAAAAACTAAAGAATTATCCCAGTCATCTTTCCGGCGGCCAGCAGCAGCGTGTAGCCATTGCCCGTGCGCTGGTTTCAAAACCTGCCATTATTTTGGCGGATGAACCCACTGGGAATTTGGACAGTCATACAAGTCAAAAGGTCATTGACCTTTTAAAAATGACAAGTGAAAAATTTCATCAGACCATCGTTATGATTACCCACAATCCTGAAATAGCAGAGAAAGCAGATGTGAGAATCCGTATCGAAGATGGCAGGATTCAAGGATAGGGAGGTCAAAGTGATGAACAACAGGAAAGTAACGGCAGACATGATTTCTCAAATGTCTAAACAGAGTATTAAGGGAAGCTCTATGGGCAATATATTTGTGATGGTTACGATTATTTTAGCGTCTGCCTTGTTGACGGCAGTCCTTATGTTTGCAGCGGGACAGAAACAGCAGGAGAAAAACGCATGTTCTCATCGCCAGCAAGTCACCTATTATCATCTTACCGAGGCCCAGGCAGAACAGCTTGGAAAAGACCACCGCATTGCTTATCAGATCCAAGGAAAGACAGGGATCTTGTCTGAACAGGATGGCTTTGATGTCATGCCTTATTATATAAGCCAGCTGTCAGATGAGATTCAGATTGGGGAACTAGAACAGGGAAAACTGCCTGAAACAGAAAATGAGGTTGCAGTGCAGGACGTTATGCTGAAAAAGATGAATGTTCCCCTTGCTTTAGGCAGCAGCGTGACCTTTTCCTTTTACGATGGAAATAGGGAGACTTTTACAGTATCAGGGATTTTAAAGGGCAGCGACGGGACGAAACAATTTCCACTGTTCTTTTCAGAGAGCTATGGAAAAAATGGAAGTCAGTTAAAAGATGCGCCTTATGAGGTGTATGCCAAATTGCATGGTGCAAAGACCATGTCCCCGGAAGCGTGCAAAGAAGTGATGTATCTCATTGGAAAGGATGCAGGAATTGAACGGGAATATGTAAATCCTTCCAAATCATTTCTGGATTCCTTATCTTTTGATATGCAGTCGGCAATGCTCTATGGCCTCGTTGGCATGGTGATTCTGCTGGCTGGTATCCTTGTGATCTATGGAGTGTTTTACCTGTCAGTAGTTGGAAAAATTCGTCAGTTTGGACAGCTTCGGACTATTGGCATGACAAAGAAACAGATCAGAAAGTTTGTATCCCGCCAAGGGGGCATTTTGTTTCTTCGTTCTGCTCCCATTGGGGTTGGAATCGGCGGAATCGCAGGGTATTTTATGATTCCCAATGGTTTCAGCGGAGGGAATACCTTTTGGATCCTAGTTCTTGTGTTTGGAATTGTGTATGCAGTCACCATGATTTCTGTCCGCAAACCAGCACGCCTGGCGTCGGCTGTCTCTCCCATAGAGGCGCTGCGCTATCTGCCTCAGGAGAGTATGAAAAGAAAGACAAACAAAAAGATATGCCGAAATCTGACGCCCTTTGGCTTGGGGATAATGAATTTTTCCAGGAACAGAAAGAAAACAGTAATCACCATGATTTCTCTGGCTCTGGGCGGCATTCTTTTTATGACGGCCGCTGTTTATCTTTCTTCTTTTGACAAAGAGAATTATGCAAGGCAGGGATACTTTAAGAAGGCAGAATTTAATCTTCAATATGCGGACGGAGCCATTGAATTAAACGAAAACGGAATGAGCGGACTCCAGGCAGAGACGCCTCTTGGGGAGGAGCTGATACAGGAAATTTCCCTTTTAGACGGTGTGAAAAATGTAAGTGAAGTGAAGGGGTTCGGCGTCAAATTTGATTATCCCCAAAGAGATCTGTATGAGACAGAAGATGTTGTAAGTCCCTTGACAAAAAAGGAGGCAGAAGACCTTGACAGGTATTTAGAAGAGGGAAGCTGCGATTATGAGAAATTGGTAAGCGGCGATTACATTCTTGTGGCGGATAATGAGGTTGTGGAAGAGATTTACGGTTGGAAATTTAAAGTGGGAGACGATATCACACTGCATTACTATGATGGGAAGAAAACCACAGAAAAAAAGGTTACGATATTGGGAGTTTTGAATCAGCAATATGTCTTGGATCACAGCGGAAGTTTGGAAGGGTGGTTTTGCATGCCGGAAGAGGCGGTTCTAAAAATGGTGTGTTTTGAAAGTATCAATAACCATTTGCTGATTGCAGCGGAACCAGACAAAGAAGAGGAAGTAGAAAAAGCTCTGACGCAGATCATTGCAGATAAACCGGAACTGGCTATGGAGACTCTTGCAGAACGAAAGACTGCCTATCAGCAGACAGCCGATCAGATATTTGGGGCCATCAGCGGACTTTCTATTTTTATTATGATGTTCAGTATTTTAAGTATGATGAACACTCTGATTACAAATATTGTGACCCGCAAACAGGAACTTGCTGTGTTGGCCTCCATCGGTATGAGCAGGGAACAGACCCGGAAAATGCTCCTGTGGGAAAGCCTGTTTTTGGTCCTTGTTACCCTGGGCGTAACCATGACCATTGGAACAGCCTGCGGTTATCTATTGAGCCATACGCTCTATGAAAGAGGAGCCGCCTATATGGTCTTTCGATTTCCTGTGGTTCCCTCGCTGGTCTATCTCTTTTTGCTGATCGCGGTACCTCTTATGATTACTTTCACAGCGCTGCACAATTTCTCAAAAGAGGCTTTAGTGGAGCGGTTAAGGGGAATAGAGTAACGACAGAAAACAAAACCCCTCTGTTTTGGTATTCAACCAAAACAGAGGGGTTTTTATACTACAGCTGACAGTCTGTCTGATAGGTTACTGCTGTCCGCCAGACATCTGCTGTTCCTGTTTCATGATCATCTTCTTAACCATCTCGCCGCCGATAGAACCAGCCTGAGCAGAAGTTAAGTCACCGTTGTATCCTTCTTTCAAAGGTACTCCAATTTCAGATGCAACTTCCTGTTTAAAACGGTTCATAGCCTCTTTTGCCTGAGGTACTGCCATTTTACTTGTGTTAGATCCAGAATTGCTAGCCATATTTGATTCACCTCCAAATATTTTTCTTATTGTTTTCTGATAAGAACATCATTCCGAAATGGCTCATTCATTGGAATGATGTCCCTCTCGAAACGTTGCTGCTTATCATGGTGTTATTATTTGCAAGGAATAAGAAAATATAATGGAAAATATTATGTTTTCTGGTTAAAAATGTCAGTATGAAATTCTCCGGGAGTCATATGGTATTTCTTTTTAAAGGCCCGGTGAAAGTAGGAGAGATTGTGAAAACCTACGGATAGGGAAACTTCCAGAATGGAAACATTGTCTTCTTCTAATAATTCCACTGCTTTTTCCAGCCGAAGATTGTTCAGATATTCCATACAGGTCATGTTCATATGTTTTTTGAAAAAACGCATAAAATGATATTCGCTGAAATAACAGAGGCCTGCCAAATCAGAGACAGTGATAGAGTCCATGTAATGGGCTTCCATATAATCTAAAACAGTTTTTAGTTTTTCAGAATAGAGGGCTGTGGAATCGTGTTTGGAAGGTTCTGTTTCCTGATATTGCAGTAATAAGAAAACAGCTTGTAAAAACAGAGACTTTAGGGCCAGCTCATGCCCAGGGATATCTCCGGAATAGAGAGAGCTGAGCTGGGAAAAAATTTTCCGCAGAGAGAGATAGGCAGGATGCTTCGGTTTGATCACACTGGGAACCAGGATCTCATGGCGGGTCAGAGGAAGCAGATATCGGGTGGAACAGATATCGGTGGAATTTCCACCTAAAAAATTCATATGGAAGACGTAGGTTTCTGAGAGAAGGGGCTGGTCCTCCAAAATAGAAGCAGAATGCAGCAGCAACGGGGGAACAAAAATCAAGTCTTCCGGTTCAATAGAATACTCAGCCAAGTCAATCCGGTAAGTGCCACATCCTTTGGTGATCAAAGTAAATTCTGCCTCCTCATGCCAGTGGGTGGTGAGAACCGGATACTGAGAGGAAAGGGTGGTAATATATTTTTGAACGGGAAAAAAGGTTTCCCCGTGTTTAGCGTCTTCTTTTTGTTCTAAAATCAGGGAATTTAATTTTTTCATGGCAGCCTCCTTTAGGATAGCAGGATTGTGTTATAACAGGCAAATATATTGCAAGAAAATTCAAAAATATACCATTATAATAGCAGTATCTTACAAAAAAAGATAGTGTTTTTATCATATAGGATTAGGGTGTCAAAAGCACCAAAAGTGCTTTTGACACTCTAATCCATATAGAAAAAGGAGGAAATAAAAGATGGCAGGAACGGCAGAATGGAAAGAAAGAAACATAGAACATAGAAAATGGTGGCATGATAAGGTAGCCTATCAGATTTATCCGAAAAGTTTTTGCGATACCAATGGAGATGGAATCGGAGATCTGCGGGGAATTATTTCCAAGTTGGATTATCTAAAAGAATTAGGGATTGACATCATCTGGATTTCTCCCATCTATCAATCTCCTTTTGTGGATCAGGGGTATGACATTTCTGATTATTATCAGATTGCCCCGGAATTTGGAACGATGGAGGAATTTGATGAATTGCTGGCAGAGGCAGAAAAGCGCGAGATGCACATTGTGATGGACTTGGTGATCAATCACTGTTCCGACCAACATGAATGGTTTCAGAAAGCATTGGCAGATCCAGAGGGAGAGTATGCAGATTACTTTTATTTTCGAAAGGGAGAGAATGGAAATCCTCCCAGCAACTATCGGTCTTATTTTGGGGGAAGCTGCTGGGAACCGGTGCCTGGAAGCGATCAATATTATTTTCATGCGTTTGCCAAAGAACAGCCAGATTTGAATTGGGAAAATCCTAAAATGAAACAGGAGCTTTACGATATGATCAACTGGTGGCTGGAAAAAGGCCTGGCAGGTTTTCGGATCGACGCCATTATCAATATTAAAAAAGATCTGGAATTTCCCAATCTGGAACCGGATGGCCCGGATGGTCTGGCAGGTTTTCACCGGGCGGTGGAACAGACTACAGGAGTGGGAGAACTGTTAGAGGAGCTGAAACGCAATACCTTTGCTAAATATGACGCCTTTACAGTGGCGGAAGTCTTCAATATGCGTGAAGAAGAATTGACGGAATTTATTGGAGAAGAGGGACATTTTTCTACGATGTTTGATTTCAGCGCCCACTGTCTCAGCGAAGGGGAGCATGGCTGGTATGATGCGCCTGACATTGATTTTCAAGATTGGAAAGAGACAGTTACAAAATCTCAATTAAAATTGCAGAAAGTAGGATTTGCGGCAAATATCATTGAAAATCACGATGAGCCGCGAGGAGTTTCCAGATTTCTGCCGGAATATGCCAGGAATCCAGCCGGAACCAAAATGCTTGGCACGATCAGTCTGCTGCTGCGGGGAATCCCTTTTCTCTATCAAGGGCAGGAAATCGGAATGCAAAACTGCAATTGGGGAAACAGAGAAGAATGGGATGATATCAGTACCAAAGACCAGTATCAGACAGCGCTGCAGGCAGGATTGTCAGAACAGGAGGCTTTGAAGGTCTGCGGAAGATTAAGCAGAGATAATGCCAGAACGCCCATGCAGTGGAGCGGAGAAAAAAATGCAGGATTTACAGCGGGAAAACCATGGCTGAAGGTGAATCCTAATTACACCAGGATCAATGTGGAAGATCAGCAGAAGGATGCGGATTCTGCGCTGCATTATTATCAGAAACTGATCCGTCTGCGAAAGTCTGAAGTGTGGAAAGAAGTATTTACTTATGGAACCTTCCTGCCTGCTTATGAAGATCAAGAATATATTATGGCATTTTACCGTTATCTGGAAGGAGGAGAAAATGGCAGACGTGTGCTGGTTGCAGGAAATTTTGGAACAGAGACAAGAGAACTGCCATTGGAATATTCATGTAAAAAGGTGCTGCTGTCGAATTTGTCAGGGAATTGTGCAGAAGAAAAATTGACTCTTGATCCCTGTGGTATAATGGTATTAGAATGTGGCGGCAAGGCAGAATGAAGTGTCATTGGAGGACGGGAAATGAATCAAAAAGAACGGATGCTGGACGGGCTTCCTTATAAAGCCTGGCTGGACGGATTGACAGAGGAGAGAAATGAGAATAAGAGACGGATTTATCAATACAATCAATTCTCTCCAGATCAGCGGGAAGAACAGGAACAGATGATACGGAAGATTTTGGGGAAATGCGGAGAAAGTATTTTTATAGAAACGCCTTTTCACTGTGATTATGGATATAATATAGAAGTGGGAAATAATTTTTATGCCAATTATAATCTGACTATCTTAGATGTTGGAAAAGTGATTATCGGAGAAAATGTTATGATCGCTCCCAATGTATCCATCTATACTGCGGGACACCCTATCCATCCAGATTCCAGAAATTCCGGCTATGAGTATGGAATTGGAGTTACTATTGGGGATAACGTATGGATTGGAGGAAATTGTGTGATCAATCCCGGCGTGCATATTGGAAATTGTGCAGTGATTGGTTCCGGCAGCGTGGTGACAAGGGATATCCCGGATTATGTCATAGCAGTGGGAAATCCCTGCAGAGTGATTCGAAAAATTACAGAAGAAGATCGAAAATATTATTTTAAAGATCGGGAGTTTGATGTGGAAGATTACAATCAAGGGATTTTGAATATGAACGATCTGTGATAGAATACTTCTATAGAGAATAATGAAATAGAGGAGGAAGACATGAAAAAAATAGGAGTTTTTTTGGCAGATGGATTTGAGGAGATCGAAGGACTGACTGTGGTGGATCTTCTGCGCCGGGCAGGAATCGAAGTGGCGATGATCTCTATTATGGGACGGAAGGAAATTTATGGTTCCCATCAAATCGGCGTGTTGGCAGACGTGCTGTATGAGGAAGTGGATTTTGGTGAACTAGAGGGTGTGGTGCTGCCGGGAGGAATGCCGGGAACCACTCATCTTGGCAGCCATTCAGGGGTCAATGAGGTGATCCGGTCTTTTGCAGAAGAAGGAAAACTGGTATCCGCCATCTGTGCGGCTCCCAGCGTTTTAGGACAGGCAGGGATCTTACAGGGCAGGAGAGCGGCTTGTTATCCAGGCTGTGAAGATAAACTTACCGGGGCAGAAGTGGTCTATGAAGAAGTGGCGGAGGCAGGAAATGTGATTACCAGCCGGGGCATGGGAACCGCCATTCCCTTTGGATTAAAATTGGTGGAATATCTCATTACAAAACAGAAGGCAGAGGAATTGGCAGAGGCAATTGTTTATTCTCTTACAGGAAAGACCTTGTCACACTAACGTGTGAAAGTATCTTTCCTATAAGAGAAAAATAATATGCGCACTCGCACAAGAGGTAAAAGATTGCTTCGCAATTGTGCTCGGCGCGCAAAGTGTCCAGGCCCCTCATGAGTGAGGG
>JAAWBG010000016.1 GCA_022792535.1 Lachnospiraceae bacterium
CTATAAGAGAAAAATAATATGCACACTCGTGCACAAGGAATATGTCGCAAAAGCGACTGCACTCGGCGCGTCAAAGTGTACAATCCCCTCAAGATTGAGGGGTAGGGAAGTTGATGTGGGCTTGCCCACTTTGTTCTCTTATAGGAAATTCCATGTCACGCTAAAGCGTGAAAGTATCTTCCCTATAAGAGAAAAATAATATGCGCACTCGTGCAAAAGGAATATGTCGCAAAAGCGACTGCACTCGGCGCGTCAAAGTGTACAATCCCCTCAAGATTGAGGGGTGGGGAAGTTGATGTGGGCTTGCCCACTTTGTTCTTCTATAGGAAATTCCTTGTCACGTTGAAGCGTCTTTTTTATAAAAAATATTGCTTTGCAATTGTGTTTGGCGTATGAGGAGAGAAGGAATCTTCTCTGGCTGATGATCAATAGATATGTGAAACTATGTAAGGATTTTAAGGAGGAAAATTATGAGAGAATATGCAACTCAGATGGAAGCGGCCCGCAAGGGAATTGTGACAGAGGAATTGAAAAAGGTGGCAAAGAAGGAACGGATGACGCCAGAGGAGTTAATGCCTTTGGTGGCAGAGGGAAAAGTGGTGATCTGCGCCAATAAAAAGCATACTTGTATTGATCCAGAAGGCGTGGGCTCTATGCTTCGGACAAAGATCAATGTAAATCTTGGGGTGTCGCGGGATTGTAAAGATTATAATATAGAGATGGAAAAGGTAATGGAGGCGGTAAATATGGGAGCCCATGCCATCATGGACCTTTCCTCTCACGGAGACACGATTCCCTTCCGCAGAAAACTTACGTCTGAATGTCCGGCTATGATCGGCACTGTGCCGGTGTATGATTCGGTGATCCATTATCAAAGGGATCTGGCTACTTTGTCAGCAAAAGATTTTATTGATGTGGTAAGGCTCCATGCAGAGGATGGCGTGGACTTTGTGACCCTTCACTGCGGAATTACCCGAAAAACCATTGAACAGATTAAGAAACATAAACGGAAGATGAATATTGTGTCCCGCGGCGGTTCCCTGGTATTTGCCTGGATGTGTATGACAGGGGAAGAAAATCCTTTCTATGAGTATTACGATGAGATATTAGAGATCTGCCGGGAGTATGACGTAACCATTTCTTTAGGAGACGCCTGCCGGCCAGGATGTTTGGCAGACGGATCAGATGTGTGCCAGATTGAAGAACTGGTGCGCTTAGGAGAATTGACCAAGCGGGCCTGGGAAAAAGATGTGCAGGTTATGGTGGAAGGACCAGGTCATATGCCTATGGATCAGATTGCCGCTAATATGAAAATCCAGCAGACTATTTGTATGGGAGCGCCTTTTTATGTGTTAGGACCTATTGTAACAGATATTGCGCCAGGCTATGATCATATTACTTCCGCGATTGGAGGAGCCATTGCAGCTCAAAATGGAGCCGCATTCTTGTGTTATGTAACTCCGGCAGAACATTTGGCCCTGCCGAATGTGGAAGATGTGAAACAGGGAATTATTGCGTCTAAGATCGCAGCTCATGCGGCAGATATTGCAAAAGGCGTGCGGGGAGCAAGAGAGATAGACGACCGCATGGCAGATGCAAGAAGAGCTTTGGACTGGGAGGCGCAGTGGGCGTGTGCTATGGACCCTGAGACAGCCAAAAAGATCCGGGATGACAGAAAACCAGAACATGACGATACTTGTTCTATGTGCGGTAAATTCTGTGCAGTGCGGAGTATGAACAAGGCATTATCTGGAGAATATATTGATATTTTGTAATGATTCAGACCCGCTGAAAATAGCAATTTAGAGCATTTAAATTTATTTAAAAGGAACTGAGAGGTCAAAAAGGGAGGAAAGGAATGAAAACAAATGTAAAAAAGCTGGCGATAGCAGGAATGATGACAGCCCTGGGCGTTTGTCTGTCGGCCTTTTCTATTCCGGTGGGAGCTTCCAGATGTTTTCCGATCCAGCATCTTTTGAATGTGCTGGCAGGTGTGTTTTTAGGTCCTGGATATGCGGTGGGATTTGCGTTTTCCACATCATTAATTCGTAACTTGATGGGTACTGGAAGCCTCCTTGCCTTTCCGGGCAGTATGGTGGGAGCATGGCTGGGAGCAGTGTTGTTTCGATATACCGGAAAAGTATGGACCGCTATTTTGGGAGAGGCTGCAGGTACAGGAATCCTGGGAGGGATGCTTTGCTATCCCGTTGCAAGGCTTTTGATGGGCAATAAAGAGGCAGCTTTATTTACCTATGTGCTTCCCTTTTTGATCAGCACCATAGGAGGATGCGTACTGGCGGCCCTTCTTTTGGGTGTGCTGTATAAATCGGGAGCAGTTCGATATTTGCAAGGAATGGTGGAGAAGTGAGCAGGAAAGATCAGAAGAGAGAGACTGGCTTTCTTTTTGAGCCAGAACAGATCACAGAGGTATTTAAGAAAATACGACAGCAGAACGGGCTGATTCATATGATTCCCAATACGGTATCGGCTTCTCTGTGTGCCCATGGCCTTGCAGCGCTGGGAGCCAGGCCCTTAATGGCAGTGGCGCCGGAAGAGATGGCGGAGATTCTGGAGCAGGCAGACGCCTGCGTGATAAATCTGGGCCAATTGAATCAGGAAAAATTATCAGCGGCAAATCTGGCTCTGCAGTGGGGAAAAGACCTGCAGAAGCCCATAGTTTTAGATCCGGTGGGATGCGGAGCCTCAACATTTCGAATGCAGGCAGCGGAAAAGCTACTGAAGCTTTCCTGGCGAGGGATTATCAAGGGAAATCAGTCAGAGCTCTACAGTATTCAGCAGAAGGAACTGACAAAAGAGGGAATTGATTCTAGAAAAAATCGTTGTCTTTCTGATAAAATCCAGCCAGGAAGAGTGTATCTGGCCACAGGCCGGGAAGATTGTGTTTTGTGGGAAGGACAGAAACTAGAAATGCCCCACAGAAAGAAGATAGTTCACAATATTTTAGGAACAGGATGTCTCTTGGGCGCGGTGACAGGAGCCTGCTATTGCGCGGCAGCAGAAAAATCTGAAAGGGAAGGCGCATTGCCAAAGGAGGCGGAAGAAACTGGAACAGATCATATGGTGCTGGCGGCAGCGGCGGCTTCCCGCGGTATGGAATATGCCTTGGAACAGGCAGGAAAGCAATCTGGGTATGGAGGGGCAGTAACAGCGCTTTTAGATGGTCTGGAGGAATTATCAGAGAAAAAATTTTTAGATTGGTTAAAAGGAGATTTGAAATGAAACGATGGCTGTATTTGATCGCAGATTTTTCCTGTGGAGAGGATAAGATTGAAGAGGTGTTAAGAGTCGGCGTAGACTATATTCAGCTTAGAGAGAAAGAGATTTCTTCTGCGGAGTATCTGCAGCGGGCCAGACGACTGCGGGAGATGACACAGAAATATAGGACAAAGTTGATTATTAACGACAGAATGGACATTGCCCTTTTAAGCCATGCTGACGGGGTGCATTTGGGACAGGAAGATATTCCGGTTGAAGATGCCAGAGCCTTTCTGGGAAAGGATGCGGTGATCGGGGCTACTGCAAAGACGGTGGAGCAGGCAAAAAGGGCGGTGGAGCAGGGAGCCGACTATTTAGGAAGCGGCGCCTGGTTTTTTACAGAGACAAAAAAAGATGCGGTGCCTATCTCAGAAGAAATGTATCGGAATATTCTGCAGGCAGCTCCCGTTCCCAATGTAGCTGTGGGAGGAATTACCAGAGAAAACTGCAGAAAACCTCTTTCCTGCGGCGCCCATGGACTGGCGGTTTCGGCCGGGATTCTGAAATCTTCCGATCCGGCGGCAGAGACGGCTTCCATCCGAAAGATCCTGGAAACATGGGAGGGGTAAAATGAAGACAGTGTTGACGATAGCAGGCAGCGACTGCAGCGGGGGCGCTGGAATTCAGGCAGATCTGAAAACCATAGCGGCTCACGGGCTGTATGGGGAAAGTGTGATCACTGCCTTGACAGCCCAGAATACTTTGGGGGTAGCGGAGGTTGTTCCGGTATCCCCAGATTTTTTAGAGAGACAATTAGAATGCGTTTTTACAGATATCCCGCCGGATGCAGTGAAGATCGGCATGATTCCAGGAAGAGAACAGATGAGAGTAATCCGGGATATCTTGAAAAAGTATCAGGCAGAACATATTGTCATGGATACCGTGATGGTTTCCACCAGCGGAAAAACTCTGATGGAACCAGAGGCCCTTACTTATTATAAACAAGAATTGCTTCCCCTGGCGGAAATTTATACGCCGAATCTTCCAGAAGCAGAGTTATTGTTAAAAACAACCATAAAAACAAAGGAAGAAAGGGTTGCGGCGGGAAAGGAGTTTGGGTTACAATACAAAGGAAGCGTTTATTTAAAAGGCGGGCATGACCTATGGGCAGCCGATGATCTTTTGTTTGATCAGGGAAAGATGCTGTGGATGGAAGAAGTTCATATTGAGAATCCCAATACCCATGGAACCGGATGCACCTTGTCTTCTGCCATTGCCTGTGGACTGGCCCAGGGATATGGAGTGGAAAAGAGCGTAAGAAACGCCAAACAATATATTACTGGAGCCATTGCAGACGGCTTGGATCTGGGAAAAGGAAATGGACCGCTGAATCATATGTATCGCTATGCGCCGGTAAAAGGAACCGCGCTGGATTAGACCACAAAATTTATGGTAAAGGGGATTTTGCAGATGAGGAAAAAAATACTTTTGCTTGGGTTGGGAATTTGTCTGCTGTTTACCGCCTGTGCAGAGAAAAAATCAAAAGAAAAGGCAGATCAGCCAGATACAAAACAGCAGAAAGAAGAGACGTCTCAGGAAGCAGAGGAAGGCACAGAAACAGAGAATGAGACCAAGACAGAGACAGAATCATTCGAGGAAGAAAACACAACAGATCTGACCCAGATACCGGAAGTGACCTTTACAGATTACTCTCAGGAGATCACAGATGAAGAGAGCGGAGTTCATCTGCTGTCTGTGGCAGAAAACAGTCCAGTAGTTTCCATACCGGAGAATGAGATTGCGGCGGAAAAGATCAATATGACCTTTGAACAGCTTCATATACAGAATCAGAACAATATAGAAGAAGATACTAAGCTGGCCAAAGACGCCTACAAAGAGCTCTCTGACAGTGAAAAGGAATCTTGGAACGGTTATGGTTACGGTTCTACCTACAAAGTGATGTATGTTTCTACCAGAATTTTAAGTATTGAGCAAGAGAGCTATCAGTGGCAGGGAGGCGCTCATCCGAATACCTGGACTTCCTCTTACTGCTTTGATGTTACCACAGGAAAGCTGCTGGCTCTGGCAGATATTTTCACGGATAAAGCAGAGGCCCAAAAGATTGTGGAAAAACATATTTTGGACACCATCACCGGAGAAGAGTATAAAGACGCTTTGATGGAGGACTATGAAAGTTTTGTGAAAGATATTCTGACAGAGGATGTGTTTTATCTGAATGAAAAGGGGCTGGTAGTGATCTGCAATCCTTATATGGTGACCATTTATGCTGCCGGAACCATTGAGATTGAAGTGCCTTATGAAGAGTTAAAAGATGTTATGAACGAGAAGTATATTTTAAATTAAAGTATTGTGATTAAAATGCTGGGATAGAGGAAACCTTATGGAAAAATCAAATTTAACCACTTTGTGTTATATTGAAAAAGGAGATCAATATCTGATGCTTCACCGTGTCAAGAAGCAGAAAGATGTTAATAAAGATAAATGGATAGGAATTGGCGGACATTTTGAGCAGGGCGAAAGTCCGGAGGACTGTCTGATCCGTGAGGTAAAGGAGGAAACCGGTCTTACATTGACCGGTTTTTCTTTTCGCGGGATCGTCACCTTTTCTGCCGCAGGCTGGCAGACGGAATATATGTGTCTGTACACGGCAGATCGGTTTCAGGGAGAATTGACAGAGTGTGACGAGGGAACGTTGGAATGGGTAAAAAAAGAAGAATTGATGTCTCTGAATCTATGGGAAGGAGATAAAATATTTTTTCGTCTGCTAATGGAAGACGCGCCCTTTTTCTCTCTGAAATTAAGCTATGAAGGGGACAGGCTGATAGAAGCTGTGTTGAATGGAAGGTCTTTGGAGCTTCTGGAACTGTGCCAGGAAGATGGAAGTTTGACTGGAGTAGTACGGGAACGTTCCATGGTTCATGAAAATGGAGACTTGCACAGAACCTCTCATATCTGGATTCTGCGTCCTGGGAAGGCGGAAGGGTTTCAGATTTTGATGCAGAAAAGAAGCTCCTGCAAAGATTCTTATCCAGGCTGTTACGATATCTCTGCCGCCGGGCATATTCCGGCAGGAGGCGGATATCTGGACTCTGCAGTGCGGGAGCTGGAAGAGGAACTTGGAATCCAGGCTCAGCCGGAGGATTTGAAAGAAGCCTTTTTACATTTGGGATATGCGGAAAGTGAATTTTATGGGAAACCCTTTAAGAATGCAGAGGTCAGCATGGTCTATGTCTACGATCTTCCAGTAGAGTGTTCCAGACTGAAACTTCAGCAAGAAGAAGTGGAATCTGTGGGCTGGATGGACTATGAGACTGTACTGTCAGAAGTGCGCAGAGAAACAGCAGATGGAACTACAGAGAAATATTGTGTTTTTTTGGATGAACTGGAGCAGCTGGGAGCCTGGGTCAGAGAAAACCAGAAACAGAAAGAATAGACAAAAGTGTAAAGATGGAGTGTAAAAATAAAGATGGAAAAGGTGGAATGGAAAGAAACAGAATCTTTTGACAGTGCAGCAGAGTCTTTGGAATCTCAGACAGAAGAAAAGGAGCAATATGAACCGGAAGACGTGGTGCGCGTTTACATACAGGCGGAACGAAAGGAAGAACTTCAGGAGATTGTGGAGAGAATCTCAGAAGAAGTGCTGAAAGGAAAAAAATTGGAGGTACACAGCCTGCGGACAGAGTCTGGAATTTTGACGGCCAATGTGGGTTATCAAGAGATATCCAGAATCCGGGAAGTAGAGGGAGTGGCATCTGTGGAGCTGGCGGGAAAGGGAGAGATCCGTCAGGAAGAGGAAGGAAAGACAGATCAGCCGGCTCAAGAAACAAGGACAGAAGCTGTTTTAGAGGAACTGGAAAAACCAGAGGAAAACAATTCTTTTTTGTGGTTTTTGGGCGGAATTGTTTTTCTACTTCTGGCTGAGGCGGTATGGAAGGGAATCAGAAGACAAAAGAAGGACAGTCAGGAGAGAGAGGATAAACAAGAATGAAGAGAACGAGATGGAGAATGGGAATTGCAGCCTGGCTGCTGTTGATCAGTCTGTTGCTTGATATGACAGGCAGCGTGTGGGCAGCTCCAGAAGAGGCAGAAAAGAACGGACTGTTCTGGGAAGAGGAAGAGATTGAAAAAGCGGAGACTTCCATTCATGCAGAAGAGATCTCTGAGGAAAAGGCGGCAGAGGAAGATACATACGGGGAGGAAGAACAGGTCCGCATGCTGATTGTCATAGAAGGGGAATCTGTGACAGAGGCCGGTTACTCTGCCAGAGGAATCGAAACCAATCGGAAGGCCATAAAACTTTCTGACAAAATAGAGGAAGAGCAGCAGGAAATCTTAGACAGAATAGAGGAAACCTTAGATGGTGAACCTTTGGAAGTGAGGTATCAATTTTCCCTGTTCACCAATGGAATTTCTGCTGAGGCGGCTTATGGAGAGCTGGAGAAGATCCGGGAAGTGGAAGGGGTGGAAGAGGTATTCCTGATGCCCAGATACCAGCTGAAAGACAGAGCAGAGACCAATGTGATTAATGCAGGAGAAATGGTAGGAAGCAGCCAAGTCTGGGACAGCGGATATACAGGAGCCGGAGAACGGATTGCCATAATTGACACAGGGATTGATTTAGACCACCCCTCTTTTGATGAAGGGGCTTTTCACTATGGACTGGAATTGGCGGGAGAGAAGGGTGAAAAAGAGATCTCTGACTATAATCTCCTTCAGGCATCGGAGATTGAAGGGGTATTTTCTCAGCTAAATGCAGGAAAGATGAGAGCTGATCTGACTGGGCAGGAGCTATACCAAAATGATAAGGTGGCCTTTGCATTTAATTATGCAGACCGCAATCTGAATGTCACCCATGACAGTGATAATCAGGGAGATCACGGCACTCATGTGGCAGGAATTGCCGCAGCCAACCAGTATGTGCCCCAGGCAGACGGCAGTTATAAGGCGCAGGAAACAGGGGTGGCGGGAATTGCTAAAAATGCACAGGTTCTGGTGATGAAGGTGTTTGGAGCAAGCGGCGGCGCTTATGAGGATGATTATATGGCTGCCATTGAGGATGCTGTATGGCTGGGAGCTGACGTTATCAATTTAAGCTTGGGAGAAGCCTATGCAGGAGAAAGTTCGGAGTGGGTTCCCGCGAAACAGTATATTAACGAAATTTTTGACCAATTGGCAGAGAGTGATACGGTGGTGACGATCTCTGCAGGAAATGAAGGCGGATGGTCAGATCACAGTACTTATGGGGCGAACCGAACCAGCGACGTCAATATGTCCATGCTGGCGGAACCAGGGTCTTATACCAATGGATTTACCGTGGCAAGCGCACAGAACAATGGATTTACAGGATATTGTATACAGGTAGAAGGGCGGCAGATATTCTATCAGGAGGCAGAAAATGCCCAGATTTCTACGGTGAAATCTTTAGATACCAATGGAACAGGAACAGATTACGAATATGTGTTTTTAGATTCTTTTGGGGAACCGGAAGATTACATGGGACAAGATGTGACAGGAAAAATTGTGCTGGTAAACAGAGGGGTGATCAGCTTTGTGGAAAAGCATCAGAATGCAGAGGAGGCAGGAGCGGCGGGACTTTTGGTATACAATAATGAGCCAGGTTTGCTGAATATGGATCTTTCCGGGTCCGGCGCCCAGATTCCCTGTGCTTTTCTTACACAGACAGATGCACAGTACGTCAGAGAGCAGGGAATGAACGGAACTATAAAAATATTTTCTCAGGTTTTCAGCGTTCATTCTGCAGCAGATGGCTATACCATGAGTGATTTTTCTTCCTGGGGCGTGCCGGGAGATCTGGCTCTGAAACCAGAGATCACAGCGCCGGGAGGGAATATTTATTCCACTTTAGATGGAGGGCAGTACGGCAATATGAGCGGTACTTCCATGGCGGCGCCTTGCGTGGCAGGATTAAGCGCCCTGGTCAATGAGTACATCAAAGAAAAAGGGCTGGCAGAAAAGTCTGGTTTGGGAGTCAGAGCTTTGACCCAGAGTCTTCTGATGAGTACTGCAAAACCTTTGAAAAATGAAGAGGGAAGCGAGTATTCCCCCAGGAAACAGGGAAGCGGTCTGGCAAATGTAACAGCGGCTGTTTCTACTCCTGTCTATATCCTGCTGGGAGAGAAAAAGGGAAACGACGGAAAGGTGAAGGCAGAACTGGGGGACGATCCTTCCAGAAAAGGAAAATATCGGTTTGATTTTACCCTTTCTAATATGTCAGAAAAAAGCCAGTACTACACCTTGGATAGCTCTATTCTCACAGAACAGGTCATCGAAGGTCAGTGGTTTAATGGAAGCCCTTATAAATTGCAGCCTCAAGTGACGTTTACTTCTTCAGATCAAGAAAAGATCTATGATCTGAATGGAGATAAAAAGGTGGACGTTCAGGACGCTCAGGAGCTTTTAAGCCACTTGAACCAGTCGGTTTATCTGGAAAAAGTGGAATATTATCAAGATAAATTTGACTTTAACGGAGACGGTGTCGTCAATACAGCAGATGTTCATATTTTCTTAAAAGAACTGGAAGAAGGAACATTGGCCATAGACTGGAAGGAAACTTGTATCAAGGTGGAAGAGGAAGCGCAAGTCTCTGTGGAAGTGACGCTGTCAGAGGCAGACCGAGAATATTTGGACACTTATTTTAAGAACGGAATGTATATTGACGGATTTATCTACCTGGAAGGGAAGGTTCCGCTGTCCTTCCCCGTGCTGGCTTTCTATGGAGGCTGGACGGAATCTTCGATGTTTGAGCCTTTTGATTATCTTTCCTATGTCAATGGAGGAAATTCTCTGCCAGCTTATTCTGGCGCAGAGAGAGTGAACTGTCTGTCTTACCGTTTTGCAGGAGACAAGAAGGCTTATTATTATGATTCTAATATGTACAGTGATCAGAAAGATGAATCATACTTACCAGATAGGAATGCTGTCTCTTCCCAATCAGGAGATCAGTTTGCAGCTGTGCACTATGGTTTGATCCGCAATGCAGAGCTGGCAAAAGTTTCGATTGTCGATGCAGAGACAGGAAAGATTTATTTTGAAAAAGAAGAAAAAAATCTTGTGGCAGCTTATTATGAAGAGAGTTCTGATACGTGGCGCAACAGGGTCAGAGAGACAACATTGGGCTGGGCAGGTACAGACTCTGAGGGAAAACCTTTGCCGGAGGGAACTCAGGTAGACATTACAGTCACTGCAATTCCCTCTTACTACCATGGAAAGCCAGAGAATGCAGGTGCAGGCGCAGTGTGGAAAGTGCCTGTAACCATAGATAATACAGCGCCGAAAGTGGTTGATATGACGGAGTCTGAGGCAGGAAAAATTCAGGTCACAGTGAAAGATAACCGATACACAGCGGCAGTAAATATCTATGAGAGGGACAAGGAGACACAGATAAGTTCTTATGCAGTAAATCAGAAAAAACCGGGAACAGAGGAGACGCTGGAGATTACATGTCCAGAAAAAGTATTTTACCTCAAGGTGATTGACTATGCTGGAAACGAGACTGCTTATCGTGTCAATCGAAGCGGTCTGCCAGATACGGAGATCACAGATGGAGTGACGCTCAGTCAGACAAGCCTGCATCTGACCTTGGGAGAAGAAGAGAGGCTCATTGCAGCAGTGGGACCAGAGAGCATTTTAGACGACACTGTTGTGTGGAGCAGCGCAGATGAGAATGTGGCAGCGGTAGATGAAACCGGCGTTGTGAAAGCAGTAGGTGCAGGGGTGACGAAAATAACGGCGTCTACCAATGCCAAAAATGCACAAGGAGTTTCAGAGACTGCAGAATGTGAAGTATCGGTGTCGCAATTTTCTGTGGCTTTGAATGGCATTTTATGGGACAGCGCAGGAAAAGTGAGGTGGGGCAGCTTCCAGTCCAATCAACCGGAAAATATTACCTGGCTGTCCGACTTCCAGAGTAATCCCTATATGTCTGCTGCGGTGACAGGAGATAAAGTTCTTGCGGCTACTTATACAGAGGATGGAAATCAACAGTCTGAACTTTATCTGACGGATCCTGGCAATGGATATCAGCCTCAGAAAATCGGAACAACTTACTGGTGTACCGATATGGCTTACAGTCCGGCGTCTGATTTGGTATTTGCCACATATGGGAATTATGTGCACTGGTTTGACAGTTCTAGTGGTGAAAAGAAAGGGGCCGTCAGCTTTGCATCTGTGTTAGGCAGCGACAATAGCCTGGTGGGCATTGCTTATGGAGGATATGGGGAGAGCAGCCAGTATGGGCCTATGGAAATGTTTTACGCCATTGCACAGTCAGGGGATTTGTACCAATTAGGTTACAGCATCAATGATGGAAAACTGCGGTACAGCCATCTGGGAAAAGCAGGTGCAGACAGCGGAGATAAATGGTATTTCAATTCTCTTTATTACGATGGGGAGAGCGGAATGCTGTTCTGGGCTTCTTATAGGGGAGAAAACTATGTGACGCTGTATGGCCTGGAGGAAATCTATGATGAAAATGGGAAGACGATTGGGATTCAGACCAGTGAACTGGGCAGATTTCCAGAGGGAATGTGGCCGGCAGCCGGGCTTCACAAAGCCTTGACTCCTTCTGGAAAAACCTATCAGACAGAGGAACACATGATTAAAAACATGCAAAAGTCACAGGAATTGGAAGTTTTACAGAATCCAGAGCTTGAGAAAATGAAATAAAAGGATGGTAGAAAATGAAGAAAAGACAGGGAATTGCAGTGGGGCTTTTGTGCAGCCTCCTGCTGAATCCAATGGTTCCATTGGCGGCAGAGCCGGCAATGGAACCAGAGCAGGCAGAAGAAACAAAAGAGGGTGAACACGCAAAAGAAGTAATAACAACAAAGTTAGAAGCAGATGGCAGAGAGGTGACGCTGACTCTGAAGCTTAAAGCGGACAGCCAGGTCACCAGCGGCAGAGTCGGCGTATACTATGATAAAACACTGCTGGAATTGTCTGAGACAGACACAGGGGATTTCTGGCAGACAGAGGATATCAATAAAGAAGTGGAAATAAAAGGGAAACAGGGATTGTCTTATGCATGGGCGGATACCGATAAATTGACAGAAGAACAGGAACTTCTTACCCTCTCTTTTCAGGCATTAGAAGAGGCGGACGGAAAAGAGGTATCTGTGGAAACAGAGATTTTGGAGCTGTTTTCTGGCAATGCGCCTATAGCAGCAAAATGGAAGAGCAAGACAGATAAGGTTCAGATTGATCAGAATCAGGAATCTCAAAACCAGGAAAATCAGAATCAGGAAACACCTGGTCAAGATGGAAAGGAAAAAAGGAGTTCATCCGGTGTAAAAACAGGAGATCAGACAAATGCCGCAGGATATATTTTGTTGGCATTTGGGGCGGTTATGGTGATCCTGGATGCGGGGAAAAAGATACGCTCATGAAACGATAAGAAATGCAACAAAAAATCGGGGTAACAGGATTCGAACCTGCGACCTCACGGCCCCCAGCCGTGCGCTCTAGCCAAGCTGAGCCATACCCCGAATGCTGTTACATTATAGCACACAAAAATAAGGAAATCAACCATAAAATAAAAAAGAATACAAAGGAAAAGACCGCGGGCATTGAAGCGGCGATAAAAATGAAAATCTATCTATTTTCTCCCCCCCCTGAAAATCGTAGTATTTCTGCGTGGTATGATGATAACAGAAAGAGATGGTGAAGCATATAGAACCGGGCTGGTTTTAAGATAGGAGGAGAAAAATGAGAGATTTATATCAATTTACCGAGAGACAGTTAGAAAAGCAGATGTGTCATGTGGACTCCAAAATACAATTTGGAAATGGCGCGTTTGGAGTGGGATATCAGGGAATCTCCATCAATGGAAAAGGTTTTCTTCTCAAAAATCTAAGAGGAATCAGTCTGAACTTCCATCCGAGGGCCACAGGAAGCCATGCGGATACAGTGATTGGGAGAGTTACTGTAATTGCAGAATTAAAAAAGCCTCATGTTTTAATTGAGGAACCAATTCTGCCAGAGGAGATTGCAGTTCCCTATAGTATTCATGGACAAGAAATTGTTTATCAATATCCTTATTTTCTGGAAACAACTTTTGTTCAGCTTCAGAAGTGCCTCAAAGACAAAGAGTATGATATGACGTCTTATATTGAAAAAGTTAATAGATGTATGGAAAAATATAGGGAGAAAAAAGAACAGATAAGACGAGAGGAGGAAGAAAAGAGGACTCAGGAGGCTCGAAAAAAGGAGGAAGCAGAAAGAGCCAGGGAAGCTCGAAGAAGAGAGGAAGCGAAGCGGGCAGAGGAGACGAGAAAGCGGGCAGAAGAGGCGAAGAGAAAGGCAGAAGAAAGAAAAGCCCAGGAGAAGAAATACGCATTCTGCGAAGAAGAAAGGCGGCTTTTTCAATTGAATATGCCTTATACTCAGGCAGAACTCAAGAAAAAGAGACGTCTTCTGCTGAAACAATGCCATCCTGATGCAGGGGGGAGCGAGGAGATGGCCAAGAGAATCAATACAGCTTATGATGTATTGTGGAAATATGCCGCAGCGTGACCGAGACGAGCGATAGATGAAGGAAGGAGAAAATATGATGTTCATTCTTACATTTAAAAAGAAGATTTATACAATGGCAGATAGATTATATAGAGCAGAGAATCTGCATTACTGGGTGATTTTACTGCTTACCCTTGCTGTTTTGTGGGTGATGAACCGCTTGCTGCAGCCCAGAATCGAAGATGCCGGGGATTTCTTTGTACTGGTTGTAATAATTCTTGGTGTGATAAAATTAACCAGTAAGATCGTAAAGGAAGGCATGGTGGAAAAACTGCGGAAGACCCGTCTGAAATATGCCGCGGCGGCAAAGACGTACGATCTCTGTATGCAGGCCAGAAAACCGATGGAAAAAAGAGAAGGGAAAGATTTTTCAGGCCCCGCCGGGAAAAACTGTGGTGAAAAGAAAGATATTGAATATTTTTTGGAACAGGAGAAAGGCAGATCCCTGCATCATGTCACTCATATTAGAAAGATATGACAGGCTCTGGATAAGAAACAGGTGATGTAATATGATAAGAACAGGAACCATTACAAGACGAATGGATCGGGCATTTTATGGTTTGGATCAGGAATTTCAATCTCTGTATGACAGGATGGATTTTGAGAAAAAGATAGAGGAGTTAAAAGGGGCTGGGGGACGGTCCAACAGACCAGGGATTTTGGCAGGATTGTTTGAGATGTTTGAGGCTTGCGGAATCGAGTATGAGAAAGGCGGCGGCGACGATTATTATGAAGAACTGGTGCACCGTGTGAAGCTGCCTTCTTTTTCCGATATAGAAGACAGAATGCTCTATGCAGTCTATGAGAAATATGGAGACTATCCTTCCCCGGAAGAATACATGAATAGGATTGTGCAGCGTCTTTCCTTTCCAGAAGATCACTGGGAGCAGGATACCCTGCGGGTGAGAATTTTAAAACAGTTTATCAAGTATGGAGACTGCCTGGATGGAATGAAGGATCGAAATGGAAAAAAACTGGTGGGCGGGAAAAATACCATCAAAAATTATATAAAAAGAAAACTGGGGAGAAATCCAAAAGAGGCAGAATGGTGGGAGTTGGCAGATGAGGGAGTGTTTTTGGAATTTGAGTCGGAGTTGAGAAAGGTCAGAGAGGAAGCTGCCCGGCTGGGACCGGAGGCAAAAAAGGAAAAGAAAAAGGCTAGAGAACAGATAAAAGCGCTGGGTAAATTAAATGGGAAATACGGTCTTTTGAAACTGGCAGATGATCTGGCGGCAGGAAAGTTTCGAACAGAAGGGGGAACCAAGCGGTATCTTTATTGGTTTGCAATGGTATATGGAATGACTTATCATACAGGGATAGACCATGAGGCCGGGGAGGATCAGCGGGACATTGAAAAAAATCTGTTTCAGGATTATTATACAAATAATTTAATCCGATTTATTTCCGATGTATATAAAGGCAGGCTCTGTGAATATGAGGCGGATCCCTCCGGACAGGGAATCAATTACAAGAATTTTGCAGAAGTGATCTATCTGTATTTTATCGCCGGCGACGATAGGCCTGAGGAGAAACTTAGAAGATCTGCAGAGATGATAAACAGAGTGTGCAGCAAAGAAGATGACTGTAGGAAAGAGACAGAGATTTCCCAGGGAACCCTGTATTTTCGCAGTTTTTTTGGCCGGAATCCAGAGCAGGAACTGTTGTTGTGCGAGGATGTCTTTCATCTTTCAGAGACAGAATTTGAGAGGTTTATTCGGGAGAATTACAATTGCAGTACCTACATAGAAGAAGAGCAGGAGGAAGGCGTGACAGGGAGAAAAGTGGGAGAACTGCAGATAGAGACGGAACAGAACACTGCTTTTGCAGTGTATCAGTCTGTTCTGCAGGATTTGCAGGACCTTGAGATTCCCCTAAAGAGCTGTAACTATGGACTTTGGTTTACAGATTTGTCAGCATTTCGGGGGAGAAGAGAATCAGGAAATCTGGCTGGATGGACAGGTGAGGAAGATGAGAAGAAGCTGGAAGAATTTTGGGAGTTGTTAGCAGGGGCAAACCGGTTTTTGGAAGATACCCTGGAGGAAAATGCCAGTACCAGAAAAGTCACTCGTACTTCCCTGATCGTGGCTTATTATTACTATTACAACGCTCTCCATGAAAATGATGGAAGGGGAAAATGGAGGAGTTTTGGAGAACTATTCGGCAATTTTAAAAGAGGAATAGATGAAAAGTTAGAGCAGGCATATTATCAGCCCTTGAGCGGAAAAAATTTATTTGATGTATTAGTTGTTTTTTCCTCGTATGCCTATTTGAATTTGTAAGGAAACGGAAGATAAAATCAGGAGGAAGTTTAGCATGAAGGAACGTCAGTATCTGGAAGAATCTATACTGCTTTGGGCAGAAAGTGATGAAGGGAAATTTAAGAGAACTTTTACGATTGTAAAAAAAGCAGGGGAAGGGGCTTTCGCAGTTTGTTATGAGGCATATCATGAAAACAGCGGGAGAGGTATTCTAAAGGAATTTGATTCCAAAAAGAAGGAGGTACTAGAACCCTATAAGATGATGCAAAAGGCGCGTCAGGAGGGCAGAGAGGAGCTGTCGTCTTTTATTCCTGATTTTGAAATCTACTATGGATGTGAGGAAGAGGACAATGGGACAGGGAAGCTCTATCTCTGGACGCCGGACCCTAAGCTGGAGACATTTGACAAGATCTGCGATGAGATTCATAAGAGTCCAGAGAATCTGCCGGAACATAAAATGGTTATGGTGCTAAGCGCTGTTGAAAATCTCACAAAATGCATCTGTGAACTCCACAAAGCAGGCATGATCCACCGGGATATCAAACCATCTAATTTTGGATTTTTGAAACGGGGAGAAGAAATATTGTTTCAAACTTTGTCCATGTTTGATATTGACTCCGTTTGTTCTGTTTATCATATTCCAGAGGAAGTGGTGGGAACAGAAGGTTATATGGAACCAGAATTGGGATATGAACGAACGGGGAATCAGACAGACATTTACGCCATTGGCGCAACTCTTTTTCACGCCCTTGTGGTTACGGAAGAGACCAGAGAGAGAAGATACCTTTATCAGGAGAACTATTATGACAGGCTGGGAGAGCTGGTAGAGGCTTCCAGACTGGTGCAGGCGTCAGAAGGAAATTCCCATCCAAGGCTGAGAAATATTTTGACGGTCATTTTAAAACGCTGTCTCTGCCAGCGGGAAGAAAGATATGAAAACTGTGAGGAGTTGTTAGAAGATCTCAGCACAGCCCTCTATTATGCTCTGCCTTCTGAGATTGCAGGAAAGGCCCGCACAGGAGAGAAATGGATTCTGGCGGATGCAGAGAAATCTTTAGACCAGAAAAAAGAGCGGAACTCTGCCCTGGCAATGCAGTATCATCTGTATGAGGAACCGCTGTACCGTTTTCTGCCAAAAGAGGAGGATACGCTGAATGTTTTGGTGATCGGCTTTGGAAACTACGGGCAGAAATTTTTAGATCTCTGCCTGCAGACAGGTCAGACATTGGGGAAAATGCTTCACGTAACCGTTGTATCAGATGATAAGGTGGATGAAACCTTATATCTGTCAGAACGTCCTGAACTGGCAGACTTTTTTCAGATTGTGGATGAACAGACAAAAGAAGAGGAACTGGAGGAAATACAGCCTGATAGAGAAAATATTTATGGAACGATTACCTTTGAGGTGACGCGGCTAAAACGAGAAGATCCCAAAGCCAACGCAGATATTTTGGAAAATCATATTATGTGCGAGCACTATGACACTCACTATGTGTTTATTGCTTTGGGAGAAGATCAGCTGAACCAAGCTGCGGCGGAGACATGTGAAAGTGTGGCTGTCAATTTAGAACTGCAGTGTGTGATAAGCTATGTGCAGGAAGAGAAAAATTCTTCTCTGGAGAAGAAGGGAAATCTGCGGCCTGTCTACGTGAAGGAAGAGGTCAAAGAATCAGAATTATATCCTGAGATTGAACGGATGGCTTTTAACACGCATCTGATCTGGGAAAAGAGTTTGAATACAGATTATCGGACCGTGCGCGCGGGATTTCTCAAACCTTACAACCACTATTCCTGTATTTCCAATGTATTGTCTTTAAAATATAAATTTTATTATATGGGAATTGATCTAGAGCAGTTCAGTTTTGAGGAAGCGGCCAAAATATTTCAGGAAAAAGTGTTGGGAGAAGGAGAGAAAAACAGAAAACTTCGGGATGAACTGATCTGGATGGAACATCGGCGCTGGGTAACAGAGAAGCTGTGCCAGGGCTGGAAAAAGATCTCTGATCTGAGAGAATGCAGAAGCGGGAATATGAAAGACGAGAGGCGTAAACGCCACGTGTGTATTCTGCCAAGCAGGTCCAGTCAGGAACTTGCAGAAAATCCTGCTTATTGGGAGGAGAAGACAGAGCGCAGATTAAGTAAATTAGATGCCTTGGATTACATGTCGGTAAAATTGCACCAGATGTTTGTAAAAGAGGCAGAACAGGTGAGAAAAGGAGATCTGCTGGGCGGAGAAAATCTGGCTGCTGTTCAGGCTCTTGCTGAAAAAGACGAAGCTGTAATTGCGGCTTATCAGGAGTGGTCTGCCTGTCTAAAAGAGATCTGGAATAAGGGAAGTAAAAAGGTATGGCTGTATCAGGGATTGAAAAATGCGCTGCTCCATGCGGCGGAGGCTCTGTCAGGGCCAGACAGGAAATCTATGAAAGAGCAGATCAAAGCCTTTGAGACCAGATTTTATCCGGTGCTGGCCAGCATGGAGTACCGGGATTACAAACAGGATGACGCAGCCTTGATTGATAATATACCTTTTGTGCTGACTTATACAGAGGCTCTGTATCTGGCAGTTCCCTTTGCCGCCAGCGGTGATAATTCGAAAGTCTTTCAGAATGTGGCCTCTGCTACCGTCTGTAATCCTTCCCGCATTTTGTATCTCTGTGCGGTGGAAAAGGGCGAAGACGCATTAGAGATCAAGGAGACGATTCCATACGTCATGGCTTATATGGACAGAAAGCAGATCAGATCTAATGTGGAGTTTGTGATTGCCCATACAGATCAGTTGTCTTCTTCTTTCAAAAGAGATTTGGAGGAATTGGAAGAATTGTATAAGGAGCGGATTAAGCAGATTAAATTTCTTGAGGCGGAATCCGAAGAGGAGATACCTGCCCAATTGGAAGAATATCTGAAAAAGCGGAAGAAGAGCAGAAAAGCATTTGCAGTTGAGAAAAATAAGACGGACCTTTCTCTGATTCTGAAAGGCGCGGGAATCTATCAGAGATTTCCGAGTTTTCAGTTTGACTCCGCCGCCATGAAATTCCATTCCCTGGTGGAATGCGATCTGTTTGGCTATATCAAAAAAACTCCGTATCTTACAGTGACAGATATGGTGTCCCTGCGGCGTTCCCGCTGCAGAATCAGCCGGCAGCCGGAATTTTTTGAAGAGTACAAAGATCTGTGGAAACAATATTGCAAAGACCCGAAAATCTGGAAAAGCCTTTGCGGGATGTTAGGAGACTATGCAGAAGAAAATGAGGTGATCGCATCTTTTGAAGGGATGTCAAAGTCCAGAAAAGAGGGAAATGAGGAGAGGAAATACACCTACATCCTTCCCCTTGCCTGCCGGAAAAATGCATCTCAGGTGGTGGATTTCTTGATAAAGAATAAGATTGCCGAGGAGGGAAGCAGAGTAAACAGATATACAACAGATTCCTGTAAGGTTTTTATTATAGACAGATGCTGCAATCGAAAGGCATATCATAATCTGTTTGAGAATATTTATGCATTGATGATACCGGAGGCCATTGAAACTTATCTGGATCCAGAGAGACATGTGGTAAAAGTAAAATTTGATGATCTTAAAGTTAAGGGCGCCTTTGGGAATGTTAGGCAGGAGGATAAAAATAAATGTTACGAGCTGATGAGATTCTTTCAGGATAAAGGATATCTGATCAACTTAAAGATGGAAAGTAAAGATAAGGATGGACGTGTCAATCTCAACATGAGCTTTACCTACGCCACAAGACAGATCAAAGAATTGCTGACCAAAGGCGGAAGGATGCTGGAAATATATGTCTACCATAAGATAAGGGAATCCGGCATCTTTGACGACGTGATGAGCAGCTTTGAGATTGAATGGGAGCAGAATCCAGAGAATAAAAATGAATTCGACTGTATTTTGACCAAAGGCTTTCAGACGGTTTTTGTGGAATGCAAAGCAGTGAAAATGATGAAGCAGGATTATTATTACAAACTGAAAGTCTTAGCAGAGCAGTTTGGAATCAATGTCATTATCGTAATGCTGCGGGAAACCCAGGAAAAGAGCTATTATGACACAGCTAAATTAAATAAAAACCAGGAAGACCGGGGCAGAGAATTGAATGTGATCACCATCCGGGAACAGGAAGAGATAGAACATATTGACGAAACCCTGCAGAAAATAGTGGAAGGAGCAAAATATGTACGAACCAAAACCAATTGATACCAGTGACGTGACGCTGCCGGCAGAGTGGCTTGTTTTGACTGAGCGGCTGGCAGAAAATGTACATGAGGTGTGGGCGGCAGGACGGATAGCCGAAGGCTGGACTTATGGGGAAGCGAAAGATGTGGAAAAGAAAAAAACGCCTCTGCTGGTTCCCTATGCAGAACTGCCGGAAACAGAAAAGGATTATGACAGAAATACAGCGTTGGAAACCATGAAAATAGTTGTTAAGCTGGGATTGGTAAATATTGAAACCATTTGACTTTGCAGAAAATAGAACTATAATGAAAGGAGACGCCAATTTACAGCTGTGATCGACAAGAGAATGAAAGGGATACTGCATAAATAAAATTTGTGTGAAGAGAATGATGCATATGCACCCAGAGACATAGAATACAGGTACAGTGAAAACCATGACAGATAAAGACAGATAAGGAAGGCAGAACATATGAAAACATTAAAAAACTTAAGTAAAAAGCAGCAGGGTCTGGTAATCGCAGGAATCATACTTTTTGTGATCTTGGCAGTTTATCTGGGATTTGCAGCATTTTTCAGCAGTCATTTTTTGTTCCGCACCACAATAAACGGAGTGGAAGCATCTGGAAAGAGCGTAAAGGCTGTGGAAGATTTGATCACAAAAGAAATTGACGGTTACCAGATTGCGATAGAACCAAGAGAAGGGGAAAAAGAAAAGCTGGAAGGGGCAGAGATTGATCTGAAGCCGGTATTTGACGGGACGCTTCAGAAAGAATTAAAAAAGCAGAACGGATTTGCCTGGATTGCATCTTTGTTCCATAACTCTAAAATCGAAGTAAAGACAATGGTGGACTATAATAAAAAAGAGCTGGAGCGGAAAGTGAATGACCTGGAGGTGATGGACAAATCTAAGATGCGCAAAGCGGAAGACGCCATTATTTCTGAATATAAAGAAAAAGAGGGGTATCAGATCATCCCGGAGGAAGAGGGAACTCAGATCAATGAGGAGAAGTTTTATACCGCTTTGGAGAAAGGGATTTTAAACTTACAGCCCAGTCTTGTTCTGGCAGAGGAAGGCTGTTATGTGGAACCAAAATATACGAAAGAGTCCAAAGAATTGATTCAATTGGCAGAAAATATGAATCAGTATGTGAAGTCCTCCATTACCTATGAATTTGGGGAAGAACAGGAGGTGCTGGATGGGAAGACCATCAGCCAGTGGATTTCGGCCGGTAAAGATCAGAAGGTGAAGCTTTCCCAGGAGAAAGTAGCGGAATATGTGGCTGCTTTGGCCAAAGAATACAATACAGCCGGGAGATCTAAGTCATTGGCGTCTTCTTATGGAACAATCGTTACCGTCAGCGGCGGCGACTATGGCTGGAAGATTGACCAGGAAAAAGAGACTGAGGCTTTGAAAGAACAGATTGCAAAAGGAGAAGCGGTTACAAAAGAGCCGGAATATGCCCAGAGAGCCAACAGCCGGGGCGGCAATGATTATGGGGACACTTATGTGGAGGTAAATCTCACTGCCCAGCGCCTGCATTATTATAAAAATGGTTCTCTGATCCTAGAGACAGACTTTGTGTCTGGAAATGACGCTAAGGGATGGAGCACGCCTACAGGTTCCTATGGACTTTACTATAAGGAAAGAGACAAGACCCTGCGGGGAGAAGGGTATGCAACTCCGGTATCTTTCTGGATGCCCTTTAACGGCGGAGTGGGATTTCATGACGCCAACTGGCGCAGGGACTTTGGCGGAAACTATTATAAAAAAGGCGGCTCCCATGGATGTGTCAATATGCCCTACAGCGCGGCCCAGAAGCTGTACGACAACATTGAGGCGGGATGCGCAGTTTTAGTCTACCATCTTCCAGGAACGGAAAGTGAGAAAGGAAAAGCCCAGGATGCGGCAGAAGCAGTAGTACAGGCAATCAACGGATTGGGAGACATTACGTTAGAGCGCAGAGAGGCAGTGTGGAACGTAAGAAACCAGTACAATGGGCTGAGTGATACAGCCAAAGGTTATGTCAATAATTACAATGTGCTGGAAGCTGCAGAGGCAAGAATCAGCCAGTTAGAAGCGGAGGCAGCGGCAGATCAGCAGGCCCAGGCAGAGGCTCAGGGTGTGATTGACGCCATCAATCAATTGTCTGGCAAAGAGATTACCCTGGATATGAAAAAGACCATTGAGAAGATTCGGGCAAAATACGATCAGCTCTCAGAAGCGGCCCGCAGTAAGGTGACGAATTACAATATACTGACAGATGCAGAGAATAGAATCAAAGAATTAGAGAAGGAAGCGGAAAAAGAGAAAGAGAAAAAATGATTTTCAGACGGGTGTACGGGGTGATGTTATGGAACAGCCAAAGGAACATGAGAAAAAGATAACCATTGCAGATGTAGCAGATGCATTGGGGGTATCGAAGACAACGGTTTCCAGGGCTATTTCCGGGAAGGGAAGAATCGGAAATGAGACCAAAGAAAAAGTGCTGGCCTATATTCAGGAGCACAACTACAAGCCAAACGTTATGGCAAAAGGACTGGCTCAGTTAAAGACCTACAATATCGGAGTTATGCTGCCAGAAGACTATACCGTTGTGGACCTGCCCTTTTTTCAGACCTGCTTGATTGGAATCCAGGAGATTGCAGTCAGCATGGATTATGACGTGCTTTTGACCATGGGACGGGAAAACGACTGCACACAGTTGATGCGGATGGTGGAAAATCACAAAGTGGACGGTGTGATATTGATGCGCACCTTTACCAAAGATGTCCATATCGAATATCTGAAATCTCAGGAAATTCCTTTTGTGACCATCGGAAGTACCAACTACCAGAATGTGATTCAGGTAGATCATGATCACAGAAGCGCATGCCGGGAGCTGATCTCTGTACTCCTGCTAAAGGGAATGGAAAAAATCGGTCTGGTGGGAGGAATTGAGTCTCATGTGGTAACCCAGAATCGTCTGGCCGGGTATATGGAAGCCCACCAAAAGGCCTGTATCTCCATAGACAAAAATATTATATTTGTAAATACAGAAAAAGATATTCTGATTGAACAGGCAGCGGAGAAACTTTTAGAAAAGAAAGTGGACTGCATTGTGTGCCTGGATGACGCGGTGTGTATCCATGTGATGAACAAACTGCGCAGGGAGCGCATTAAAATACCAGAGCAGATGCGGGTGGCTTCTTTTTATGACAGCTCCATTCTGGAAAATAATCTTCCCTCTGTCACGTCTCTCTATTTTGATTCCAGGGAGCTTGGAACCATAGCATGTAAAACACTGTTGGAGCTTATAGAAGGAAATCCCGTAGAACCTTACACGCTGCTGGGATATGAAGTGATCTTAAAAGAGTCTACAAAATAGGATTTGGAAGAATATTTAGTAAACTGAAGAGTAAAAAACATGAAAAGCATTGGTAAATTTACCAATGCTTTTTTAGTAAAAATAAGAAAAAGGAAGAGAATGTTATTTCTACGGAGATGGTAACGTTACCGAAGAAATAACAGAACAAAAAATAGACAGGAAATACCTGTAATTTCAGGTGAACAACCGATTGCGCAACAGAGAAACATAGTCATAATGACGAAATTTTGTTAGTCAAAATATACAAAAATAAAAATAAAAAACTAGAAAGTGTTGACATTGACAACAAATCCTAACTTTGTTAAACTTACAAATACAGAACAACCGATTGCGCAAATAAGTGCGCAAATCCTTGCCGGCCTGCTCAAAAAGAATTGAGAAAGCTGGAAATCATTGGGATTGTTCTGAAAAATAATGTTTTTCATGGGAGGGAAACAATATGAAGAAAAAACTTTTAGGAGTATTGCTCTGCGTAGCAATGTCTGCAACACTGCTGGCTGGATGCGGCAATAATGGCGGCACCAATAACAAGGCAGATACTAATGCAAATGACGATGCCAACGCAGAAGATGACACTAAGGATGATGCTAAGGTGGAAGAGGGAGCATCCAGCGATGAGAATACATTGACCGTATGGTGCTGGGACCCGAAATTCAACATTTATGCAATGGAAGAAGCAGGAAAAATTTATCAGAAAGATCATCCAGAGTTCAACATCAACGTGATTGAAACTCCATGGGATGACATCCAGAAGAAATTGACTACCGCAGCAACAGGAGGCGCACTTGATACTTTACCAGATATTATGCTGGTACAGGATAATGCATTCCAGAAAAATGTAATCTCTTTCCCGGAAGTATTTACAGATTTAACAGACAGCGGCGTTGACTTCAGCCAGTTTGGCGAGGCAAAGACAGCTTACTCTGTAGTTGACGGCAAGAACTATGGCGTTCCTTTTGACAATGGTACTGTTGTAGCATGCTATCGTACAGATGTTTTGGAAGAAGCTGGATTTACCGTAGATGATTTTACAGATATCACATGGGAAGATTATCTTGAAAAAGGTAAAGTTGTTCTGGAAAAAACAGGCAAGCCATTACTTTCCTGCCAGTCTACAGAGTCTGACGTTATCATGATGATGCTTCAGTCCTGCGGCGCTTCTCTCTTTGATGATGAAGGAAACCCCAACATGGTTGGCAACGAACCTCTGAAGAAAGTTATGGAGACATATCAGCAGTTAGTAGAAACCGGCGTTTGCAAACTGGTAAACAGCTGGGATGAATATGTTCAGACTCTTACCACAGAGACAGTAGCAGGAACCATCAATGGATGCTGGATTATGGCTTCCATTCAGTCCGCAGAAGATCAGAGCGGAAAATGGGCTCTGACCAATATGCCGAAATTGTCAGATGTAGAAGGCGCAACCAACTACTCTAACAACGGCGGTTCTTCTTGGGCTATCACAAGCAACTGCAAGAACATGGATCTGGCAAAAGATTTCCTGAAATCTACTTTCGCAGGAAGCGTTGAGTTATATGAGAACATTCTTCCAAGTTCAGGCGCTTTGGCTACTTACTTGCCAGCAGGTGAATCTGACGTATACGCACAGCCTTCTGAATTCTATGGCGGAGATGCTGTATTTAAAAAGATCACAGAATATGCAAGCAAATGCCCAAGCAACAATACCGGCGTATACTACTATGAAGCACGTGACGCTATCGCAACTGCAATTCAGAATGTGGTAGGCGGATCTGATATTGATACTGAACTTCAGACTGCACAGGGTACAGTAGAGCAGCTTATGGATCAGTAAGAATCTGGATGACATAGAGCGAGTGGGTAGATCCATTTTACAATGATGTAAGATGCAAAATGCTTATTTTTACATATCTGTGAGAATAAACAATACAAAAACAGTCAGGGGGATCAGCATTTGCGGTCCCCCAACTGAGACTAAAGGGGGTAAATATGTGAGTCAGACAAGTGAACCCAAAAAGAAAAAAATGTCATTGAACAAGAGACAGAATCTGACTGGCTGGGCCTTTTTGACACCGGCAACTCTGATGATTGCCGTGATGAGTTTTTGGCCCATGATTCAGGCCTTTATCCTGTCATTTCAAAAAGGAAAAGGAAATAATTTAAGATTTGCAGGGATTGATAATTATGTCAGAATGTTTCAAGATAAAGTATTTATGCAGTCCCTTGGAAATACATTTTTTTATCTGATTATTCAGGTGCCGATTATGCTGATCTTAGCATTGATTCTGGCCCAGATGCTGAACAATAAGAACCTTCGTTGCAAGGGGTTATTCCGTACCGCGATTTTCCTGCCATGTGCAACCTCGCTGGTTTCTTATGCGATTATCTTCCGATCCCTGTTTGGTGTGGATGGATTTATCAATTCCGTTCTGATTAAACTGGGAATTTTAAATACGGGATACAACTTCCTGGGCAATGCCGGAAGTGCAAAAGCGGTTATTATTATCGCATTGATATGGAGATGGACCGGATACAACATGGTATTTTACCTGTCCGGATTACAGAATATAGAGTACTCTGTGTATGAGGCGGCAAAAATTGATGGAGCGAATCCCATACAGACATTTTTCAAGATTACGGTTCCGCTGTTGAAGCCTACGATTCTTTTGACAGCCATTATGTCCACAAATGGAACACTGCAGCTGTTTGATGAATCTTTCAACCTGACTAAGGGCGGACCTTCCAACGCTACCATCACAATGTCCCACTACATATATAATATATCCTTTAAATACGTGCCGAACTTTGGATATGCGGCGGCCATGTCCTTCCTGATCTTTATTCTGGTGGCAATTCTGGCATTTATTCAGATGAAAGTAGGTGATAAGCGTGACTAAAACAAAGAGAGCCAATGCGTTAATGTATGTTGTTTTGATCATTGTATCACTGATATCAGTATTTCCGATCTATTGGATGCTGATAGCAGCTACCAATAAGAGTGTGGATGTAACTAGAGGAAAGCTTCTGCCGGGCACTGCTTTTTTTGATAACTGGAAAGCATTATTTGCTCAGTCGCCGGTGCAGGAAGCTATGCTGAATTCCTTCAAATATGCAATTTTACTGACGATCTGTGCTTTGGTGATCTGTTCTCTGGCAGGTTATGGATTTGAGATCTATCATGACAAAGGAAAAGATGCGGTGATGTCAGTTCTGCTTTTGGCAATGATGGTGCCTTTTGTGGCAACGATGATTCCCTTATTCCGAATGTTTTCAGACGCAGGTTTATTGAACTCTGCTTTGGGATTTATATTGCCGACGATATCCACGCCTTTCCTGATTATGATGTTTCGGCAGAGCGCCAGAAGTTTTCCTCATGATATTATTGAGGCGGCAAGGATTGACGGTTTGAACGAGGTACAGATTTTCTTCCGGATGTTTATTCCGACCATGCGCTCTACCTACGCGGCAGCTATGACCATTACTTTTATGAATGCGTGGAACAATTACTTGTGGCCAAAAGTAATCATGTTGGATGAATCCAGTATTACCATGCCTATGCTGGTTGCCAACCTGACGGAAGGTTATGTGACAGATTATGGGGTATTGATGTTAGCTGTTTTGCTGTGCAGTCTGCCCACAATCATTATTTTCTTCGTATTACAGAAGAGCTTTGCAGAAGGTATTACAGGTGCGGTGAAATAATTGCAGCAGTCTGCCAGAGGCGTTTTGAGAAATAGCCTGTGCTGAATAATTACCAATGGTTCGGTACAGTTATGAAATACAAAAACTGCCCCAGGAAGCATTTTAGATACAGGAGGTTGATGTTTTCAAAGTTTGGATCAGTAACATCTTGTATCTGGTGTTTTCAGGGGCAGTTTGTTGTCTTATAGGAAAGACCTTGTCCTGCTAAAGCGTGAAAGTATATTCCTATAAGATAAAAATAATATGCGCACTCGCACAAGAGGTAAAATATGGCTTCGCAATTGTGCTCGGCGCAGCAAACCGTCCAGGCCCCTCATGAGTGAGGGGTTAGGGGAGATGAAGTGGGCCTGCCCACTTTGTTCTGGGGAAAAAGAGTTCCCTGGACTATAATAATGAGAAAAAGGCCCGTAGCCCTGATTGAAAAAAAGAAAAAAGACTGTTATAATGGCAAGGACAAAGTTTAGAAGGAGAACGTGAAGGAGGAACAGAATGTTAGAAACAGGAATCAAGGGACGTCAGGAGATCACAGTGACAGAGGAGGATACCGCCAAAGTCTATAAGAGCGGAACATTAGAGGTATTGGCAACGCCCCGCATGGCAGCATTGATGGAAGAGACTGCCTGGAAAAGCGTGGCGGAACATTTAGACATTGGAATGGGCACTGTGGGGATCAAGCTGAATCTGGAACATCAGGCTCCTACTCCGGTGGGAATGAAAGTGTGGTGCGAGACAGAGCTCACAGAAGTGGATGGACGGAAGCTGACATTTTCCATCACTGCCTTTGATGAGGCAGGGAAGATCGGAGAGGGCATTCATGAGCGTTTTATTATAGAAGAAGAGAAATTTCAGAGCAAAGCAGATAAGAAGAAGGGCTAGAAGAGAGACTGGAAAAAGAGGCGCAAAGTATGAAAGTAAAAGGTCAAATGTCGGAGTCTGCAATTGTAATCGGAATCCTGTGTATTTCCGGGGGATTTCAGGACGCCTATACTTACAATTGCAGGGACAAGGTATTTGCCAATGCCCAGACGGGCAATATGGTGCTGATGGGGCAGAACTTTGCTATGGGGAACTGGTATCAGGGAATGCGTTATCTGCTTCCTGTGTTTGCCTTTGCAGTAGGAATCTATGGGGCGGAAAAGATTCGAAGGCTCTATGGAGAATCGGAAAAAATTCATTGGAGACAGATCGTAATACTCTGTGAGGCAGCGCTGTTGTTTGCGGTGGGTTTTATGTCCCAGCAGGCGAATTTGGCGGCCAATATGCTGGTGTCTTTTGTGTGCGCCATGCAGGTTCAGAGTTTTCGAAAATTAAATGGAAATGCTTATGCAACCACTATGTGTATTGGAAATCTGCGGGCAGCCACAGAAATGTGGTGCAGTTACCGCTCTAGCGGGGATAAAGCATTGCGGGAAAAGAGTTTACTGTACTATGGCTTTATCGGTGTTTTTATTGCAGGAGCGGCCCTGGGAGGAGTTCTGACGCTGATACTGGCGGAACGGGCGATTTGGATTTCCAGCGGGTTGCTGCTTTTGGCGTTTTTGATGATGTTTTTTAAGGAAGCGGCATAAGGAGTATGTTATGGTTGAAAAAGATTATGTGATGCGTATCATTCACGAGATGGTGCGGACGATCCTAAAATTGATTTTCCATAAGGAAGAGGAGACAGCAGAAGAATTGGTTTTTTTAGAGGGCGTCAATCAGAATCTTTACCAGCGTCTGTGCACCATGGCGGAGGAAGGAAAGATCAATGAGGCGGAAAACATGCTGTATGAAAAACTGGAAGAAGATGGCTGGCAGACGGAAGGGAATCTGGAAAAATTAAGGCTGGCTTTGGAATTTTATGATGCTCTCAATACTAAGGACAATGATTTTTTGGAGGAACATGACTATTCCAGAGAAGAGATCAGAGAAGGGATCAAAGATGTTTTGAAAAGATATGGTTATGGAGGATTGGCAGAGACCTTGCTGGAGAATCGTTGAAAGAGGAATTTACCGGGGAAGAAATGCCCCGGTATTTTTGGTTTATAGGATTCGGATGTCAAAAGTAAAGAGAAGGGAGCAAATTTATGAAAGCAGTCCGAAAAATTTTTACACAAATAAGGGGTACATTTAAGGAGCTTTACCAAAGATTTCAGAACTGCCGGCAGCAGAACTGGAAAGACACCACAGCGCTGCTCTACTGGTGTTCTGTTTTTTTGTCCAGTTTCAGTGTAGGATTGCTGGCGGGAAGTTTTATGCGTCCTGTCTGGATGGGGTTTCTGCTGGTATTTTTGCTGACCTTTCTGCTTACAGTGCTGGGACTTTGGATCCTTGAAAAAGTTCTGAAATTGTTTTTGCGGAATGGAATTCGGGAAATGCTGGCCTTTTTGCTTCTGTTTTTCCTATGTGCAATGGTTATGACCACAGATGTCTATGTATCTGGAATGGAGGCAATGATTCTGTCGGCCTTTGTGTTTAGTTTGCTGCTGGCGCTGTTTTTAAAAAGTCTCTGGGCAGTTTTACGTCACAAAGTACGGACAAAGACGATTTTTGTATCATTGGCTCTCACAGGGATTCCAGTACTGGCAGTTTTTGTGTTATGGATGGGATATGGTTTTCAGGACTCTTATATAGAGCGATATCTGGCGTTGGAGCAGGAAAACAGCGGCGCTTCCAGGCAGGAGAACAGAGAGGGAGAAGAGGGGTTTTTGACAGAACAGGAGCAGACAGATTTTTTAAAGGAAATGGAAGAGGGGCCCTATACGGTGCTGACAGCATCCTATGGAACAGATAAAACGGATGATCTCAATTCTGGTACGGTGGATATCAGCAGATTTGCTCAGAATAAAGGGATTAATGGATATTTCAAGGAGAAATATCAGGGTTATCCCCTTACGGAAGTGCCTATGAAAGGAATGGTCTGGTATCCCAAAGAGGTTTCGGACTGTCCGGCGCTGTTTCTCATTCACGGAAATCATAGCTGGCTTGTGGATTCTTATCTGGGATATGAATATCTGGGAAACTATCTGGCCTCTCATGGATATGTGGTGATATCGGTGGATGAGAATGCCTGTAATGGACTTTCCGGGGAAAATGACGGACGGGCGGTTTTACTTTTGGAAAATATGAGACAGGTAGAAACTTATAACAGACAGAAAGGAAATCCTTTATATCAGAAAATTGATTATGATAACCTGGCTTTGGCAGGTCATTCCAGGGGAGGAGAGGCAGCTGCCGCGGCCTGTTTGTTTAATGACCTGGATTATTATCCCGACAATGGGAACTGGAGATTTCAGTATCATTTTTCCATCCAGTCTCTGATTGCCATTGCGCCTACCTGCGGGCAGTACGAGCCTTCAGATCGGAGTGTAAAGCTGCAGGATGTAAACTATTTGGCGCTTCATGGGGCAAATGACCAGGATGTCACCACTTTTATGGGAATGGAACAGTATGAAAATATTTCTTTCAGCGGAGAGAAAGATTGTATCAAGACGTCCTTGTATGCAGCAGGGTGCAATCATGGGCAGTTTAATTCACTTTGGGGAAAATATGATATTATGGAACCCATGAATCGTATGCTGAATGTGGCAAATTTTCTGCCTCAGCAGGAGCAGCAGAAGATTGCAAAGATATTTATCCGCTCTTTTCTGGATCAGACCTTAAACCAGAATACAAAGCCGATAGAAAAACAGGAAAAGTCTGCAGAACAGAGAAAGACGTCAGAGCAGGAAAAAACAGGAGAAATTACCAGGGATCTGCTGACGGACTGTAAAAAATACCAAAGTCTTCTGCCAAAAACTTTATATGTCCAGTCTTATGAGACCTCAGATTTGTCCATATTGTGTGATTTTGAGGAAGATACGCGTCTGGAAACGGGAAGTTTAGAAGGCGTGAAAATCCGGGCTGATCATGTCCGCAGCTGGCGGGAGGAACAGATGGTATTTTCCACAGAGGAAGATAGAGGAAATTATGGGGCAGTATTGTCCTGGGAGCGGGTGAGAGAAGATGGGGAAGGTGAGAAGGAAAAATCGGAAGAAAGGAAAAGCCAGGAAGGAGGACTTTCGGGAGAAATGGCAGAACTTTGTATTTCTCTGCCTAAACCACAGAGGAACATACAGTATCTGCAATTTGATCTGATGGATCTCAGAGAGGATTTTTCAGAGGAGGAGGTTTCGTTTCTGGAAGTGGAAGTCGGAGTGGCGGACAGCCATGGAAAGGAAGTCTGGCTGGAAGGAGACGTCTGTGAAAAAGTGTATCCGGCATTTCCAGTGCGGCTGAATAAACTGCAGTATTTGTGGAGGACAGCGGAATACAAACATCAGTTCCAGACATTGTCAATTCCTATTTCAGAGTTTGAGGGGATTGGGCCAGAGGAGATCTCAGAGATCAGGCTGCGGTTTCCTCAGTCAGAAGGGAAGGCAGCGATTGACAATATAGGGGTGCGATAGAGACAAGGAGTAAACCAGGATGGGGGGGGGGCGGAGACATCCAGGGATCATCAGAAACACAGAAATCAGGTGGAGATATGAAAGAATATATATTAATTGTGGAAGACGACAATGACATTAATCACATGCTTCAGGAACTATTAGATCAGCATGAATATGAGACGATCCAGGCCTATTCCGGCACAGAGGCTATGCTCTGTATGGAACGCTGGCAGCCGGAAGCTGTAATCTTAGATCTGATGCTGCCGGGAATGCCAGGGGAAGAGGTGCTCTGGGAAATCAAGAAAAAATATCCCCAGACAGGAGTGATCGTAGCTTCTGCGAAAGACGAAGTTCATACCAGAGTATCTTTGCTTCGGATGGGGGCAGATGACTATGTGGTAAAGCCCTTTGATACAGAAGAGCTGCTGGCAAGGCTGGAAGCTGTGTTAAGGCGCAGCAGAGGTCTGAAAAAGGCAGGGGGAGCAGAGAATATTCCAAAAGGCTGGAAACAGCAATGTCAATTAGAATACAAGGACCTCTGTGTGGACCGGGAAAATCTTCAGGTATGGGTAGGAGGCCGGGAAGCGGCCTTGACCAAACGAGAATATCTGATTTTGGAGCTTTTGATGAGCAATCCAGGGAAGGTGTTTACCAAAAGCAATATTTATGAATCTGTCTGGAACGAAGAATTTTTGGGAGAGGATAATGCAGTTAATGTGCATATCAGCAACATCCGGCAGAAATTGGCCAAACTTCATCCAGAAGAAACTTATATCCAGACTGTATGGGGGATTGGTTTTAAGATGAAGTAAAAACTTTATACTTTCTTTATACTTTTCCTAAAGTTTCTAAAAATTCTGCTGCTATACTGAATTTGAAAAGAAAAGCAGAGGCAGAAGAACAAATATCTGAGAGATAGAAGGCAAAAGTAACAGGAGGAAAGGTATGGAATATGTATTAAAAACAGAAGGTCTTACGAAGCGATATGGAAAACATACCGTGGTGGATCATGTGAGTATGCATGTGAGAAAAGGCGATATTTACGGGTTTATTGGAAGAAATGGAGCTGGAAAGACTACTTTTATGCGGATGGCGGCAGGATTTGCAGCGCCGGATGAAGGGACGCAGGAGTTGTTTGGCTCTCAGGAATTGGAAAAACAGAGAGTGCGGATTGGAAGTCTGATTGAACAGCCAGGGGTGTACCGCAATATGACGGCCAGAGAAAACATAGAGGTTGTGCGCCGGAACTTGGGGATTACCTCTAAAACTGCAGTGGATGAGGTGCTGGAATTCGTTAATTTATCTCATACAGATAAGAAAAAAGTGAAAAATTTTTCTATGGGTATGAAACAGCGGCTGGGAATTGCCATTGCTTTGTTCAGCAATCCAGATTTTTTGATTTTGGATGAACCCATCAATGGACTGGACCCGGCCGGAATCAAAGAGATACGAGATCTTTTGCTAAAGCTCAACCGGGAGAAGCAGATCACAATTCTGATCTCCAGTCATATTTTGGGAGAGCTGTCGAAGATTGCCACCAGGTATGGGATTATCCGGGATGGAGTTTTAGTGGAAGAGTTTGACAGAAAGGAACTGGAACGCAGATGCAGGAAATGTCACAAATTGATTGTGGACGACGAAGAACGGACTGCGGCAGTTTTAGAAGAGAAGTGCGGGATTACGAATTATGATATACCTGAGACAGGAATCGTCCGGGTATTTGAAAATCTGGAGGATTCCTGGAAACTAAATCAAGAATTAATACAAAGCGGAATTCGATTGAAGGAAAGCTATCTGACAGGACAGGATTTGGAAGGCTATTTTATGGATTTGCTGGGAGATGAGAAAAATGCGTAATATGATAAGCGGAGAATTTTATAAACTGAGAAAAAGTAAATGTTTTTATGTATGTATTCTGACAGTGGCAGTTCTTGTGCTGCTTTTGTATGGTACTTTGGCTATGATTGACAAGATCAGAACAGGACAGCGGGAGAATGGACAGAATGGTATTATAGTCACAGAAGAGGTGAAGAAAAGTGAAGAACCTTTTATGGATCAGATTGGGATTATGGGAGTGATCCAGGAAATGTTTTCCGGTCATTTTCTGGATTTTGTTTTGGTAGTCTTTATCAGTATGTTTGTGATTCGGGAATATACAGATGGAGCAGTGAAGAACATTGTGGGAAAGGGATATTCCAGAGAAAAAATATTTTTCAGCAAATTATTGACAGTGCTGGCAGCCACAGTTATTTTATCTCTGATCACTGCAGCGGTGATCGTATTGCTGGGAATGATATTTATGGGAAAAGAAGGATTGGAGGCATTGATCTGGAAAGATGTGATGATTTATCTTGGATTGCAGATTTTGTTTGCAATCGTTGTGACAAGTATCACGGTATTGGTCAGTGAGTTATTCCGAAGTCTGGCGGCAGGAATCTCCATCAGTATGGGAATTGTGATCTTTTCCACATCCCTGACGGCAGCTTTAGATCTGCTGTTTCACAGACTGGGGTGGAAGCCTTCCCGCTACTGGATTCTGGATCTGCAGACGGAATGCCCGGTAGGAGATTTCAAAGGAGAATTTTTGACACGGGGAATTGCAGTATCCTTGATCTGGTTTGGCCTTGCAGTATTGGCGGGAACCATACATTTTAAAAGGGCGGATGTAAAATGATCTTGCGGGTAGTTATTTTTTTGTTAGCAATCGGGGCGGGCATTTTGTCCGTCCGTTTGTGGCGCTATGGAAAACAAATAAAACATATAGAAAGGCAGCTGCAGCTTTTGATTACGGAGGATACAAATTATCAGCTGACCTCTGCTGTCCCAGTTGGAAGGACGAATGAAGTCATCGCAGATTTTAATCAAATCTTGGAAAAATACCGTTTGGCGGGCCAGGAGCTGCAGCAGATTAACAGAAGTTATCGGGAGAGTATTACGGGAATCTCCCACGATATTCGTACTCCTTTGACTTCCATCAAAGGTTATGTGCAGATGGTAAGGGATCCAGGCATTTCTCAGGAAAAGAAGGAGGAGTATCTGGAAATCATAGAAGGCCGGCTGGTGGATTTGACCGAGATATTGGACCAGCTTTTTGAGTATGCCAGAATTGAGGCCGGAGAACTGCAGCTAAAAACAGAAAAGTTAAATGCTGGCAATCTGTTTGCAGAGACCCTTTCGATGTTTTACGAAGATTTTGTAAAAAAGGGGTGTGATCCAGAGGTTAAAATTTCTGAGAAGCCTTGTTTTATTTGGGGAGACGCCCATGCATTTGTGCGGATTTTGGAAAATCTTATGAAAAATGCTCTGGTTCATGGTACTGGTTTTTATGAATTTTTGATGTTTTCTGAACAGAGCTGGATTGTCATTCGTATTTCCAATGAGACAGAGACCATTGCCAGGAAAGATTTAGACCAGATCTTTGAGAGGTTCTATACCACAGATCAGTCAGGAAGCCGGAAGGGAACTGGATTGGGGCTTGCCATAGCCAGAGAATTTACGGAACAGATGGGCGGAGAGATACAGGCTTATTTTCAAGAAAAAAGATTTGCAGTGGAAGTACGGTTTCCAGCCTCCTTTTCATTCACATAATTTTAAGACTTTTTATCACAAAATTTTATATTTTTTGGAACAAAGTCTGTTATAATATACCAGGAAATGATTTTGACATAAAGGAGGAACAGCAGGAACCAATGACGAACGAGGAATATCATACGTTGATCCAGCCCTATGCAGATGCCAATGAGGTACTGCTTGCCCGGTTAAACGTATTAAAGCATAATCTATACAGCGAGTCTTCCGGTCAGCCTATCCACAATATTCAGAATCGGATTAAGAAAAAAGAAAGTATGGAAGAAAAGCTCAGAAAAAAAGAAAAAGATCCCACGGTGATGAATGCAAAAGACTATTTACAGGACATTGCAGGCGTCCGGGTGATCTGCTATTTTGTGGAAGATATTTATAATCTGGCGGATGCTTTGAAACGTCAGGCAGACCTGATTGTAATTCGGGAGTGCGACTATATTTCCAGTCCCAAGCCCAATGGATACCGAAGCTATCACATTATTGTGGGAATACCGGTGTATTGTCTGGATGGAATGGAATATTTTCCGGTGGAAGTGCAATTCCGCACCATGTCTATGGATTTTTGGGCCAGCATGGAGCACCGGATTCTCTATAAAATGGAACGAGAAGACAGGGAGAAAATAGCGGCTGAGTTAAAGGAGTACGCAGAGCATCTGGTTCAGATCGAAGGCAGGTTTGGACAATATAACGATGGAAACAGTGTTTTAAAGAGAACAGAAGAGAAAGAAAATATAAGATCATAAGCAGGAAAAGAACCCTTAGAAGCGGTGGTACATAGGTGGTTTTATTCAGGTGCGGCGCCCTTGTATTTCTGTCACAGAAACAGTTGATTTCGCAGAAGGGATATGATATAATATCGCAAATTAGCAAAAATTGTTGCAAAGGAGAAGTCATGGAAAGAAACACCTTATTAATTGTTGATGATGTGGATATAAATCGCGAAATGCTGAAGTTTATTTTTGAAGAGCAGTTTGAGATTTTAGAGGCTGGAGACGGCGATGAGGCAATTCAGATTCTGGAAGAAAACAGCGAAAAGATCGTACTTATGTTTCTGGATGTTATTATGCCTGGTAAGTCAGGGCTGGATGTGCTGGAATACATGGTGGAGCATAAATATGTAGAATTCATTCCGGTGATCATTATCACAGGAGAGGCTTCTGTGGATACGGAGCTGAAAGCCTATGAATATGGTGCTTCTGATATTGTATACAAGCCTTTTACGCCGAAGGTAGTTATGCGGCGTACTATGAATATTATAGAATTGTTTTCTCACAGAATTGATATTGAGCAGAAACTGGAGAAGCGTACCAGACAGCTGCGTGAGAGCCGGGAGAAACTTAAGAGAAATAACGATTTTCTGGTAAACGCCCTCAGCTCTGTGGTAGAGTTTCGAAGTCTGGAATCGGGGGAACATATTCAGAGAGTAAAATATTACACAGGTGTGCTGTTGAAATATCTGGTGAAATTCTATCCGGAATACAAGCTGTCAGAGGAAGATGTAGAATTGATTGTAAATGCTTCCGCTCTTCACGATCTTGGCAAGATTGCCATTCCAGATAGTATTTTGTTAAAGCCGGGAAAACTTACAAATGATGAATTTGAGGAGATCAAGAAACATACCATATATGGATGTGAACTTTTAGAGAACTTTAAACAGGAAGAAGACGATTTCTATCGTTATTGTTATGAAATCTGCCGCTACCATCACGAGCGGTATGATGGCAAGGGATACCCTGATCAGCTGTCAGGAGAGGAGATTCCAATCTGGGCTCAGATTGTATCCATTGCAGACGTCTATGATGCTTTGGTCAGCAAACGTGTCTATAAGGCGCCTTATGCAGTGACAGAAGCTGCAAGAATGATCTTTGATGGAGAATGCGGTACCTTCTCGCCGAAGATTTTGGATTGTTTTGGACTGGCAAAGGAAGATTTTTTCCAGGCGACTGAGACGAAATTGTCTTTTGCAGATGTAGACGGTTAAGAAAATGATATGCCTCCGGGAATGAAAAGTTTCCGGGGGTGTTTTTAATTCTATAGGAAAGACCTTGTCACGGGAAAGCGTGAAAGCGCCTTTCCTATAGAATTAAAATATAGAAATGCGCACTCGTGCGAGTAGAAGATGTCACTACGTGACCGCACTCGGCGCAGCAAACCGTCCAAGTCCCTCAAGAATGAGGGGTTTAGGGAGTTGAAGCGGACTTGTCCGCTTTGTTCTCTTACTCTTATAGGAAAGACCTTGTCACGGGAAAGCGTGAAAGCGCCTTCCTATAAGATAAAAAAAGATACAGAACGCCAAAATCCAAGAATCAGCGAAATCTTGCCAAAAAGCCAAATATAGCATATAATAAAACAAGTATGCGTTTAGAAAAGAGGAAGAGCAATGGAGAAGTTGAGAAATCTGTTGGAACGCCTGGATTACAAGGTAATACAGGGGAATACAGAGATAGAAATCACAGAGCTTGTATATGATTCCAGAAAGGTGACAAAGGGCTGTCTTTTTGTATGTATCAAGGGGACGGCAGTGGATGGTCACATCTATATTCAGGAAGCGGCAGAAAAAGGCGCCGCTGCAGTTATGGTGCAGGAGGAAGTGGAAGTTTTGGATCAGCTGACAGTGGTAAAAGTGGAGGATACCCGCTATGGTCTTGCACTGGCGTCGGCCGCCTGGTTCCATCATCCGGCGGAGAAACTGAAAGTGATCGGGGTCACCGGAACCAAGGGAAAGACTACTACCACTTATATGGTGAAGTCCATTTTAGAGCAGGCAGGTTATAAAGTAGGATTGATCGGAACCATTGAGGCGGTGATTGGGGATAAAGTGATCCCTGCCAACAATACCACCCCGGAATCTTATATTGTGCAGGATTATTTTCGCCAGATGGTGGAAGCAGGGTGCCAGTGTGTGGTGATGGAAGTATCTTCTCAGGGATTGATGATGCACCGTACGGCAGGATTTCAGTTTGAGATCGGCATTTTTACTAATATTGAGCCGGATCATATCGGACCCAATGAACATGCTTCTTTTGAGGAGTATCTGGCATGTAAAGGACTGCTGTTTCGCCAGTGCCGGACAGGGATCATCAATATGGATGACGAGCACTGGAAACAGGTGATAGAAGGCCATACGTGTGAGATAGAGACGTTTGGATTTTCACCGGAGGCAGATCTTAGGGCGGCGGATACCAGGTTAGTGAAGCGTCCAGGTTATCTGGGAGTGTCTTATCGGGCAGAGGGAAGGACAGAAATGGAAGTGGAGATTGATGTGCCAGGTAAGTTCAGTGTATACAATTCTTTGACTGCCATAGCCATCTGCAGACATTTTCACGTGACGGAAGAAAATATGAAGCAGGCATTGAAGACAGCAAAGGTAAAGGGACGGATCGAGATGATTCCAGTGTCGGATCAATTTACCTTGATGATTGATTACGCTCACAATGCCATGAGTCTGGAAAGCCTTCTAAGTACTTTGAAGGAATATGAACCAGAACGTCTGGTGTGTGTCTTTGGATGCGGCGGCAATCGTTCCAAGCTGCGTCGTTATGAGATGGGAGAGGTTTCCGGGAAGCTGGCAGATCTGACTATCATAACTTCTGATAATCCCAGATTTGAAGAACCTCAGGATATTATAGATGATATCAAACAAGGAATGGCCAAAACAAAGGGAGATTACGTGGAAATTCCAGACCGCAAGGAGGCCATTCGGTATGCGATAGAACATGGTAAGGCGGGAGACGTCATTGTGCTTGCCGGAAAGGGCCATGAAGATTACCAGGAGATCAAAGGAAAAAAATACCCTATGGATGAGCGTGTGCTGATTCAGGAAGTTTTACAGGAACTGGCACAGGAAAGATAGAGCAGGTGAGGCAGAGATGGCAGAATATGCCAATGTGATTGTGGATATTTCCCATGAAAAACTAGATAAAACTTTTCAGTACCGGATTCCAGAGAGATTGCAGGAAGAACTTGCAGTGGGAGTACAGGTAGAGATTCCTTTTGGAAATGGAGAACGGAAGACGACAGGTTATGTGGTGGAGCTGACCGATACTCCGGAATATGAGGTGGCAAAAATCAAGGAGATTGGGGATGTGGCGGCAGGCAGCATTCCCATAGAATCTCAGTTGATCGCCCTTGCAGGCTGGATGCGGAAAAATTATGGCGGCACCATGAATCATGCCCTGAAAACAGTCCTTCCGGTAAAACAGAAAAGAAGGGAAAAAAAGCAGCGCTTTGTGAAACTAGAATTAAGCCGGGAAGAGGCACAGGAGCAGCTGGCTCTGTTTGAGAAAAAGAATCACAAAGCCCGCATTCGTCTGCTTACTGCCTTGATAGAGCAGAGTCCCCTGCCCTATGAAGTGGTAACCGGTAAATTGAATATGACTGCTTCAGTGATCCGCGCCATGGATGAGATGGGGATTCTTTGTGTGGAAGAAAAACGGGCTTACCGCAGTCCCTTTGGGAAGATAGACCGTAAGGAGAAGCCTTTGGTGCTGAACCAGGAACAACAAAGGATCGTAGATCGTATTTGGCAGGAATTGAATCGGGAACAGCACCATACCTATCTGATTCATGGAGTGACAGGAAGCGGAAAAACGGCAGTATACATAGAATTGATTGAGAAGGTTGTGGCCAGCGGAAAACAGGCCATCGTATTGATTCCAGAGATTGCCCTGACGTATCAGACTGTGGTGCGTTTTTATCAGCGGTTTGGAGAGCGGGTCTCTATTCTGAATTCTAAAATGTCGCCGGGAGAACGGTATGATCAGTTTGAGCGGGCCAAAATGGGAGAATTGGATGTGATGATCGGTCCAAGATCTGCATTGTTCACACCATTTTCAAATTTAGGAGTTATCATCATAGATGAGGAACATGAAACCAGTTACAAAAGCGAGACATTGCCCAGATATCATGCCAGAGAGACGGCCATAGAGCGGGGGCGGATGGCAGGGGCCAGCGTAGTGCTAGGATCGGCTACGCCCTCGATGGACAGTTATTATAAGGCTGAGCAAGGAGAATATATTCTTCTGGAACTGGAAAAAAGAATTGAAGAAAAGCCGCTGCCGGCGTGTGAAATTGTGGATTTGCGGGAAGAATTAAAACAGGGAAACCGTTCTATTTTAAGCGGAAGACTGCAGGAATTGATGGAAGAACGGTTAGAGAGGCGACAGCAGATCATGTTGTTTATCAATCGTCGGGGAATGGCTGGGTTTGTCTCTTGCAGAGCCTGCGGCCATGTACTGAAATGCCCTCATTGCGATGTGTCCTTAAGCCAGCATGCCCATGGGAAAATGGTATGCCATTACTGCGGGTATGAGGAGCCGGTGCCTCAGAATTGTCCAGAGTGCGGTTCCAAATATATCAGTGGATTTAAGGCAGGCACTCAGAAGATAGAGGAGATTGTAAAAAAGAGATTTCCAGAGGCAAAGGTTCTTAGGATGGATTTTGACACCACCCGGAACAAAGAAGGATATGAGAAGATTCTGTCTTCCTTTGCGAACCAAGAAGCGGATATTTTAATTGGTACCCAGATGATTGTAAAGGGACACGATTTTCCCAATGTAACGCTGGTGGGAGTACTGGCGGCAGATTTGTCTCTCTTTGTCAGTGATTTTCATGGACCGGAACGGACCTTTCAATTGCTGACTCAGGCGGCGGGGCGTGCAGGAAGAGGAAAACTGCCAGGGGAAGTGGTGATTCAGACTTATCATCCAGAGCATTATGGGATTGAGCTGGCCAGACAGCAGGATTATAAAAAGTTCTATGAAACAGAGATTGCCTATCGGCAGATCATGCAGTATCCCCCCTGCGGCCATATGATGGTGATGCTGGTGGCGTCCAGAGACGAGATGACAGCGTCTCTCAGTGCAGAACTGCTGGGACAGAAGGTACGACAGTCACAGGAAAAGGGAAAATTGACAGGATTGTCTGTGATCGGTCCGGCCAATGCTGCGGTGGCCAAAGTCAAAGATATTTACAAAAAAGTAATTTATTTTAAACATGCAGATTATCAGGAATTGGTGAAGATCAAAGATGTATTGGAGCTGTTTGTCAGCAGCCACAGGGAATTTTCCAGTATTATGATACAATTTGACTTTAATCCCATGAATGGATTTTAGATCATGGACTTTAAATAAAATGAAATATAGATTTAATATATGTTTGAGGAGGAAATGAAATGGCGCTGAGAATGATTCGACAGATGGGTGACGAAGTATTGACAAAGAGATGCAGAGAGGTAAAAGAGGTAACGCCCAGAATCAAGGAATTGATTGACGATATGCTAGAGACCATGTATGAGGCCAATGGAGTGGGCCTTGCGGCTCCCCAGGTGGGAGTTTTAAAACGCCTGGTGGTGATTGATGTGGGGGAAGGCCCCATTGTGCTGATCAATCCTCGTGTGATTGCAACCCGCGGGGAGCAGACCGGCGACGAAGGATGTTTAAGTCTTCCAGGAAAGGCAGGTGTGGTGACCAGATCTGCCTATGTGAAAATAGAGGCATGGGATGAGAATATGGAGCGGTTTGAACTAGAAGGCGAGGAACTTTTGGCAAGAGCCTTTGAACATGAGATCGAACATTTAGACGGGCACATGTATGTGGAAAAAGTAGAAGGACCTTTGCACGATGTGACTTACGAAGAAGAGGAAGAAGGAGAAGAGATAGAATGAAAGTAATCTTTATGGGAACGCCGGATTTTTCTGTGGGGACCTTGGAAAAACTGCTGGAAGCAGGCCATGAGATTGCTTTGGTAGTTACCCAGCCGGATAAACCCAAAGGCAGGGGAAAGTCCATGCAGTTCCCTCCTGTAAAAGAGGCGGCTCTGGCCCATGATCTGGAGGTGTATCAGCCCAGACGGGTACGAGACCCGGAATGTGTCGAATATCTCAGACAGAAGGCGGCGGATATTATCGTTGTTGTGGCCTTTGGACAGATTCTTCCCAAAGAGATATTGGAAATGCCGCCCTATGGCTGCGTCAATGTTCATGCTTCTCTGCTGCCGAAATATCGGGGCGCGGCGCCCATTCAGTGGGCAGTGATTCAAGGAGAAAAAGTCACAGGTGTGACGACGATGCGGATGGACGAGGGCTTAGATACCGGAGATATGATCTTAAAAGAAGAAGTAGTTTTAAGAGAAGATGAGACAGGCGGAAGCCTTTTTGACCGGCTGGCCAAAACGGGAGCGGAACTTTGCGTTAAGACTTTGGACGGGATTGTTCAGGGAACTGTTGCTTATACTCCTCAGAATGAAAAAGAGGCTACGCACACTTCTATGATCAAAAAGCAGTTGGGAGAGATTCAATGGAATCGGCCGGCCCAAGAACTGGAACGTCTGATCCGGGGGCTGAATCCCTGGCCCAGCGCTTACACTCATCTGGAAGGGAAGACATTGAAGATCTGGAAATCTCATGTGTTGGATTCGGCGGGAGAGCCAGGGGAATCTTGCATAGAAGAAAATATTCAAGAACCAGGCCAGGTTATAAATATTACCAGAGACGCCATAGAAGTTCAGACTGGACAGGGAATCTTGGTACTGGAAGAAGTTCAGTTAGAAGGAAAGAAACGGATGAAAACAGATGCTTTTCTCCGGGGATGTTCCCTGGAGACTGGAATGCGATTGGGAAACTGATATTTTTAGGAAAAGATGGGGAAAAGCGAAAGGAGAGATTTTATGCCATTTTATGGATATTATTTTGATCCCACTTATATTTTGGTTATTATCGGCGCAGTGATTTGCCTGATAGCCTCTGCAAGAGTTAAATCTACATTTAAGAAATATGACAAAGTAAGGAGCATGTCTGGAATGACAGGAGCCCAGGCAGCAGAACGCATTTTGCATTCTGCAGGTATTTATGATGTGTCGGTTCAACATGTTTCCGGCAGCCTGACAGATCACTATGATCCAAGGAACAAGACGCTGCGTCTTTCAGACAGTACCTATGGCTCTGCTTCCGTGGCGGCGGTAGGCGTGGCGGCTCACGAGTGCGGACACGCAATTCAGCATCAGAAATCTTATGCGCCTCTGAGTATTCGGGGAGCTATTGTACCAGTGGCAAACTTTGGCTCTGCCATTGCATGGCCATTGATTATAGTTGGCCTGTTTATCACCAGCCGGACAGGAAGCCTTCTGATCAACATTGGGATTTTGTGTTTCTCATTGGCAGTTTTATTCCAGCTTGTGACCCTTCCGGTGGAATTTAATGCTTCTAACCGTGCGATTCGTATTTTGGGTGAAACAGGCATCTTAGGAGAAGAAGAACTGCGGGGAACCAGAAAGGTCCTTGGAGCGGCAGCTTTGACCTATGTGGCAGGAGCGGCAGCTTCTATTTTACAGCTTTTGCGTCTGATCTTTTTGTTCGGCGGAAGAGACGATTGAGGATGGCAGGGAGGAATTTATGGGAAATACCATAAACAGCAGAGAATTGATCTTAGAAATTCTGCTGGCAGTGACACAGGATGGAGCCTACAGCCATCTTGTGATTCGAAATACCTTGGATAAGTATCAATATCTGGAAAAGCAGGAAAGAAAATTTATCAAGCGGGTATGTGAAGGAACACTGGAGCACATGATCTGGATTGATTATGTGATTGATCAGTTTTCGAAAGTAAAAGTAAGGAAGATGAAACCGGTGATCCGCTGTATTTTAAGAAGCAGCGTCTATGAGCTGAAATACATGGATGCCGTTCCGGCTTCGGCGACCTGCAATGAAGCGGTGAAATTAGCTCAGAAGAAGGGATTTCACAATCTCAAAGGTTTTGTCAATGGGGTATTGCGCAATATCAATCGCGGCCTTTTTGAAATCTCTCTGCCAGATCAGGAAAAAGAACCATTGAGATATCTGTCCATTGTGTATTCTATGCCTGTGTGGATCTTAGAATTGTGGCGGAAATCTTATCATTTAGAACAGATAGAAGAATTTTTACAGGCATTTCTCACAGAAATGCCTACTTCTATTCGGGTAAATACTTTGCGGACTTCGAAAGAAGAGCTGAGGCGGGAGCTGGAGCAGGAAAAGATTCGCGTGTTGGATGTGGAAGGAATGGCCAATGCTTTACAGATTCAGCAGTATGACCGGCTGGAACAGATTCTGGCTTTTCGGGAGGGCAGATTTTATGTGCAGGATATCAGTTCTATGCAGGCGGCTCTCTGGGCGGAACCTGCAAAAGACAGTCTGGTGCTGGACGTGTGTGCGGCCCCTGGTGGGAAAAGCATACATATGGCAGAACTGATGCAGGGAACTGGAGTTGTGGAAGCCAGAGATCTAACTCAGCAGAAAGTATGCCTGATTCAAGAAAATGTGATGCGGTGCGGTTTGAAAAATGTTTATCCCAGAGTGATGGACGCCCGGATTTTGGATCAGGAAAAGATAGGAAAAGCAGATATTGTGATGGCAGATCTGCCTTGCTCCGGTTTGGGAGTGTTAGGAAAAAAGGCAGATATTAAATACAGGGTAACAGGAAGGGACTGCCGGGAATTATCCAAGCTGCAGAGAGAGATTCTTAAGGTAGTACAACAGTATGTAAAGCCAGGCGGAACTTTGCTGTACAGTACCTGTACGATAAATCCCGGTGAAAATGAAGAAAATACTGCTTGGTTTTTGAAAGAGCATCCAGAGTTTTTCTTGGAAAAACAGCAGCAGATACTGCCCCAAAAGGGAAAACAGGATGGATTCTTTTTGGCGAAATTTATAAAATCTCAGAATTCCTGAAAGAAAGAGCAGTAACAGACAGCAACATCAAACAGAAGGTTATGAATCTATGGAGAAACAAGATATAAAGTCCTGGAATCAAAAGGAACTGGAAGAATTTCTGGTATCCCTGGGGGAAAAACCCTTTCGGGCAAGACAGATCTATGCCTGGATCCACGGGAGACAAGTATCTTCTTTTGAGGAAATGACGGATATTTCGAAAAAGTTAAAAGAAAAATTAATAAATACTTGCGAGCTGACTTCTCTAAAACAGGTGCAGGTGCAGACGTCAAAGCAAGATGGAACCAGAAAATATCTCTTTGCATTGTCAGATGGAAATATGGTGGAGAGCGTGCTGATGCGCTACCATCATGGAAACAGCGTCTGCATTTCTTCTCAGGTGGGATGCCGGATGGGCTGCAGATTCTGCGCGTCTACTCTGGACGGACTGGTGCGGAACCTGACTCCTGCTGAGATGCTGGATCAGATCTATCAGATTCAAAAAGAAATCGGAGAGCGGATTTCTCATGTGGTGGTGATGGGAACAGGAGAACCTCTGGATAATTATGAGAATCTTTTGAAATTTATTCAATTAGTGTCAGACGAAAATGGGGTGCATATCAGTCAGCGCAATCTTACTGTTTCCACCTGCGGCATTGTGCCCAAGATACGCAGGCTGGCAGAGGAACATCTTCAGATCACACTGGCCCTCTCCCTTCATGCCGCTTCCCAGGAGAAACGCCTGGAGTTGATGCCGGTGGCAAACAAATATGAGATTGGACAGGTAATAGATGCATGCCGGTATTATTTTGCCCAGACCGGCCGAAGAATCACCTTTGAGTACAGTCTGGTGGGCGGTGTAAACGACAGCAGCCAGGATGCGGCCCAGCTGGCAGAACTGATTCAAGGCATAAACTGTCATGTAAATTTGATTCCGGTCAATCCCATCAAAGAATGTGATTATGTACAGTCCACCCGTCAGGTGGTGCTGGATTTTAAAAAGAAACTTGAAAAATATGGGATTAATGTTACTATAAGAAGAGAGATGGGCAGAGACATTGACGGAGCCTGCGGGCAGCTGCGGAAGAAGGCGGCGGACGCTTTCAATATTTTGTGAAATCCAGATAAGATCATGGAAGAATATTCTTTGGAAGAAAACATACCAGTTGGAGTCTATGAAGGCTTTACTGTTATTGTGTGTCGAAAAGGGCAGGTGATTTCTACTTGTCCTTTCCTTTTGGTTATGCTAAAATATTCAAGGTATCAGTAAATATTTCCAGTTTTTAATGGAATTGAATAAAAAGAGATGGCAAAAAGGCGGCTGTGGACCATTTCAAGAAAACGATTTGATAGAAAGGCAGGCGAGAATCATGAAGACTGTTTCCAGAACGGATACGGGGAGAAGACGGGAGATGAATCAAGATTATGTGTATACCTCCGAAACACCAGTTGGAAATCTGCCGAATCTGTTTATTTTAGCAGATGGCATGGGTGGTCACAATGCAGGAGATTACGCCTCCAGATACACAGTGGAAATGATTGTGGACTTTGTGAGAAACAGCAGCGGGACGTCACCGATTACCATTATCAGAGAGGCGATTCAGCAGGCAAATCAGGCTGTTATGGAGAAGGCTCAAACCGATATTGATTTAGAAGGCATGGGTACTACCGTGGTGGTGGCAACTGTACAGGGACAGGAATTATGTGTGGCGAATGTAGGAGACAGCAGGCTGTATCTTGCAGGCCAGGATTTCAGGCAGATTACAAAGGATCATTCTTATGTGCAGGAAATGGTGCGCAGAGGAGAGATTTCTAAAGAAGTGGCGAGAATTCATCCAGACCGAAATATTATCACCCGGGCAGTGGGAGGATGGAAAGAAATAGAGGTGGACTTTTTTGAGCTGGATCTAAAAGAAGGAGACCGGATTCTGATCTGTTCCGATGGACTGACAGATATGTTGGAGGATCAGGAGATTTTTGAGATTATTCAGGAACAGCAGGATATGACGGAAGCTTTAGATCTATTGATTGAGAGAGCCAATGAATATGGAGGAAATGATAATATTACGATAATTTTAACAGAACCATTTTCAGGTGAGGTGAAAATATGTTAAGAGAAGGAATTTATCTTGCAGATAGATATGAAATTGTAGGAAAAGTGGGAACCGGCGGAATGGCAGATGTCTATAAGGCAAAGGACCATACTCTGGGACGGTTTGTGGGAATTAAGGTGCTGAAACAGGAGTTTTCCGAGGATGTGAATTTTGTCACAAAATTCCGAACGGAAGCCCAGTCAGCAGCAGGATTAGAACATCCGAATATTGTGAATATTTATGATGTTGGAAGTGAGAATTCCATCCATTATATTGTAATGGAGTATGTGGAAGGCATTACCTTGAAAACTTATATTGAGAAAAAAGGGCAGCTTTCTTTTAAGGAGGCAGTCAGTATTGCCATTCAGGTGGGCAGAGGAATCGAGGCAGCTCATAACAAGCATATTATTCACCGGGATATTAAACCTCAGAATATTATTATTTCTACAGAAGGAAAGGTAAAAGTAACTGATTTTGGAATTGCGAGAGCTGCAAGCAGCAATACCATCAGTTCTGATGTAATGGGGTCGGTGCACTACTCTTCTCCAGAACAAGCCAGAAATGGATTTGTGGATGGGAAAAGCGATATTTATTCTCTTGGAATTGTAATGTATGAGATGGTAACAGGCCGGGTGCCCTTTGACGGAGAGTCCACAGTGGCAGTGGCCATCCAGCATCTGCAGGAGGAGATGGTAGTTCCCAGCGCCTATGCGCCGGATCTGCCTGTCAGCATTGAGAAAATCATCTTAAAATGTACCCAGAAGAGTCCAGATAGACGTTATAACAATATAGGGGATCTGCTGATGGATCTGAAAAAGGCATTGATCAGCCCAGATGAGGATTTTGTGGTGATGGTTCCCTTAGGACAGCAGGATAAGACAAGGGTGATGCGGCCGGATGAGGTGGAAAGCATCAAGGAGCAGACTCGAAGCATCTATTATAATGAAGAAGAGGACGAGGAAGAAGATCCAGAGGAAGAAGACGAAGAAGAGGATGAGGATGGGTTCTTAAATCCCAAAATGGAAAAGGCAGTGACCATTATGGGAATCGTGGCCGCAGTCATTATTGTGGCGATTATTGTTTATATTGCAGGAAGTTTTCTTGGATTTTTCAAATTCAGCGACCGGGAGAAAGAGAAAAAAGAAGATACAAATGTGACTCAGGAAAAGGAATCGGAGGATAAGGAATCTGAGAAAGTGGAAATGATTGAACTGAAAGGTTCCACTTATGAGGAAGCACAGGAGGCTTTGAGAAAGATCAGTCTTGGGATTGAGAAAGCCGGGGAAGAGTCCTCTGATATTTATCCGGAAGGACAGATTGTGTCTCAAAGTGAAGAAAAAGGAAGTATGGTGGATAAACACACGACCATCAAAGTGACGATCAGCAGCGGAGCAGGAGAATTTGATGTGCCGGATGTAAAGGGAAAAAGTAAAAACGAGGCAGACTCTATGTTGAGAAACGCTGGTTTGAACCCTGTATTTGGCTATGAATACAATGACAATGTTCCCAACGATCAAGTAATCTCTCAGAGTCCAGATGCAGGAGCAAAGGCAAAAAAGGGAGATACGGTTACGGTTATGTTAAGCCAGGGAAAAGAGACGGTTAAAATGCCGGATGTGCGAAATAAACCGGAGGCAGAAGCAAGGGCGGCATTAGACGCTCAGAAAATTGTGGTGGCCAGCACATCTTCAGATTATTCTGATGATATTCCAGAAGGAAATGTAATCAGTCAGAGCATTGCACCGGATAAAATGGTGGAACAGGGAACACAGGTCACATTGGTGATCAGTCTGGGTAAAAAAATAACGACAGTTTATTATTCACTGAACAATTATATGATTGATCTGCCCAGGATTGTGCCCAGCGACGCTATAAGAGTGGAAGCGAAGATTACTTTGTATAAGTCAGAGGGAGAAGATAAAATCAATAGTTGGACAGCAACTTCCTTCCCCTACAGTATCAATCAGGGAAATATTGAAAATTGTTCTCAAGGGTACTTCAGGATTCAGTGGACCTGGGTATACTTGGATGAAGATGAGACAGAGGTTACAGAATCAGACGAGACCACAATCGAAGGCGTAAAATTTACGCAGAACTGATCGGGATGTGTATATGCAGGGAAAGATTGTAAAGGGAATTGCAGGTTTTTATTATGTGCATGTGGAAAAGACCGGAGTTTTTGAATGTAAAGCCAAAGGGATTTTCCGCAAAGAAAAAATCAAACCATTAGTGGGAGATAATGTGGAGATCGACATTATCAATATGGAAGAGAAAACAGGGAATATAAAAAAGATCTATGACAGAAAAAACGCTCTGGTCCGTCCGGCGGTGGCAAATGTGGATCAGGCCCTTGTGATCTTTGCGGCAGATAAACCGAAACCGAATTTCAATCTTTTGGACCGGTTTTTGATTATGATGGAGCAGCAGGAGATAGACACAGTCATCTGTTTCAACAAACAGGATCTTGTAGAGCCGGAAGAATTAGAGAGACTGAAGAATATTTATCAGTCATGCGGATATCAAATTTTATTTGTCAGTGCAAAGAGACAGGAAGGGATAGAGGAGATAGGCGGGATACTGGAAGAAAAGACCACTACTGTGGCAGGACCTTCCGGCGCCGGCAAATCTTCTATCATCAATCTGCTGCAGACAGAGGCGGAGATGGAAACGGGAACTATCAGTGAGAAGATCGAAAGAGGCAGACATACCACCCGCCATTCTCAGCTGATACGTGTAAAAGAACAGACTTACATTGTGGATACCCCTGGTTTCAGCTCTATGTATCTGACAGATTTAGAAGCGCAGGATTTGAAATTGTACTTCAGGGAATTCTATGAGTATCAGTCAAAGTGCCGGTTTCAGGGGTGCAGCCATATTCACGAGCCGGACTGCAGCGTGAAGCAGGCGTTAGAAGAAGGCAGAATCAGCCCTGTCCGGTATGAAAACTATATCGCCTTATATGAAGAATTGAGAAATAACAGAAAGTATTAGAGAGAAAGCAGGGACTAACATGGAAGCATTGATCGTCAGCGGCGGACATCTGGAAGACGCCTTTCTTCTTTCTTATCTGCAGAACCATAAATGTGATCTTGTGATTGCTGTGGATTCCGGGATGAATTTTTTCTATCGGACTGGGCAGACGCCAGACTATATTGTAGGAGATTTTGATTCTGCTGCTCCTGATGTGCTGCAGAGTTTTACAGTTCAGAGTCAGATAAATAAGAAAAAGCCGGTGATTCTTCAGTTTCAGCCGGAAAAAGATGAGACAGATACAGAACTTGCCATTCGGACTGCCATAGAACAGGGATGCAGCCGCATACATCTTCTGGGGGCCACAGGCTCTAGGATGGATCATGTGATGGGAAATATTCATCTTCTGGGCATGGCCATGAAACAAGGAGTAGAATGTCTGATGACAGATGAGCACAATCGAATCCGTATGATTCAAAAAGGCATTGTCATTCAGAGAAAAGAACAGTATGGAGATTATATCTCATTGTTTCCCTTTACGCCTCAGGTGAAAGGACTTACTCTGACAGGATTTAAGTATCCTCTGGATGGGTATTCTCTGGAATGTTATCATTCTCTGGGAGTCAGCAATGAGATCACAGGGGAGCAGGCAGAAATTTCTTTTGAAGAGGGAGTGTTGCTGGTGATGGAATCAAAGGATTAGTGAAATGAAAACTTCAATGAAATTCCGAATGATAAGAGAAATTCTTTGAAAAATGAAAAGAAATGCGTTATACTATGAAAGTCTACAATTTTCACAGTAAAGATAGCCATGGGCCTGTCCCAGGTTAAATTAAGAATGACAAAGGATGGTATTTGATATGGCATTATTAGAACAGTGGAGAAACATTGCATACGATCAGGAGACAAATAAAGGGGAACTTCAAAGATTCTGGCAGAGATATTTTCTTCTGGAAAAAGGTGTGTATGAGAAACTTTTGGAGAATCCAGATGAAGTGGTGGAAGGCACCGTAAAAGAGCTGGCAGAAAAATTTGAATTGTCCATTATGGATATGACTGGTTTTTTGGATGGAATCAATGAAAGTCTGATCACAGAAAATCCCATCGAAGAGATGGAAGAGGACACCAAAGTCAGCCTGGCTTTCGATAAGGAGAAGTTATATAAGAATATGGTGGACGCCAAAGCAGATTGGCTCTATGAGCTCCCTCAGTGGGAGGCAATTTTTGATGAGGAGACCAGGCACAGATTGTATTTGGAGCAGAAGAAATCCGGCACCATCATAAAAGAAGAAAAGATTTATCCAAATGATCCCTGCCCCTGCGGCAGCGGTAAAAAGTATAAAAAATGCTGCGGAAGAAATAAATAATAGAAGAGATAGGATATTGGTCCTGAGAGAAAAACAGGAAATAATTCTTTACAAAACAGGAAAAATGGATTATAGTATGGTTAGATTTTGAGAACAAAATAGGAAAAGCGTTGATAAGAAGAGTAAGCTGAGGAATGCTGAATATCCTGTCTGTGGAATCTGAAATAGATTGCGCAAAAGAGCAGGAAGAGCAGAGAGAACCGCCTCAAAACAATTTGTTTGAGAGCTGGAAGCGGTTTGGCAGGAGACAGCAGAAGACCACCTTGGAGCGGCAACAGCCCGGTGATTCCGTTATCATCATAAGAGAGGTTCTGTTTTTGGCATAGAATTCAGCGAAAAAGAGAGCAAGCAGGGTGGAACCGCGTATCTTACGTCCCATGCAGTGTATTACATTGCATGGGATTTTTAATCTTATAGGAAATTCCTTCGGATTTCCTATAAGATTAAATAGAATTATCGCACTCGTGCAAGAGGAAAATGTCACTATGTGACTGCACTCAGCGCGCCAAAGTGTGCAAACCTCTCAAGATTGAGGGGTTAGGGGAGTTGAAGTGGGCTTGCCCACTTTGTTCTTATAATCTTTATAGAAAAGGGCTTGCCATGCGGAATTGTTTTGTTTTAAGAAAGATAGTAAAGGAGAGAGAATTATGTTTAAAATTAAGGAATGGACGAAAACATTAACAGATGTGACAGAGATGACGAAAAAGGAGTACTGGCTGACCATAGCCACGAGCCTGTTCTGCGGCATTATCATAGGATTTGTATTTGCACCAAGACGGGTGAAACACACGATGATTGGATCTAACAATGGAAGCTCTAACAAGAATAATGGAAATGGAAATGGCATACAGGAAGATGGAGAGGACTGGGAAGAGGATGCAGACGTAGTCCACTTTAATTGATCATTGGGAAAAGAAGGAGTGTACAAAATGAAAATTACATTGAAAGACGGATCAGTAAAAGAATACAGTGAAGCCAAAAGTGTGTATGAGATAGCGCTGGATATCAGCGAAGGCCTGGCGCGGATGGCCTGTGCCGGTGAAGTGGACGGAGAAACCGTAGATCTGAGAAGGATGATTGACAAAGACTGTGAATTAAATATTTTAACACAGAAGGATCCAGAAGGAATCCGCACTGTGCGCCACACTTGTTCTCACGTGCTGGCAGAGGCGGTAAAAAGGCTGTTCCCCAATGCGAAACTGGCTATCGGGCCTTCCATAGAGGAAGGATTTTACTATGATTTTGAAGCAGAACCCTTTTCCAGAGAAGATTTAGATCAACTGGAAAAAGAGATGAAAAAAATTATCAAAGAAGGCAATCGATTGGAAAAATTCACCCTTCCGCGGTCAGAGGCGATTCAGTTTATGCAGGAAAAAGAGGAGCCTTACAAGGTGGAATTGATTCAGGATCTGCCAGAGGATGCGGAGATTTCTTTTTACAAGCAGGGAGAAGGGTTTACAGATCTCTGCGCCGGACCTCATCTGATGAGCACAAAACCGATCAAAGCCTTTAAGCTGATTTCCTCTTCTATGGCATATTGGAGAGGAGATTCCAATAAATCGCAGCTTCAGAGAATCTATGGCACAGCATTTGCAGCAAAAGATGAATTGAATGCTTATTTGGAGCATTTGGAGGATATCAAGAAACGAGATCACAACAAGCTGGGACGGGAGATGAAACTGTTTACCACAGTGGATGTGATTGGGCAAGGACTGCCTCTTTTGATGCCGAAGGGCGCAAAAATGGTTCAGACCATGCAGCGCTGGATTGAAGATTTAGAGGATAACGAATGGGGCTACATCCGTACAAAAACCCCTTTGATGGCAAAATCTGACTTGTATAAAATTTCCGGTCATTGGGATCACTATACAGATGGAATGTTTGTGTTAGGTGATGAAGCGAAGGATAAGGAAGTGATGGCCCTGCGGCCCATGACATGTCCTTTCCAGTATTATGTATACAAGGCAGAACAGCATTCTTATCGTGATCTGCCTCTGCGTTATGGAGAAACCTCCACCTTATTCCGCAATGAGGATTCTGGAGAAATGCACGGACTGACTCGTGTGCGCCAGTTTACCATTTCCGAGGGACATTTGATCGTAAGACCGGATCAGATGGTGGAAGAATTTAAAAAATGTATTGCATTGGCAAAATACTGCCTGTCTACCTTAGGGGTGGAAGAAGACGTTACCTATCACCTCTCCAAATGGGACCCAAAGAATCGGGAAAAATATATCGGAGAACCGGAAGTCTGGGAAGAGACTCAGCAGCACATGCGGGAGATTTTAAATGAATTAGATATCGCCTACACAGAAGATGTGGGAGAAGCGGCATTTTATGGTCCAAAAGTAGATATCAATGCCCGCAATGTTTATGGTAAGGAAGATACCATGATCACGGTTCAGTGGGATGCTCTTTTGGCAGAACAATTTGACATGTACTATATTGATCAAAATGGAGATAAAGTACGTCCCTATATTATCCATCGGACTTCCATGGGCTGTTATGAACGTACATTGGCATGGCTGATTGAAAAATATGCCGGAAAGTTTCCAACTTGGCTGTGTCCGGAACAGGTGAGAGTACTGCCTATTTCAGATAAGTATGAGAATTACGCGGCGAAAGTAGAAAAAGAGTTAAAATCAAATGGCATTCTCTGCACCGTGGACAATCGTTCGGAAAAAATTGGTTATAAGATCAGGGAGAGCAGGCTGGAAAAGGTTCCTTATATGCTGGTAGTAGGACAGCAGGAGGAAGCAGACCAGACGGTGTCAGTACGGAGCAGATTTGCAGGAGACGAAGGCGTAAAACCTTTGGGAGAGTTTATCGACCAGATCTGCAAGGAGATCCGCACAAAAGAGATCCGCAGAGAGGAAGTACAAGAAGAACAGAAAAAATAAGGGTATAAATCATTTTAAATTTTCAAATACTAATCCAGCAGAGACGCAGAGTTTTGTATTTGCCAGAAGGAAAGGAGATTTAAAATGACACAATTAAGATGTTCTGTAAAGAATTGTATGTACAATGATGAGCGTATGTGTTCCAAGGGCGATATTACCATCGGCGGAAGAGATGCATCCAGGCCAAATGAGACTTGCTGTGAGAGTTTTCGGGAGAGAACCGGGAGTATGACGAACGCAGTGGGAAGCCCAAGTAAGGAGATCAGTGTGCGCTGTCAGGCCACAAACTGCCATTTCAACGAGGGATGCAAATGCCATGCCAATGAAATTGGAATTGCAGGAAACAATGCCTGCAGTTGTGGAGAGACAGAGTGTGCAAGTTTTGACTGTCATTGTTAAAGCCGCTTTTCTGTTCGATAAAAATGCCGGATAGTTCTGGTGTTTTAAGAAAATTTTTGGTAATAATCTAAGAATTTCCAAAATATTATGATATTTTCAAAAAAAGCACTTGTAAAATGAGAAAACAGGAAGTAGAATAAGTCTGGATAAAGATTCAGAGTTCTGCTTCCTGTTTTTGTAAACAGAGTTTCCACTGAATATGATAAGAGAAAGCCCTGTTTGTCAGAAACAGAGTGAGCAGATGAAAATATGGAGGAGATCATGAGAAAAAAATCTCATATATCATTGGCAAAATATATTGTAGATAGCATCGACGAACAGGAATTGGTAAAACATAAAAAGGCTTTTTACCTGGGAAGCATCCTGCCGGACTGCAGACCTTCTTTTATCACAGTAAAACATGAGATGGAGGGAACCTTTCCAATGGTGCAGCAGGAGCTGGAGGAACTTGTGGAGAGACAGCAGAGATCCCAGATCAATATGCGGGTATTTTACCGCAGTTTAGGAGAAGTGATTCACTACATTGCAGATTATTTTACCTTTCCCCATAATGCCCACTATACTGGAACTCTAAGAGATCACTGTGCTTATGAAGAACAATTGAAGAAGAGCCTGAAAGAATACATTCAAAGCGGAGAGGCAGAGAGAAACAGTGCGTTGATTCATCTGTCCGTACAGAATTTTGACAGTATCGGGGCAATCTGCAATTTTATACGAAGAGCCCATGAGGCATATGTTAAGCTGAAAAATTCTGTGGAAGGGGACTGCCGCCATATTGTAACATTGTGCCATCAAGTGGTAGCGGCAGTGATCCGGCTGATTCAGACAGACAGCGCTCTGCAGGCGCTGCCGGCCGCTGGATAAAAGGGACTGAAATGTCGAATCAAAGTCTTTTCTGTCGAAATGTCCTGTAAAAAAATGACGATTTTAGGTTGTTTTTCTCCTTGGAAAAGAATACAATAATGACAGGGGGAAAGGGAGCTGCTAAGATGAATTATTTGTTGGAGCTACAAAAAGAGATTGAGACTGTACGAAAGGAATTGGATGTGGCGGCCGGGAAGGATGTCAGTGCACAGGAGTGTTATCAAGTGAGTATCCAGCTTGACAGACTGATCGAGGACTACATGCAATACAAAGAGGAAGTTCAGCTATTGCATTGCAGTTAGTTGAATTAAGGGAAAAATAGAATATGGGATAGGCTGTGGAAAGCGGCCGCCATTCAGGTGAATGGGAAAACAGAGTTAGAATTGAGGATTACGTTCAACTCTGTTTTTTATTTGTAGAAAATGCAAAAAAACCATTGACATATGACAGATTATGAGGAAGAATATAGGATAAGGGTATTGCATAAAAAAGTATTATCACTTAGAGAAAATGAGGTTATGAAAATGGGAATTGGAAAAACAAAAACAAAGCTTGTAAAATCAATTGCAGAATTAAAAAGTGCTGATTATTCCAGTGAACCGGAGCTAAATGATATCTATCATCGTCTTTCAGATGGACGTGAACAATTTGCAGAGATCCTTAAGAAAAATATCAGTGCGGTAATGCAGATCAGTTCTCTTGATTTGACGATGCAGCATGAGACGGATAAAATTCTTGAAATATCCCGAAATGTGGCAAAAGCAACGGAAGTTATTTTTGGCGCTTCCTCTGATCATTCCTCAGCAGAGGGAAATAATTCTCTGGAAGAATTGACGAATACGATTATCAGAGTATCAGAGGAGACAGAAGAGGTATATCAGAAGATAGAGGAGGGGCAGGGAGAGCTGACCTCTATCAAAGAACTCTCCAATCAAGCCATTGAAGTATCTACGGAGATGCGCAGAGATATGGATGAGCTGTTTGAAGTAATCAACAATATGAATGAAGTAATTGCAGGGATTGAGTCAATCTCTCTCCAGACAAATCTGCTGGCGCTGAATGCCTCCATTGAGGCGGCAAGAGCCGGAAGAGCCGGAAGAGGATTTGCCGTGGTGGCAGACGAGATACGGGCATTGGCAGAACAGACCCAGAAACTGACAGGCGACATGGGGAACTTTGTGGAGAGAATCAAAGGCGCTTCACAGAAAAGTTCCGGCAGTACCACGAATACCATAGAGGCTCTGGGCACCATGACAGAGAAGATCGGAAATGTCTGGGAGTTAAATGATGAGAACCAGAAACATGTGTCACAGGTAAGTGAATCTGTGACTTCTCTTGCAGCAGTCAGTGAGGAAATCAGCAGTACCATGACAGAGATGGAGAATCAGCTTCGAAACAGTACGGACTTTATGAAGGAGATCGGCGGCGAGCTGACCAAGGCAAAAGAGCCGGTGGTGGAGATTGAAAGTTCTCTGGATATGGCATTGAAACAGATGGGCAAGATGGCAGAAGATCCATTCTTCCATTTGAAGAATCAGGAATTTGCAAGCTATGTACAGAGTGCAATTACCGCCCATCGGAATTGGATTAACAATTTGAAGAAAATGGTGGAAGGGCGTGTGGTGCTTCCTCTGCAATTAGATTCTTCAAAGTGTGGTTTTGGACATTTCTACTATTCTATCACGCCGGATATTCCAGGAGTTAAGACTATCTGGGATAATTTAGGGGAGAAACATAAGAAATTTCATGGATATGGTTCCGAGGCGATCCAGGCGCTCTTTGATGAGGATTATGGAAAAGCAGAACAAGTTTGCCGGGAGGCAGAGGCTTATTCAGAAGAATTGATTGAAGATATGGAAAAGATACTGCAGATCGCTTTAAGTTAAAATTCAGCAGATAAAAGCAGGACAAAATTTTTTGTCCTGCTTTTTTGCGTCTTTTTTGCCGGGAAATCCCCGTTTTAAAGGAGATTTCTCGATTCTGGACCCAAAACCATCTTTTGGTTTATGGAAATTTTCTATTGCTTTTTTACCTCTGATGGGCTAGAATGGAATAAAAGTGGAGAGAAGTGGTAGAAAAGGGTGGTAAGTGGTGGATAAGTGGATAAAAATGTGGAAAACTTAATAAAATAGTCCACGTTTCCAGACAGTCAGAAGGTGATTTCTATGTTCAGAGGCGAATACAATCACACAGTTGATACAAAAGGCAGACTGATAGTTCCATCCAAATTCAGAGAATTGTTAGGAGATGAATTTGTTGTAACAAAGGGACTGGATGGATGTTTATTCGTGTATTCCACAGAAGAATGGGAAATCATCGAGGCGAAATTCCGAGAAGTATCACAATTCTCCCAAAAAGCCCGGAAATTTGCGCGGTTTTTCTTTGCAGGCGCCACAAACTGCGAGATAGACAAGCAAGGGCGTGTACTACTGCCGGCAGTTTTAAGGGAATTTGCTGGTATTGAAAAAGAAGTGGTCTTGGCGGGGGTTCTGAATCATATAGAGATTTGGAATCGAGAGAAATGGCAGGAGACCAGCGAATATGACGACGTAGAAGAGATCGCGGAGGATATGGCCAGTCTTGGACTCACCATCTAGCTACAAGTCCTGAGATCAAAGGCAGATCAGAACCGGAAAGGAATTTTATGGAATTCAAGCACAAATCTGTACTTTTGAAAGAGACAATTGAACACTTGAATATTAAGCCGGAAGGGATTTATGTGGATGGTACTTTGGGTGGCGGCGGACATGCTTATGAAGTCTGCAAACGGTTATCTCAGAGAGGAAGATTGATTGGAATAGATCAGGATGAAGACGCGGTCAAAGCAGCAAACAGAAGATTATCAGAATTTGAGGATAAGATACAGATTGTTCGAAGCAATTATCACCAGATGAGGGAGATTTTGACAGAGCGCGGAATCTGCCAGGTGGAGGGCATTGTGCTGGATTTGGGAGTTTCCTCTTATCAGCTGGACGATCCTCAGAGAGGATTTACTTATCGGGTAGACGCTCCTTTGGATATGCGGATGGACAATCGGAAAAGGTTTACCGCGAAGGATCTGGTAAATACTTATAGTGAGATGGAGTTGTACCGGATCATTCGGGATTATGGGGAGGACAAGTTTGCCAAGAATATTGCAAAGCATATTGTGGCAGCCAGAGCTGGAAAAGAGATTGAGACAACAGGGGAATTGACAGAGGTGATTAAGGCAGCTATTCCGGCTAAGATACGAATGAACGGAGGACATCCGGCGAAACGCACGTTTCAGGCGATTCGGATTGAATTGAATCAGGAACTGGAAGTGCTGCAGGATTCTCTGGAAGATATGATAGATTTACTGAGTCCTGGAGGAAGGATCTGCATTATTACATTTCATTCTCTGGAAGACAGAATTGTAAAGAATATATTTAAGAAAAGCGAAAACCCATGCACCTGCCCCTCTGATTTTCCGGTATGTGTATGTGGAAAGAAACCAATGGGGAAGACAGTTACAAGAAAGCCGATTCTTCCCTCAGAAGAAGAGATTGCGTACAATTCTCGTTCTAAGAGTGCCAAGCTCAGAGTGTTTGAGAAGAAGACAGTAGATGCAGAATAGGAGTTGAAAACAGTGAGGCAGCAGAGTAATACATCACAAAGGGATAAAACTGTAAATTACATAGACGGAAATACCGTAAGAAAACTGCAGCCGGATACCAGACGGCGGCAGGAAGAGATCCACCAGGAACTGGAAGAAAAAAGGAAACGAGACAGAGAAATCCGGGAACGGAAGAAGACGGTTCGGGCGGCGGCAAGGAGAAATCAGGAGCGCGCCCTCCAGATGAGCCCTGGCTATGTGTTGATTATTGCGGCCGCTATGGCAGTTATGGTAGGAGTTTCCGGGGTTTATCTGTATCTGCGGGCAGAGCTTACCACAAATATCAAGACGGTGGCTGCATTGAAAAGTGAGGTTTTGGATCTGAAAACAGAGAATGACGCGGAAGAAAAGCGGATTGAAACCTCCATCAATTTGGATGAGATTTACCAAAAAGCCATCCATGAACTGGGAATGGTATATCCTGCAAAAGATCAGATTAAATATTTTAAAGTGGATACCAATGATTATATGAATCAATATCAGGATATTCCGGCAAAATAAAGAAGGTAAGGACTATTGGCAGCTAGAAAAAGAAGACAGAAAAAGAAAGAGCCTGCAAAGTTTTCCAGGAAAATGAAAAAGAAACTGCTGGTGATGTTTTCCCTGATCATGGTTGCACTGTGCGGATTGATCGGAAGATTAACCTACATTGAAGAGGTTAAGGGAAGTGAATATGAGAAGCAGGTGTTAAGCCAGCAGGGCTATGGAAGTCAGACAATTCCCTATCAGAGAGGAGAGATTCTGGACTCCAAAGGAACCATTTTGGCACGTAGTGTAGATGTGTACAACCTTATTTTGGATTGTAAGCTGATCAATGAAGAGTTCTATGATACTGCCACGAAAGAGAAAGTGAAAAAATACGTAGAACCTACAGTGAAAGCATTACTCCAATGTTTTCCTGAACTTACAGAAGAGGAAATAATGGCTGCCCTGACAGAGAAAGCAGACAGCCGTTATTTTGTTTTGCGTAAAAAGCTTCCCTATGAAGAGATTCAGGAGTTTCAGAAACTAGAAGCCAAGGTAAATAAAAAAGGAAAAAAAGTAAATCCAAATGTACAGGGCGTATGGTTTGAAAAAGAGTATAAGAGAGAATATCCATATGGAGATCTTGCCAGCAAAGTGCTGGGATTCACCACCTCTGGAAATGAGGGAATCGGCGGCCTGGAGGATTATTATAATGACGTATTGAATGGGATTGACGGCCGCCAGTATGGATTTCTCAATTCCCAGAATAATTTTGAGAAAACCATCAAGGAACCTGTCAATGGAAAGACTTTAGTTACCACTATTGACATGAATATTCAAAAGATCATACAGGAAAAGATTGCGGAATTCCAGGAAGAGCATCGGGATGAAGTGGAAGAAGGACCAGGAAGTAAACAGGCAGCGGTGCTGGTGATGAATCCTCAAAACGGGGAGATATTAGGTATGTCTGACAGCCTGGTGTATGATCTGAATCATCCAAGGGATCTGTCCGCCTATTACACAGAGGCAGAGATTCAGGGAATGGACGAAGAAGAGACTTTAAAGAAGCTCAATGCAATCTGGCAGAATTACTGCATTACCTATACTTATGAGCCAGGTTCCACTGCAAAGCCTTTTACAGTAGCGGCAGCTTTAGAGACAGGGAGAACCAGGGACTGGTATGACTGCGATGGGATAGAAAAGATCGGCGGACATGATATCAGATGTGTACAGAGGTCAGGCCATGGACCTCAGACTGTGGAACAATCGCTGATGAATTCCTGCAATGACGCTATGATGCAGATGGCGGCAGATATTGGAAAAGAAGATTTTTACAAATATCAGAATATCTTTAATTTTGGCCTTAAGACGAATATTGATCTGCCAGGAGAGAGCAGAACAGATACGTTGATCTACACAGCGGAAGATACAAACAGTACTTCTCTGGCTACTAATGCCTTTGGACAAAATTTTAACGTAACTGCAGTACAGCTTGCATCAGCCTTCTCTTCCCTGATCAACGGTGGATACTATTATCAGCCTCATTTTGTGAAAAAGATAGTGGATGACAATGGAAATACAGTGCAGAATATCGAACCTCTTGCTTTAAAACAGACGGTTTCCAAGCAGACCAGCGATGCTTTGCGGGAGTATCTCTATAAAACTGTGTCAGAAGGAACCGGAAAAAGTGCAAAAGTGGAAGGTTATTCCATGGGAGGGAAAACCGGAACAGCCCAAAAAGGGAACAGAGACGATAAAAAATATATTGTTTCCTTTATCGGATTTGCGCCGGTGGAGAACCCGGAAGTGCTGGTTTATGTGGTGATAGACGAAGCAAATGTGCCCTTGGAACAGCAGAGCAGCGCTCTTGCAACGAATCTTGCAAAAAAAATATTTGAAGAAATCCTTCCTTATATTAATGTATTTCAAGATGAGGCGCAAGAAGGGGAACAGCAGCCAGAAAATCCATCAGAGGGAACACCAGGGGAAGGCCAGCCAGAGGGAACACCAGGAGAGACTCCAGAAGAAGGAGGAACTTCAGAAGGAGAAGAGGGAACCGAAGGAGCGCCGGAAGAGGGAACACCAGGGGAAGGCCAGCCAGAGGGAACACCAGGAGAGACTCCAGAAGAAGGAGAAACTCCAGAAGAGGGAACCCCGCCGGCAGATCCTGGAGGGCCGGAATATCCATCAGAAGGAGTTCCAGAAGAAATGCCTGGCGGTGAAGAACCCCCTGCTCCAGAAGAATAGAAGAAAAGAATAGATAGAAAAGTATCGAAGAAAAGTATCCGGAACCCTGAAAAATAGTACATAACCTTATGAAATCTGTAATAGATTGTAGTAATAGCAATGACGAGGTTTTTGGATGCTTCGAAATAAGACATATAATCGTAGAAAACTGTTGGTGATTTTGGCAGTTGTGCTGCTGATCCTTGCCATGCTGGCCGGAAGGCTGGTGTATCTGATGGTGTTTTGTTCTGAATATTATGGACAGAAGGCGGAAGATCTCCATGAAAGGGAGCGGGATATCAAGGCGGCGCGGGGAAAGATCATTGATGCGACAGGCACTGTGCTGGCCACCAATCGTACTGTTTGTACCATTTCTGTGATTCACAGCCAGATAGAGGAACCGGAAGAGGTGATCCGCGTGCTGGCAAAAGAACTGGAAATGGAAGAAGAAACTGTACGAAAACGGGTGGAAAAAGTCAGTTCCATTGAGCGGGTGAAATCGAATGTGGATAAAGAAGCAGGAGACCGTATCCGTAATTATGGACTGGCAGGGGTAAAGGTAGATGAAGATTACAAGCGATATTATCCCTATGGAACATTGGCCTCTAAGGTACTGGGATTTACAGGAGGGGATAACCAAGGGATCGTCGGTCTGGAGGTTATGTATGAAGATTATCTGAAAGGCAAAAATGGCAAGATATTGACCCTTACCGATGCCAGAGGAATAGAGATTGAAAATGCCGGAGAACGAAGGCAGGAGCCGATAGACGGGTATAATCTTCATGTCAGTTTAGATTACAATATTCAGATGTACTGCGAACAGGCGGCCAAAAAGGCCATGGAGGCCAAATCGGCAGACGGTGTGTCGGTGATCGTGATGAACCCCAGCAATGGAGAGATCATGGCCATGGTCAATGTGCCGGAATTTGATTTGAATCAGCCATTTACGTTGATAGAAAGGGATAAAAAAATAGAACAGGATGAACAAAGTCCAGAGACAGAGCAAAAAGCAGAAGAAAAACAGGATTTGCTGAATCAGATGTGGAGAAATCCCTGTATCAACGATACCTATGAACCTGGTTCGGTGTTTAAGATTATTACCACAGCCTCTGCCTTTGAGGAGGGAGTGGTATCCCTGAAAGATCAATTTTTCTGTCCAGGCTATAAAATGGTGGAAGACAGGAGGATTCACTGCCACAAGAGAACCGGCCACGGTTCCGAGGATTTTACACAAGGAATTATGAACTCCTGCAATCCAGTTTTTATTGAACTGGGACTGCGGTTAGGGGTAGATAATGTATATAAATATTTTGAGCAATTTGGATTACTGGATCGAACCGGGATAGATCTGCCAGGAGAGGCTTCCACAATTATGCACAACAAAAAGAATGTGGGGCCGGTGGAGCTGGCTACCATTTCTTTTGGACAGTCTTTTCAGATCACCCCTATTCAGCTTGCCACAACCGTTTCTTCCCTGGTCAATGGAGGAAACAGGGTGACGCCTCATTTTGGAGTGTCTGTGAAAGATGACCAGGGAGAACTGATCGAGACTCTTTCCTACGACATAGAAGAAGGAATTGTGGGAGAGGAGACGTCCCAGGTTCTTCGAACAGTGTTGGAAAAAGTAGTGTCAGAAGGAAGCGGTAAGCGGGCATTTATCGAAGGATTTTCCATTGGCGGAAAGACAGCCACTTCTCAGACCCTTCCCAGAAGTGCCAATAAATATATTTCTTCTTTTCTGGGGTTTGCACCGGCAGAAGATCCCCAGGTTCTGGCGTTAGTGATTATCAATAATCCACAAGGAATCTACTATGGAGGAACGATTGCGGCTCCGGTAGTAAAAGAGATATTTTCCAATATTCTGCCCTATCTGGGGATTGAAAAGGATGAGACAGCCATAAAAAAAGAGGCAGAAGATTCTGAAAATTAGTGCAGGCGGGATTTAGACCATGCAGATCTGAAGAAGACCAGTCCTGCAGGAGGAGGTCAGCACTTGCATAATGGGAAGAATGGTTTTATAATAGAAAAGTTGTATCAAGATAAAAAAAGAAAGATACGGTGAAGCATAAGACATCGTAAAAACAAAGAGGTGTAAAGAAAATGACACAGAGAGTAATCATTCCAGTACTGATCTCCTTTGGGATCACAGCAATCTTGGGACCAGTGGTGATCCCGATCTTACGAAAACTAAAGGTGGGACAGACGGAAAGAGAAGAATTGAAATCCCATTTGAAAAAAGCAGGAACCCCTACGATGGGAGGACTGATGATACTGGCAGGGATTATCATAACTTCCCTGATTTATATGAAAGATTATCCTAGAATCCTGCCGATTCTTTTTGTGACAGTAGGGTTTGGAATTATTGGATTTTTGGACGATTATCTGAAGGTGGTGCTGCGTCGGTCAGATGGATTGCTGCCATGGCAGAAAATGGCGGGACAGATATTGGTGACTGTTGTGTTTATTTTCTATATGAATCAATATACCGAAGGGGCTTCTAGGATGCTGGTTCCCTTTACCGGAGGATTTGAAAAAGGTATCTATCTGGATTTAGGATGGCTGGCGGCGCCAGTTATGTTTCTAGCCATTTTGGGAACGGTAAACGGGGCCAACTTTACCGATGGACTGGATGGCCTGGCCTCCAGCGTAACCATTTTGATTGCAACCTTTTTTTCAGTGGTTGCCATTGGAACAGGAAGCGGGATAGAACCTGTCACCTGTGCAGTGGTAGGCGCGCTGCTGGGATTTCTCTTGTTTAATGTGTATCCTGCAAGTGTGTTTATGGGAGACACCGGTTCCTTGGCTCTGGGAGGTTTTGTGGCCTCTACCGCATACATGATGCAGATGCCCATCTTTATTTTGATTGTGGCGCTGATTTACTGGGCGGAACTGCTGTCTGTTATGATACAAGTGACCTACTTTAAAAAAACCGGAGGAAAGCGTGTTTTTCGTATGGCGCCCATTCACCATCATTTCGAGCTGGGAGGATGGTCTGAAACAAGAGTAGTGGCTGTCTTTTCCATTATTACAGCGATTTTGTGTCTGATAGGACTGCTTGCACTTTAGGAGGGATAACATTGAATTTGGATGGAAAGAAATTTTTGGTTATGGGCACTGGAATCAGCGGTATTGCCGCAGCAGAACTTTTGGCCGGCCATAAATTTCCTGTGATATTGTATGATGAAAAAGAGACGCAGACCCAGGCGGCAGTGAGAGAAAAGTCTCCCTTTTTGAAGAACGTTGAGATTCTGCTGGGAGAGCTGCCGGATCAAGTGCTGAAAAGTTGTGATATTGCCATATTAAGTCCAGGAGTGCCTATAGATATTCCAGTGGTAAAGAGAATGCAGGCGGCAGGAATGGAGATTTGGGGAGAGATTGAACTAGCTTCCGTATTTGAACAGGGCAGGGTGTTAGCCATCACTGGAACCAACGGAAAGACGACAACCACAACGCTGTTGGGAGAAATCATGAAACATGCCGGGCTGGATGTGAAAGTAGTTGGGAATATTGGAATTCCTTATACCAGCCTGGTTACAGATACCACAGAGGAATCCGTGACGGTGGCAGAGATCAGCAGTTTTCAGCTGGAGACAGTACATAAATTTTCTCCGCAGATTTCCGCTATTTTAAATATTACGCCAGATCACTTAAACCGTCACCATACCATGGAAAACTATTGCGAAGCCAAAGAGAGGATCACAGCCAATCAGGGAAAAGAGCAGATATGCGTTCTGAATTATGAAGATCCTCTGCTGCAGGAATTTGCCCGTCAAGTGGAAGCTCAGGTGGTGTTTTTCAGCAGCCAGAGAGAACTGGCAGAAGGTATTTATCTGGATGGAGAAGAGATAATCTGGGCCTGGAAGGGAAAGAAGACTTTGGTCTGTCAGATAGAAGAACTTCCGCTGATCGGAAAGCACAATTATGAGAATGTGATGGCGGCAGCGGCTATGGCTCTGCTGGCAGGCGTTTCCTTAGAAAAAATAAAAGAGGTTTTGTTTTCTTTTACGGGAGTGGAGCATAGAATAGAATATGTGGCTATGAAAAAGGGCGTGCGTTTTTATAATGATTCCAAAGGGACCAATCCAGACGCAGCCATTCAGGCTGTTTTGGCTATGAAATGGCCTACCCTTTTGATCGGAGGAGGATACGATAAAGAATCAGAGTATGATGATTGGATTCGTGCCTTTCATGGAAAAGTGAAAAAATTAGTGTTGCTGGGAGCTACCAGAGAGAAGATCAAAGAGACAGCAGTTGATCTGGGGTATCCTCCAGAGGATATTATTTTGACAGATACCTTACAGGAAGCAGTGGACGTATGTGTGGAATATGCAGAAGATGGAGACGCAGTGCTGCTCTCACCGGCATGTGCAAGCTGGGGGATGTTTCAGAATTATGAACAGCGCGGCGAAGTGTTTAAGGCGGCAGTCCGGGCGCTGCCGGAATAAAGAAGGAATCTGAGTCAGGAGTTACTGATATGGGTAGAGGACAAAAGGCTGACAAAAGACAAAAAAATATCCGTTATTTTGACTATAGCTTGCTGCTGGTCGTATTTTTTCTGATCTGTTTCGGCCTGGTGATGCTGTACAGTACAAGTTCCTATAATGGACAGGTAAAATTCGGAGATTCTGCTTATTATCTGAAAAAACAGCTGGTGGCAGATATACTGGGAATTATTGCCATGGCGGTGGTGGCCAGGATTGACTACCGTATCTGGAAAAATTTCTGGCTGATTGCTTACATCGCTGCACTGGGATTGTGTGTGCTGGTACTGTTTAAAGGGGAGGAAATCAATGGTGCAAAGCGATGGCTGGATCTTGGATTCGTAAGTTTTCAGCCTTCTGAGCTGGCAAAGCTGGCGATCATTGTATTTCTGGCCACAATCATAAGCCAGATGCCCAGACAATTGGGAAAATTTTCTGTACTAGTTAAAGTTATGGTAATGATTATGCCTATGGTAGTGGTGGTAGCGGCAGAAAATTTAAGTACAGCCATTATTATCATGGGAATTGCAATTTCTCTGGTGTTTGTGGCAAGTCCCAAATATATGCAGTTTATTGTGATGGGAGTGATCGTGATTGCCTTTGGCGCCCTCTTTATTGCGATGGCCTCTTACCGGGCAGAACGTATTCTGATCTGGCTGAATCCAGAAAAATATGAGAAGGGATATCAGACCCTGCAGGGGCTGTACGCCATAGGGTCCGGCGGTTTGTTTGGCAAGGGCTTAGGCTGCAGTATGCAGAAACTAGGGTTTGTACCAGAGGCCCAGAACGATATGATTTTTTCTATTATCTGTGAAGAACTAGGTCTGTTTGGAGCTATCAGTGTAATTCTTTTGTTTGTGATTGTGCTTTGGCGTTTTATGGTGATTGCAAGTAATGCTCAGGATCTGTACGGAGCGCTGTTGGTAAGCGGAGCGTTGGCACATATTTCCATTCAGGTGATCTTAAACATTGCAGTTGTAACCAATACCATACCCAATACCGGTATTTCTCTGCCCTTTATCAGTTATGGAGGAACTTCCGTAATGTTTCTTCTGGCTGAGATCGGTCTGGTCTTAAGCGTGTCCAGAGGAATACAGCTAGAACAGGAGTAAACATGGGAACAGGAAAGAAAAAGCGCAGGAAGCCATGGAAAGCGATTGGATGGACCTTTCTGATCATACTATTATTGTTTGCAATCGGCGCATTGATCGTCACAAAAGTATTTACGGTAGAAAAAGTAAAGGTGACAGGAAATCATCACTATCCCAACGAAACGATGGAAGACTGGCTGTTAGATGATGAATACTGCTGGAACAGCCTGTATGTGTTTTTTAAATATAAATTTGTGGAGCCCAAGGAGATGCCCTTTGTGGACAGTATGGAGATTTCTCTGGAATCTCCTCACACGATAGAGATCAAAGTGGAAGAGAAGACTTTGCTGGGCAGAGTTTATATTGATACTTTGGGGCAGAATGCTTATTTTGATAAAGACGGATTTGTGGTGGAAATGTCTTCGGAGGTAATCGAGGGAGTTCCCACCGTAGCCGGATTGGATGTGGAACAGATTGTATTGTATGAAAAACTTCCCATCAAAGGAGAAAATGTACTGAAAAATCTTCTGGCCTTGACCCAGATGCTGAAGAAATATGATCTGGTTCCGGAAAAAATCAAATATGGGAAAGAAGGAAATTATACTTTAAAATATAATAAGATCACAGTTCTTGTGGGACAACCCCAGAATCTAAATGAAAAGATTGTAAGGCTTTCTTACATTCTGCCAGAGCTGGCGGAAGAAAAAGGAACACTTCATTTGGAGACCTGGACGGAGAACACCACGGACATTGCCTTTGAGAGAGAAAAATAGGTTGATTTTGCGAAAAAATGGTAATTTTTGGCGGAAAACAATAAAAGCGGTGAAAAAAATATGATAAAATTAAAAATTCGTATTGATTAATTTCCGAAAAAAATATACTATATAGTATAAGAGTTTAAAGTGGGATGGAATAGAATAAGTTCAGATAGAGAACAAAAGGAGGAAGAACCTTGCTTGAAATAATGACGACAGAGGCAGATTCCAGTGCAAAAATTATTGTAATTGGGGTAGGAGGCGCTGGAAATAATGCAGTAAATAGAATGATCGAAGAGAGTATCGGCGGTGTTGAGTTTATTGGAATCAACACGGACAAGCAGGCATTGACCCTTTGTAAAGCACCTACATTGATTCAGATAGGAGAGAAACTTACAAAGGGATTGGGAGCAGGCGCACAGCCGGAGATTGGTGAGAAAGCAGCGGAAGAGAGCATTGAGGAACTGACTGCTGAGATCAAAGGCGCGGACATGGTATTTGTGACTTGCGGTATGGGCGGCGGAACTGGAACAGGGGCTGCGCCTGTGGTTGCGAGAATCGCAAAAGAGATGGGAATCTTGACCGTAGGCGTTGTGACCAAGCCCTTTAAATTTGAAGCCAAAGCCCGTATGGTCAACGCCATGGGAGGGATCGAGAATTTAAAGAGAAATGTGGATACCCTGATTGTAATTCCCAATGATAAGCTTCTGGAGCTGGTGGACAGAAGAACCACCATGCCGGATGCATTAAAGAAAGCAGACGAAGTACTGCAGCAGGCGGTACAGGGAATCACAGATTTAATTAACGTACCGGCGCTGATCAACCTGGATTTTGCAGATATTCAGACTGTTATGAAGGACAAGGGAATGGCTCATATCGGTATCGGTATGGCTCAGGGAGACGATAAGGCCATCGAGGCAGTAAAACATGCAGTGGCAAGTCCTCTGTTAGAGACCACCATTACAGGAGCTTCTCATGTTATTATCAATATTTCCGGTGATATTTCCCTGATGGATGCCAATGACGCAGCCAGCTATGTACAGGATTTGGCAGGTGACAATGCAAATATTATCTTTGGTGCGAAATTTGATGAGAACATGGCAGATCAGGCCATTATTACAGTGATTGCCACTGGATTGGAGGATGCGCCGGCTGCGCCGAAAGTAATGCCCGGTATGAAATACACACAGACAGCTTCCACCAGGCCGGCTGCCACAGCGGCCAGAACTTCCAGTAACCTGGGTACAGCAGCAAGACCGATCAATTCCTATAACGCTGCTGCCAATACCACCCAGACTCCCAATGCTGGAAGCAATAATCTTGGGGTGACAGCTTCCACTCTTGGAATTCAGAGACCCAGAAGGCCGGAGAGCAGCGTACAAGAGCGGGATATTAAGATACCGGAGTTTTTGAAAAATACGAAAAAATAGGCAGTGTCTTTTCCCTGGGATACCAGATGAATTTAGAACATATAAGACTGTTGCATTTTGAAAATACAGTACATAATCCTTTGGAGTCTCTATGAGATTTTGAGGAATGCTGTGTGAAGGAATGCGGCAGTTTTTTATTTATAGGATTAGAGTGTCAAAAGCACCTTTGGTGCTACGCTCATCCCATATATTGTTATTGCAAACGAGTTTGCACATCAATATATGGGATAGAGCGGGTGCGGCGCACCCTTTTGACACCCGAATCTTAATAGGAAATTCCTTCGGATTTCCTATTAAATAAAAAAGAATTATTGCACTGCGGAGAGGAAATGAACCGCAAGAACGGTCCGCCGCAGGCGGAGAATCCTGTATTTTCTTCTAAATGACAGAATTTGTTAAAAAAATAACAATTAGGTATTGACAAATATTTAACAATCTGTAAAATAGAGAGTAAGAAGTGTATTTTTATTAATACAATCTCAATTTTTACTTCTTATGGACAGAAGTCCAATGGTATAAAATGAGACAAAATAAAGACAGGGGGATTTTACCATGGCTACAAAAAAAGATGATATGTATTTACCAGAAAGAGAATTTGTTGACCAGGCTTATGTTCAAAGTCGTGCGGAATACGAGAGAATGTGGAAACAGTCTATCGATGATCCAGAGACTTTTTGGGGTTACATTGCCAAAGATTTTCATTGGTTTAAGCCTTGGACAAAAGTGTACCGCGGAGACCGGACCATCGGCGATAATGAATGGTTTATAGGCGGTAAGACAAATATTTCCTATAACTGCCTGGATGCACAGATTGAAAAGGGAAGAGGAGATAAGATAGCCCTTCTTTTCCAGGGAGAGCCAGAAGCAGACTGCAAGAGATTTACTTACAAAGAACTTTTGAAGCATGTGTGCCGCTTCGCAAATGTTCTTAAGAAAAATGGGGTAAAAAAGGGCGACCGTATTGCGTTATATCTGCCTATGATCTGGCAGCTTCCCGTTGTTATGCTTGCCTGCGCAAGAATCGGCGCGGTACATACCGTTGTATTCGGAGGATTTTCAGCAGAAGCCCTGGCAGATCGTATGCTTGCCTGCGGAGCCAAAAAACTGGTGACTACCAATGGTTATTGGCGTTCCGGCAAGAAGATAAATGCTAAGGCAAATGTAGACCGGGCATGTATGCTGTGTGCAAGTGCAGGCCTTACCATCGACGATGTATTTGTGGTAGACCGTATGGTGGATTTTGACGTTCCTTATATTGTATACAGAGACACTTCCCTGTCCAAAGAACTGATGTTAGATGAGATTTCTGATTTCTGTCCGGCAGAGATGATGGATGCGGAAGATCCTCTCTTTATTATGTACACCTCAGGTTCCACTGGAAGTCCCAAAGGAACTTTACATACGACTGCAGGATATATGGTCTATACCTATACAACCTTTAAATACATTTTTGATTACAAAGAAGATGATATTTTCTTCTGTACTGCAGATATTGGCTGGATCACAGGACACTCCTATATTGTATATGGCCCATTGCTAAATGGCGCCACCACAGTTCTGTATGAATCTGTGCCTACTTATCCAGAACCAGATCGTTTTTGGCATATTATTGAGAAATTTAAAGTTACCACATTCTATACAGCGCCTACGGTGATCCGTTCTCTTATGAACAAAGATACAAAATGGATCGAAAAACATGATCTGTCCAGCCTGCGTCTTTTGGGATCTGTAGGAGAACCCATCAATCCAGAAGCATGGCAGTGGTTCTACCATTATATAGGCCAAGACCGCTGTCCTATCGTGGATACCTGGTGGCAGACAGAGGCCGGCGGTATTCTGATCTCTGCAATTCCGGGAGCTATGGGATTGAAACCAGGAAGCGCTGCACTTCCATTCTTCGGTGTAAAACCAGTGATTTTGCGGGCCAGAAATTCTGGCGATGAGCCGGCAGTAGAAGCAGATGTAAATGAAAAGGGAGAATTGTGCTTAGAATCCAGCTGGCCTGGAATTATGCGGAATCTCTACGGAGAACCAGAGCGTCATATTCAGGGATATTACAGCCAGCAGCCAGGCTACTTCTTTACAGGAGACGGTGCATACAAGGATGAAGACGGATATTTCTGGATTACCGGAAGAATTGATGATATTGTAAATATTTCCGGTCATCGTCTGGGAACCGTAGAAGTAGAAAAAGTACTCTGCTCTCATCCAGGCGTTGTGGAGGCGGCAGTGGTAGGATATCCCCATCCGGTAAAAGGAGAGGATCTGTATGTCTATGTAGTTACCACCAGTGAACGAGAAGGCAATGACGAACTCAGAGATGAGCTGAAAAACCTGGTAAGACAGGAGATTGGGCCTATCGCCACTCCTGGAAAAATCCAATTTGTGGAAGAGATGCCCAAAAACCGCTCTGGTAAAATCGTACGTCGTATTCTTCGTAAGATTGCTGCAGGAGCAGGAAATGAGATTGACGCATCTATGCTGAACATTTTGGCAGAGCCAGGCGTTGTGAAAACCATTGATAATAATCGTATTGTATAATATAAATTAAGAGAACAGGAAAAGGATCGCTGCAGGAAATCTGCAGCGGTCCTTTTTTATCTTATAGGAAAGACCTTGTCCCGCTAAAGCGTGAAAGTATCTTCCCTATAAGATAAAAATAATATGCGCACTCGCACAAGAGGTAAAATATTGCTTCGCAATTGTGCTGGGCGCAGCAAACCGTCCAAGGTCTACGTTCCACTTCGGTCCGCGCTAAACGGACATCCACAGGATGTCCAGCGCCCCTCATGAGTGAGGGATTCAGGGAGTTGAAGCGGACCTGTCCGCTTTGTTCAGCAGATTTCTTGTCTTTTTCTGTCAATGAATTTTTGAGAAGGGGGACAATGGTTTGACAAAAAAATCTAGCATTTCATTTTATACTGTAACATATCAGAATCGGCCTGTGCAGGGCTGTAAGTGGTAAGGAGGTTGTAGGTGAAATATGAACTATATGCAGATATCTGGTTTTTGACGAACTTTACCATGGACAGCATTGCCCTTCTGATTGCCGGAAAACTTATGAAGCAGCGTATTCAGATGGGACGTCTGCTGCTGGGGGGAGTGGTTGGCACAGGGGGTTCTATGGTTCTTTTTCTGGGATTGAAGGATTATGGATGGTATCAGTTTGGCGTACATTTTCTTGTCAATCCCCTGATGATATATCTGTGTTATCGAAGCAGAAAATGGAAAGAATTTCTTGGACAGTGGATCATTACATACCTGGCATTTATTTTGCTGGGAGGAATGATGACGTGGAGTGTACAGATTGGCAAAGGAAGACATTTTCTCTTTAGTCTGGCAGGTGCTTTCGTATTTTTAGCCTTGGCAGGAAGTATACTAGGTCATTTCAAAAAGCGAAGTGAGACGATCTATGACCTTCTTCTGGTAACCAGGGAAGGGAATATTTCTGTTAAAGGGTTTTATGATACTGGGAATTTACTGATGGACCCTTTGGTGAAACAACCGGTACATATCATAAAGAAAGAAATTTTGTGGGAGCAGATACAGAAAGAACATCTTCCAGTTCGTCTGATTCCTTTTCATTCCCTGGGGCAGGAAAATGGAATGTTGGAGGCAGTTACGCTGGAAGGAATGTATATTTTGGGAAAGGATCGTTCTATTTATCTGGAAAAACCAGTATTTGGCATTGCAGAGGAGAAATTATTTCAGGATGACAGATGCGATGTTATCTTGAATGGAAAAAGTGTGGGACCTTAAAAAAGAAAGAGAGAAGAAGTTCAAGGAGGATATGATGTATATAAAGATCACGATACCGCAACACTTTCAATTGAAACTAATCCCCAGTATTCGAAATATGTTATTGCTGAAAAAGGGGGATATTCACTATATTGGAGGCGCTGAGATCCTGCCGCCGCCCCTGGAAGCGAGAGAGGAAAACCGCTGTATTCAGATGTTGGAGGGAGAAGAGTCAGAACGTGCCAAAAGCGTACTGATCGAACATAACCTGCGGCTGGTGGTGTACATAGCAAAAAAGTTTGACAATACAGGAATCGGAGTGGAAGATCTGATCTCTATTGGCACCATAGGGCTGATCAAGGCTATCAACACCTTTAATCCCACGAAAAATATTAAGCTGGCCACTTATGCTTCCAGGTGTATCGAAAATGAAATTCTCATGTATTTAAGGCGCAATAATAAAACCAGAATGGAAGTGTCCATTGATGAACCTTTAAATGTAGATTGGGATGGAAATGAACTTCTGCTGTCTGATATACTGGGAACAGATGAAGATATTATTTACCGGGATATTGAGACAGAAGTGGAAAAAAGCCTGCTGAAAAAAGCGGTGGAGAAACTTTCTGACAGGGAACGGACCATTGTGGAACTTCGCTTTGGCCTGAATCATGCCAATGGAGAAGAATTGACTCAGAAAGAGGTGGCGGATCTTTTGGGAATCTCTCAATCCTATATTTCCCGCCTTGAAAAAAAGATTATGAAACGCTTAAAGAAAGAGATTATAAAGTTGGAGTGACGGTTGTTTCCTGGTGAAGGATCATGGTATAATTATAGAAAACATACAAAGGAGATGGTAGTTTGAAACTTGAATTTTTGGGTGCGGCACACGAGGTTACAGGAAGCTGCCACTATGTGCAGATGGGGGACATTCATCTGTTGGTAGACTGCGGTATGGAACAGGGACCGGATCTGTATGAGAATCAGGAAATACCAGTAAATACGGCAGAGATTGATTATATTTTGATTACACATGCCCACATTGACCATTCTGGTCTGCTTCCGCTCTTGTATAGTCATGGATTTCGGGGGAAGATCTATGCAACCAGAGCTACTATGGAACTGTGTAATATTATGCTGAAAGATTCTGCGCACATTCAGATGTTTGAAGCAGAATGGCGGAATCGAAAAGCAAAGCGTGCTGGAAAACCTTTGGTGGAACCTATGTATACCATGGAAGATGCAGTGGGGGTACTGGAACATTTTATTCCATGCGAATATGGAGAGATCATCACCTTATGTCAGGAGATCACCATCCGGTTTGTGGATGCAGGACATCTTTTGGGATCTTCCAGCATAGAAATATGGGGAACAGAGGAAGAAAAGCAGGTAAAACTGGTGTTCTCCGGCGATATTGGCCATGGCAATAAGCCTTTAATCCGCGATCCTCAGTACATCAGAGAGGCAGATTATGTAATCGTAGAATCCACTTATGGGGATCGTCTCCATCAGAATCCGCCAGATTACGCAGAGGAACTGGCGAAAGTCTGTCAAGATACTTTTTCCAGAGGGGGGAATGTAGTGATTCCGGCATTTTCCGTGGGCAGAACCCAGGAAATGCTGTATTTTTTAAGAAAAATAAAGACTGAGAACATGCTGCCAGAATTTGCAGATTTTGAGGTATATATTGACAGCCCTCTGGCAGTGGAGGCCACAAATATTTTCCATAAAAACGTAAAAGAATGTTTTGACAAAGAGGCATTGGAGCTGGTGCGCAAGGGGAAAAATCCCATTAGTTTTCCAGGATTAAAAGTGGCGGTTTCCAGTGAAGAATCTAAGATGATCAATTTTATTCAAAAGCCCATTGTGATTATTTCAGCTTCTGGTATGTGCGAAGCTGGGCGCATTCGTCATCATTTGAAACATAACCTGTGGCGGGAAGATTCCACCATTCTTTTTGTTGGTTATCAGGTACCGGGAACTCTTGGAAATCTTCTGCTAGGCGGAGCAAAAGAGGTGAGGCTCTTTGGTGAGACCATCGAAGTACATGCGAAGATTCAAAATATGGCGGGGATCAGCGGTCATGCGGACCAGCAGCATCTTCTGCAGTGGGTACAAGCTTTTGGAGAGACGCCCAAGAGAGTTTTTGTAGTACATGGAGAAGATAAAGTCTGTGATACCTTTGCGTCTTTGATCACGAAAGAAACTGGGATTTCAGCTGTGGCTCCTTACAGCGGCGATATTTACGATTTGGAGACAAACGCCTGCATTGCCCAGGGCAGCCGGGAGAGAAAGGTTCGCAAATCAAAGGATGCCAGAGTGGTTTCCAATGTATTTGCAAGACTTCTGGCGGCTGGCGAACGGTTGTTGTCTGTCATTCGGAAATCAGAGGGACGTCCCAACAAAGAACTTGGAAAATTTGCAGATCAGATCAACTCTCTCTGTGATAAGTGGGAGTGATAGAGAGATAATTTTTCATGTTGCGCAGGGCAGATTTTTCCAGCCTGCTGACCTGGGCCTGGGAGATGTGGATTTCTTCCGCCACTTCCATCTGGGTTTTGCCTTCAAAAAAGCGAAGCTGGATAATGTAATTTTCCCGTTCGTTTAAACGCTTCATGGCGTCGCTTAGAGAAAGCTCTTCCACCCAGGTCTCCTCTTTATTCTTTTTATCACTGATCTGGTCCATCACGTAGAGGGTATCGCCTCCATCAGTATAGACAGGATCGTAGAGACTCACCGGACATTGAATAGCGTCTAAGGCAAAAACAATATCTTCTTTGGGAATGTCGATAGCTTTGGCGATATCGTCGATGGTAGGTTCCTTAGAGAGCTCTTTGGAGAGCAGTTCCTTGGCATGGATTGCTTTGTAAGCTGTGTCTCTGAGAGAACGGCTGACCCGGATAGAATTATTATCCCTAAGGTATCGCCGGATTTCGCCGATAATCATTGGTACTGCATAAGTGGAAAATTTTACACCAATATCTGGATTGAAATTGTCAATGGATTTGATCAATCCAATGCATCCGATCTGGAACAGGTCATCTACATTTTCATTGCTGTTGGAAAAACGTTTGATGACGCTTAAGACCAGACGAAGATTGCCCTTAATGTACGCTTCACGTGCGTTCAAGTCGCCCGCTTTAATGCGGGAAAATAAATCACTCTTTTCTTCTTCCTTTAATACAGGGAGTTTGGCAGTATTGACACCGCAGATTTCTACTTTGTATGCAGCCATGATGTTACCTCCAGAAAATTTGATGTATTAAAAGAATGCACGTAATTTGCCACTTTTATTCATAGAATTTTCATGGTATAATATGCCCTGAGGAGGGACCCAACGAAGTTGGGAGGAGACCTGAGGGCGAAAAGACAGATACGGTAAGGGAATTCGGGATAATATACGAGAAAGTATTTGAGATATAGGAGATAGATAAGCATGAAGGATGCCATTGATAAGAGAAATGAGAAGGACAAAATAGCCAGAAGCATTGTAAAACGGAGAAATATTGTCTATATCAGTAAGGAAGAATTAGAGCGGAGGCAGCAGGAGGAAGAACAGCAGCGGAAGCAGGAAGAAAAAAAAGCAGCCGAAGAGTTAGTAAAACAGTTGAAAGAAGAGCAGAATAAGAAACAGGCAATGGATATTGAAAGGCTTCTTGCGGAACAGGCAATGTTGGAGAAACAGCTGGAAACAGGAATGGACGCTACAGGGAAGAATCCCATGAGCGGCGTTACACAGGAAAGAGTAGAGGCGATTTTAAGTGAAAAAAGTAAGCAGCTGCAGGAGATTATTGCTGCCAACCGCGTGGATTTGGGGCAGAAACATACGTCGGTGGAAACATACTTATCAAAGGACCATCGGGAGGATGGAACCGGAGCAGAAGGAGAGTCTTCGGGAGATGATATGTCAGTTCAGGAACTGGCTCCAGAAGATGATATCCTCTCTTCCCAGAATGATGAGGAATTGGCAGAAGAAGAGGTAGGAATGCTGGAATTAGAAGAGACGGAGCCAGTACCAGAAGAGATGGAACTGATGAATATGGAAGAGACGGATCCGATACCGGAAGAGAGTAATCTGATGAGTGAGGAGACAGATACCATATCAAAGCAGATAGACGGTGGGGAAGCAGACCCTGCAGCAGAGGAGAGGGAGACAGAGGAGCATAATCTGGAGGAAACTCAGATCCCGGAAGTGGAAGAGGAGACGGAAGGAGAGGCAGAGGCATGAGACAGCCAAAGGATATGACAAGGGCAGCCCAGGAATCAGAAGAGAAGAGAGAAAAAGGACCTTTGAGTGAGACCTGGTCCCAGGATGCCCAGGATGAGCTGGAAGATTTTATCGAGCAGCAGGGGATTTATATTCGTCAGTAATGGCAAAATTTTTGGGTGATGTTCCGTAAAATTTCCGAAAGGCGCGTAAAAAGGTAGAGTAATCAGAAAAACCGCAGACGGCAGATGCTTTGAGTACAGGAGTTCCCCCTCTGATTAGATCTGCTGCATGGAGCAGACGCTTTTGCTGAATATAGCTGTGAAGGGTATAACCAGTCTGCTCTTTAAATTTATGCATTAGATAATATTTGCTGACATAAAATCGCTCTGCCAGAGCCTCATTGGACAGGTTTTCGGCCAGGTGCAAGTTAATATAAGTCAGGATATCTGCAATCTGTTTATCATAGCGGGAGGCTGAAACATCTAATTGGTATGTTTCAGGAAGAAATACCCGGTTTAGATAGACCATAAGCTGCAGGAAATAAGTTTGGCTTAAGACTTCCCAGCCAAATTTTTGACTGGAGAGAGAAGATTCCAGTTGGTGGAGAATAGTCTGGATCTCTGTCTGGAGAGTGTGGTTTAGGCGAATCAGATTAAAGCGTTTTTCATTTGCAGTGGTAAAACATTGAGACAGGTCGCAGGTGCCGTTTTTCTGGTCTTTGATAAAATCCTGTTGCAGCCATATCACAACGCGTTCATATATGGCAGAGGGATCTATGATGGGTTTGTGGATATCATGATTGTTGACTAATAAGATATCCCAGGGCTTGAGATCATAAGCTTTGCCTTCTACCAGATAGGTGACTTTTCCAGACAAAAATATAATAATCTTATTGAAATCATGGTAGTGGAATTCAAATTCCTGACTTTTTTTATCTTTTAAATGAAACAGACGGAAATTCTGATGCAGATATCCAGTCTGTTTTTTTGTGCATTGCACAGAGGAATCAAGATTCATAATCATCCTCCTTTCGACGGAATCCTGTTGTTATGTTGATATCATACAGCACTTTTTGCAATATTTCAAGCAATATATCCTCTATTATATGCAAAAAGAAATGTGTAAAATAAAATTATAACAGATTAAGGTGAGAAGAAGGTATAAAGAAATCGTCAGCACATATGCTGAATAGGAAACAAAGAGTCAGGATGCCAAAGAAGGCAGAGAAAGGGTGGAATGTATGGATCAGATTACAATGAAAAAATATCACGGGCTTGGCAATGATTATTTGGTATTAGATCCCAATAAAAATGATTTAAAACTTCAGACAAGAAACATTGAGATGCTTTGCCGAAGAAATTTCGGCGTGGGAGCAGACGGATTGCTGTATGGCCCTGTTATGGAAGATGGGAAGATCAAAGTACAGATTTTTAATCCAGACGGATCGGAAGCAGAAAAGAGCGGAAACGGCGTGCGGATCTTTGCCAAATATCTGCTGGATGAAGGTTATGTGAAAGAAAAAAAGTTTCAACTGAGCACGCTGGCAGGGGATGTAGAAATTGAATTTGTAAAAGAAGACGGAAGCATGATGCGGGTGAATATGGGAAAACCTGTATATGCAGGAAAAGAGATGCCCCTTACCGGACTGCAGGGAGAGATTGTAAACGCACATCTGCGGTTTCACGACAACGATTACAATACCACCTGTCTTTCTGTGGGGAATCCCAATTGCGTGATTATGATGGAGGAAGTGACGCCTCAGAAAGTAAAAGAGTTAGGACCTTATGTGGAAGGAGCAGAATATTTTCCTAACCGGACCAATATGCAGATCTGTAAAGTGATAGACCGGGAAAATATTGCCATTGAGATTTATGAGAGAGGGGCCGGTTATACGTTAGCATCTGGAACTGGAGCCTGTGCGGCGGCGGCAGCGGCAAAACGGATGGGCCTTGTAGATGAGAAAGTGACGGTCCATATGCAGGGCGGAGACCTGCTGATTGAACTGGAGGAAGATGAAACTATTTATATGACGGGAACCGTGAATGCTGTGGGCACCTTTACGCTGGCGGAGAACTTTTTTGCATGAATGATGCATATTCATGCAAGGATACGGAACTCCTTTAGAAAATGCTTTGCTTTTATGCACAAATGTGATAGTATAAAAGCAAGGCATATTTCTTTTGGGAAAAAAGTCCCGTCTTTACCGGAATGTCCGCGTATGCAGAAATTATCATAGAATGAAAACACACAAATATTTTAGATAAGAAAATAATATACAAGGAGAATGATATGGAAAAGATCTTAGACATTATCAGCAGAGAAGTTATGGGGGCCATGAAAGCCAATGGTTATGAGGAGAAATATGGAAAAGTAACCTTGTCAAACCGTCCGGACCTTTGCGAATACCAGTGTAATGGGGCTATGGCGGCGGCGAAGGAGTACAAATGCGCTCCCTTCCTGATTTCTGATAAAATTGCGGAAAGTTTAAAGGATAATCCCTTGTTTGCGTTGGTGGAATCAGTGAAGCCAGGATTTTTAAATCTGAAATTAGATCCAGAGTATTTGGCTGATTATTTACATGAGATGGAATTGGACCAGGAACGTCTGGGTTGTGATAAGTGTGAAAATCCCAAAAGGATTATGATTGATTATGGCGGACCTAATGTGGCAAAACCCCTGCATGTAGGCCACCTGCGTTCGGCTATTATCGGCGAAAGTGTGAAGCGGATCGGAACCTTTATGGGCCATGAGATGATTGGAGATGTGCATTTGGGAGACTGGGGTCTGCAGATGGGATTGATCATTACGGAATTGAAGGAGAGAAAGCCGGATCTGGTTTATTTTGATGAAAATTATGCAGGAGAATATCCCCAAGAACCGCCCTTTACCATTTCAGAATTGGAAGAGATCTATCCGGCTGCCAGCGGAAGGTCCAAAGAAGACGAGGTTTATAAGGAAAGGGCGATGGCAGCCACTTATGAGCTGCAGCATGGAAGAAAAGGATATCAGGCTTTGCTGAAACATATTCTGAATGTATCAGTCAGTGATTTGAAACGCAATTATGAGAATCTGAATGTCTCCTTTGAGCTGTGGAAAGGAGAATCAGACGCGCAGCCCTATATCCCAGATATGGTGCAGAAGATGAAAGACGAAGGTTTTGCTTATATCAGTGAAGGCGCATTGGTGGTGGATGTCAAAGAAGAAACAGACACCAAAGAGGTGCCTCCCTGTATGATTTTAAAGTCAGACGGAGCCTCTCTTTACAATACTACAGATCTTGCAACCATCGTATGGCGTATGCAGGATTATGATCCAGATGAGATAATCTATGTGGTGGACAAACGTCAGGAGCTTTACTTTACACAAGTATTCCGCTGTGCCAGAAAAACCGGACTGGTGAAACCAGAGACGAAGCTTAAGTTTTTAGGATTTGGCACCATGAACGGAAAAGACGGCAAGCCTTTTAAAACCAGAGAAGGCGGAGTGATGCGGCTGGAATATCTGGTATCTGGAATCAATGAGGAGATGTACAAAAAGATTTCGGATAACCATACGGTGGAAGAGGCAGAGGGCAGGAAGACTGCTAAGATAGTTGCCCTTTCCGCTATCAAATACGGAGATTTATCTAATCAGGCGTCGAAAGATTATATTTTTGATATTGACCGGTTTACCTCCTTTGAGGGGAACACTGGGCCCTATATTTTGTATACAATTGTTCGGATTAAGTCGATTCTGAAAAAATATGAAGCAGGCAGAAAGATACCGGAACAGGCCCGGATTCTTCCAGCCCATTCAGACAGCGAAAAATCATTGATGCTGGAAATCAGCAAATTTAACAGTATGATGGAAAGTGCTTTTGAGGAGACTGCGCCTCATAAAGTATGCGCTTATATCTATGATCTTGCCAATGCCTTTAATCATTTCTATCATGAGACTAAGATTCTCTCAGAGCAAGAGGAGGCCATTCAGGCAGGATATATTAAATTATTGGAGCTGACAAAGCGGGCGCTGGAAATCTGCATTGATGTGCTGGGCTTTGATGCGCCGGAAAGGATGTAGCTTATGAAAAAATATGATGTGACTGCACTGGGGGAACTACTGATTGATTTTACGTATACGGGCGTTTCGGAACAGGGAAATTCCCTGCTGGAAGTAAATCCAGGCGGCGCCCCCTGCAATGTGCTGGCTCTGCTGAACAAATGCGGCCGGACCACGAATTTTATCGGAAAAGTAGGAAGGGATCAATTTGGAGATCTGTTGAAAGACACGTTGACAGAACTGCAGATTGGAACAGATGGGTTGTGCTTTGACTATGAGGTAAAGACGACCCTTGCTTTTGTGAAAACCTTTGAAAATGGGGACAGGGATTTTGCCTTTTATCGAAATCCGGGAGCTGATATGATGCTGACCGAAGGAGAAGTAGATCCAGAGCAGATCAAAGACAGCCGTATTTTTCACTTTGGAACTCTTTCCATGACCCATGAAGGGGTATGCAGAGCTACTGAGAAGGCAGTGGATACCGCAAAGGAGAATGGGATTTTAATCTCTTTTGATCCGAATCTTAGGGTTCCTCTGTGGAAAGATCTGAATCTGGCAAAAGAGAAGATGGAATATGGACTGAGCAAATGCGACGTCTGCAAGATATCTGAGGAAGAGGTGGAATTTCTTACGGGGGAAAAGGACATTGAAAAGGGAGCGGCTATGCTGCGGGAGAGATTTCCAATCAAACTGTTCCAGGTAACAGCGGGAGCAGAGGGAAGTTACGCTTTTTATAAGGATCTGATGGTGTACAAGCCTAGTTTTAAGTTAGGCGGAACCATTGAGACAACAGGGGCGGGAGATACCTTCTGCGGAAGCATTCTGCACGAGCTGCTGTATCGGGACATTGACAGCCTGACCCAGGAAGATTTAGAGCAGATGCTTACCTTTGCCAATGCGGCGGCCTATCTGGTTACCACCAAAAAGGGAGCGATCCGTTCCATGCCGGAAACGGATGAGATATGGAAGATTATCAGAGAAAACAGTTAAGTCAGCAGGCGGGAAAGCCGGGGAGAAATTATGATCACGATCAAAGAAATCGCATCGATATTATGTCTCAGCCCTACGACCGTATCGAATGTTGTAAATGGACACACGGAAAAAATGTCTCCTGCCACCCGGCAGAGGATTGAAGATGCATTGATCCAGTATGGATTTCAGAAAACGGTCCATCAGGAAGAGTATGGAAAAGCCTTAAAACTGATATCGGTGGATTTTTATCTCAGCTCCAAAGAAAATGTTTTTATGGATCCTTTTTGTTCCGAACTGCTGAATGCAATCTACGTGAAACTGCAGGAATTTGGAAGATATCCGGTATGCGGAATTCCAAAAGAGGAAGGGGAAATTTATCATAAACTTCAGGCACGCAATATTGAAGGCGGAATTGTGGTGGGATTTCAACCCTGGGAATGTGAGGAATTTGCCAAAAGAGCAGGAAAGCCAGTGGTATTTGTAGACTGCGGTGAAGGCAACTACGATAATATTGGGATTGCCGACTACAAAGGTGGAAAAGAGATTACGGAATTTATGCTGAAAGAAGGACATCGGAAGATTGCCTTTTTCTGTGACAAGAAAAGCCCCGTTTCCAGTACTTTTGAGCGGTTTCGAGGCTATTGCGACGCCTTGAAAAATTATGGCATTACTTACAGCAATGAAGATTATTATTATCTGCCGGATGAAAGACATCTCAGACGGGAGGCAATGCGCAGTTTTGCCCAGAATGCCAGAAAAGAGGGCTATACAGCTGTTTTTGTGGTGTCCGATTTATTAGCCAATGAAGCCATCAGTATTTTTTTCGGAGAGGGACTGCAGGTTCCAGAAGATATTTCTGTGGCAGGCTTTGACGACAATGCTTATGCAAAGCTGAGCAGGCCCATGTTGACCACAGTGCGTCAGCCTGTGGCGGAAAAGGGAGAAGAGGCTGTGAAGCTTTTGATGCAGAGGATTAAAGGAGAGGATGTGATCGCCAAATCCTTTAAGCTTCCGGTAGAACTGATTGTGCGGGAAAGTGTAAAAAATATCAATTAGGTTTAAATGATTGACAGTGAGAGCATTACTGGAAGGATAGAAACAAGATTCTTCCAGTAGTGCTTTTTTCTCTTATAGGAAAGACCTTGTCACGCTAACGTATGAAAGTATCTTTCCTATAAGAGAAAAATAATATGCGCACTCGCACAAGAGGTAAAAGATTGCTTCGCAATTGTGCTCGGCGCAGCAAACCGTCCAAGGTCTACGTTCCACTTCGGTCCGCGCTAAACGGACATCCACAGGATGTCC
>JAAWBG010000017.1 GCA_022792535.1 Lachnospiraceae bacterium
CGACTTTGCAAAACAGCTTAAAGTGTATAACCGCAGGGATTACAATAACTTTCCCATGCGGCCGCTTGGGTGGAAAACACCTAATGAAGTGTTAAAGAATTATCTGCGGTCAGTGTAACACATGTTTGACAAACCTACAATTTTATTGCCCAGGGGGATTTAACTATGAAAAAATGTCTGCTTCGTCAAAACTTATGATGAAGATGTTTATAAAAATGCTTAAAGCCAAAAAAGATAAAACAGAAGCAGAACAAGAAATGATAAAGATGATTTCTACGTCCTATGATATTTCAGACAAGAAATATATCAAGCCTATTTTGGAATGTTTGAAAATGTAATTTCTGTTTTTTGTACAGAGATTGAGAGTAAAGTCATCAGCTCTGGGTCTGTGCATCTGTGTCTCTGATGACTTTACTTAACGAGAATTTTTATTCAAAATACCCGCAAACCTCTCCTTGTTGGATAATGTGGCCATTTGCCTTACTCAGAACTTTTCTCTTAGTAGAAGATGCTTTCAAACTAATCTTACAATCTAATGCATAAATGGTAAAACAATATCTGTGGGATTTACCTTTCGGCGGCTTCGGTCCTGCATAGCGGTGAAATCCATATCCGATTCCCTGTACCGCGCCCTCTGGTGAAGATACCGTTTTTCCTGATGGGATGGCTTTCGCAATTTTATCTGCTGCAGGAATGTTCCAAATAATCCAATGTGTAAATCTTTTCATCGGATGGCTCAAATCTTCCAGGGTAATAATAAAAGTTTTGGCATATGGAGATAAGTTTTTTTCCCCTCTTTCTGCCCATAACAAAAAACAATGCAGCCGCAAAAGCTAATACCATAGTTGTAGCTGCACTGGCCTCAATTCCATATATGCCGCCATTCCAAATGTTGCTGCCTACAGACTGTATATCAAATATTGCTGTTACATTTTCCTCATTGCCGCTTAAATTCAATCCAAGGACACTATACAAAATAGCATTCCAAAATGAATAAAATGGTACTTACAATCACTGCCGTCAAAAATGAGGTTTTTTCTTTAAGCGCGTGCAAAACAATTCCCCTGCAAAGCATTTCTTCCGCTATAAACAAACCTGTGATGTAACATACCCAAAAGGCAAGTATTTTCTTGATGATGAACAGTGATACAGGCATCTTAGTACTATTATTAAATGGACTGACTTTTTTCAAAAACTGTTTCATTTTTCCATTCCACCCTGCAAATCATGAATACCATCCAGTATTGTTTTCAGTGCAAAATCAAAGCTGTCATTTATGGATAGGGGGTTTCCATATCCACCATGGCTTTCAATGGAAGAAAACCCTTGCAGAAATCCCCGAAACATACGCACAATATGCACTTTTTGCTCCTCATTTAATTTGTAGGAATCAAGAACCTGAAAAAAAACAGACACCATACCCTGTGTCGCTTGCAAATGCTCCTCTGACTGATACATATTGTACCATTGCATGGCTTCAAACAATCCCTTATGCTCGGCAGCAAAATTACGATAAGCATAACATATCGCCATGATTGCATCATCCTTCGCCCTGCCTATGGCGGCTTTTGTAATCTTGTTTTCTAAAGAATGCCAGCCATACAGCATAAGCTCTTTGTTTAGTTCATCAAGTCCACCATTAAAATGCTTATACAAAGATGGGGATTTTACTCCCAATTCTGCCGCCAACACCTTTAGGGTTACATTCGCAAGGCCTCTTTCATCCGCTATTTTAGCCGCCATTTCAATAATTGTTGTTTTGTTTAAACCTGCTTTCATATTGGCTACTCCTATTTTTTTATAGCTAATTATATTAGCTATTATAGCATTCAAGTTCACTTGCGTCAATATATAAAAACTTCCGAAAATAAGCGGTAGAGTTTTTACACCCTACCGCCATTATCAGTTATACATATAATATTTCATCGCTTTCCCACCTGTCGGCACAGTCGGTTCACAGCTTGAGTATTTCTCTCAATCGTATCTCCTAATTTTCTGCACTTTCAGTTTTTTTACACTTTCAGTTTTAAATTTCCTCATTGATAGTTCATCTAAGTCCCTTTTAAATACGACATGATTCAAATACATACTACCATATCCAAATTCACAGGCAGTCTCCCAGTTCTTCCATTTCCATCAACAGCTTTACTTTTCCGCTACGGAAAACCATATTTCAAAATAGGAATTATTGTCGTGAACCTCAGCGCTGGGATAAACTTCTATGCACATCCCGCCTGCAGGCTGATATTTGCTGGTTGGAAAAAATTCTGTATAAATTTTCTGATACAGCTCTTGGAATGCTTCTGGCATTTTCCCAGTGTAAGGGAACACCGCCCAAGTGTTCGCAGGCACTTTCTCAATCGTCAGCCCTGCCTCCACGTCGCCGCCCGAATAAGCCGCTCCGATTGCGTAGTCAAAATCCCCCACTGTGGGATTGTCAAAGCATATCCCAACGATTGCCTCTCCGAAAATATTTTCTGGATTGACGTATTTGCACAACCTGTCAATCGTTCCATCTGCTCCGCAAGACGTCCATGTCCTATGGATATTTTTCTGGCTGATTTCCTGTCCTCCTCCGTATCTGGCTCTTTTGGCAATGACTTCAAACTCTTCCCGTTTTTCAATTCTGTAATTCATTGTTGTTCCTCCTTCTAATATAATTTTTACGGAAACTCTGGAAAAGGATTTGAGTGTAAGTTTTTCATTTTTCGCTTGGGCAGGGGTAATCCCGTGGAACTTTGTAAATGCTCTGCTAAAGCTTTCCGGACTGTTATATCCGTATTTTAAGGCAACGTCTATTACTTTTTCATTTCCAGATGATAACTCTGTTCCTGCCAGCGATAATCTTCTATTGCGGATATATTCGCCAATAGAATAGCCGCAGATAATATGAAAAATTCTCTGAAAATGGAAACTTGAAGAATACGCTTGTTTTGCAATTTCAACATAGTCGATCTCCTCGGTAATATGATCTTCCATATAATCTATCGCCTTCTGTAATCCTTTCACCCATTCCATGTTTTTCCCTCCTTCCGTAACTTAGTATAGAAAAATAACAACAGCTTTTCCTGATATTCTATGCTTTGCTCTGTTAAGTTTCAATTATCTCTCTTACTTTTATTTTTAAGGGCGTCCATAACAATTTTCCATTTTCCGGTGTGTAACTTTCACTTTTTCAATCTTAAAATCACTTGACAATATTATTGCAGCTCACTATACTAAAGCGGCAGCCCGCGGCGTATCAGTGGGTTCCATTTACAATTTCAAAGGAGGCAGATTATGAAAGTAAAACGGAATACGCTGCTGCTCCTTGCCTGTCTGGTGTGGAGCGCGGCGGGATTTAATATTCTCCGTATTGGCTTGCTGGCTTATCCAGCTTATCTTACGACCTTAAATTGTCTATTGTCTGCATTGGTTTTTTCAGTGTTTCAAAAATTTATTTTTGGAAAACTGGTAAAAAAGCATACTGCCAGAATCAACGTTTATTCCGAAGAACGTCTTTTTTTCCTGAAGTTTTTTGATAAAAAAGCATTTATCATCATGGCGGTAATGATGACCGGCGGTATTGGACTGCGTGCAGGCAAACTTGCGCCAGAGGAATTTATCGCAGTTTTCTACACCGGCTTAGGAGCTTCCCTTCTGCTGGCTGGATTATTGTTTGGCCGCAATTACGTCAGAGCAGTACTTTCAGGCGCCACAGTTTAAAATTTAACTTCTCATTAAAAAATCCCCTTGAAAGTTAACGCCTCCTCTATTGTTACCAGCGTAATTCCATGCTACCATAAAAACAGCAAAACTTTTATATCTTTCAGATTGAGGAGGCGGCATTATGCCTATGAATTTGATCATCCAAGAAAGGCGAAAAGCATTGGGTTTGACACAAGAACAAGTAGCCAAATATCTCAATGTATCCATTCCTGCTGTCAGCAAGTGGGAATCAGGCGCTACAAACCCTGATATCTCTCTGCTGGTACCTTTGGCACGCTTGCTTAAAACTGATTTGAACACCCTGCTCTGTTTTCAGGAAGACATATCGCAACAGGAAATCGGATATTTCTGCAGGGAAATTAATTCCCTTGTCCAGACCAGTGGAATTGCATCCGGCTTTCAGGCTGCAGCGGAAAAACTCCACGAATACCCCCATAACGAGACATTATTGCACTGTCTTACTTTTCAGCTTGACGGTTTATTGATCCTGTCTGGATTGTCTGAAGAAGAAATGGACCCATATAACACTTTGCTTGCCAAATGGTACTGCAAGCTTGCAGAAAGCAGCGACAGCAAAATCCGTAATAGCGCCGACTATATGAGAGTAAGCAGATTTATCCAGAAAGGCGACTATGATAAAGCACAGGAAATTTTGGATTTAATGCCGGATAAAGAAGATTTTATCAGCAGCATAGCTGACAAACGAATGCTGCAGATTAATATCTATCTAGGCCAAGGTGAAACAGAAAAAGCGATCAAAGAATTACAGAGCGCACTGCTTACGTCTCTCACTAAAGTTCAGATGCTGCTCTGTAAGATGATCGACGCTGAATTAGCGGCAGATAACATGCAGACTGCAAAAAATATTGCAGAAAAAACAAGTCAAATGGCTATCCTTTTTGACTTATGGGAATATAATTCATTTATAGCTCCTTTGCAGATCGCCAGCGCAGAGAAAGACGCCGATGAATGTATTGTTCTTTTACGGAAAATTCTTGCGGCCATACGCCATCCCTGGGATATGAGCAGCTCTCCCTTATTCTATCATATTGCCAAAATTGCTAAAACTTCCGATCCCAAACAAATGCTGCCGGCAATTCTGTCCGAAATGGAAAGTACGGACGCTGCATATGCTTTTTTACAAGATCATACTGAATTCAGAGAATTACTTTCTGAATATAAGGCATTGCTGGACAAATAATGGAAGACACTTTCAGAAAGTCGAGTTGATACATTCTTAGAAACCATTTTATTCCAGAAAGGAATGGCTCATAATATAAAATTCCTCCTGGCTTGGCTGACATTTCTTTTCCATTTCTCCTAAAGCAGCATCGTACTGCATTGCTGCCTCCTCATTGATCTCCATCACCGGACTGCTCTGATAAAACCATTTTCTCCCGTCCAGCGCATTGGGCGCAAGTTCCTTTACCATCATTGCCGCCGGATACTTTCCATTTTCCAGACAAACATTGTATTTTTTGCAGCTTCTAAACCCTCTGCTCACATAATTTACAGGGCTTCCAAATATCACAATGACATCGTATCCCATCTTTTCTGCCTGCTGAAAAGAATGTTCCATCAGCTTCTTTCCATAACCCTTCCGCTGAAATTCGGGGACCACGCAGACGGGCCCAAATGTGAGTATTTCTTTTTCTTCTCCCTTTTCATCTGTCAGTTTCGCCTTTGTGTACATAATATTTCCAATAATCTGACCCTCCAGTTCCATTACAAAATCCAGTTCCGCTATAAAATCCCTATGCTGACGCATAGTATGCACCAGATAGTGTTCTACGCAGCCTTCCATGTAAAGGTTATAAAACGATTTTCTGGTAATGTCTTCCACACTTTTATAATCTGCTTCTATTTCATTTCGTATCTTTATCATTTTTAAAACACCCTCCACATTTCTATTCTATCCTTTTCTGATTTCAATCAAGGGCAGGATATCATCTTCAGATTGATATAGTCATTATACCATATCAAATCTTCTCCTGCATCCTCCTAAACAGTCTAATCCGTATATGGACAATTATCCAAAAATATGGTATGATTTTAACAACATTTGACACACATTTTATACAGCAATAGTAATCATTTTGTACCAGCGTATCAATGGTTGGATTCAATAAGAAAAAGGAGTTGTATCCCACTCCTTTTACGAGGAATTTTATGGAAAATTATACCTTTCTTCAAGTCATGGGCCGAGGCCGTCATCCAGAGAATGCAGGCATTGCAGACAGCTCTTACTGCATTTTTTCCCGCCCCATTGAGGAACCTGTTCTGCGTCAGAATATTTTTGGAGATGAGTCTTCCCTGACTCTGGAACTCAATTACGGAGAGGGAGATCTGCTGAGCGACCTTCGTCTTCGACAGGCAGGCACAAATCTGATTCTGGAAGAGTCTTCGACAGGCCAGTTCCAGTCTTTCCTGATGGATAAAGAGATCAAATACATCGGTCATGCTTTTATGTATGCCCTTCTGTTTAAAATTGCCGATTTGAATGAATTGGTGGAACACAGTATCAAAGATATGAAGATTCTGGAGGACTCTCTGGACAACCGCATTGACAACAGCGGCACATATGAGATTCTGGATTTTCGCCGGCGCTATACAGAATACGGCAATCAGATCATTGCCCTGAAAGAAATTGTCGCCCGTATTGACAAAGGCTACTATCCCATGCAGATGCAAAACAGCTATGTACTCCAGGGACAGGTCGCATTAGATTTTCGTTTTTTAGAAGAACGCTACGAATTAAATAAAAATACTATCATTAAGGACTTAGATACTTACACTTCCATTGTCAGCAACAATCTCAGCCGCAACACTCGTCTTTTAACTCTGGTTTCTTTAGGGGCTGTGGCATTAAACTTTATGTTCGGAAGTCTGCTGGCCGTCAGCCCGGCTATCGGCGTCACTGGAGGGGTTCTGATCGGCGGATTAACTGCCGGAGCCGCTGTTTTCTACCGTTCTAATGGCAGCCGGCGTTTTTCCCGTCTCCATGACAGCCAGATTCTTTCTGATGTTCTGGAAGAAAAACCTGCGGATAAATCCTATGCTCTGGAACAGCAGAAAAAATCCCCTGAGAACCTAGAGACATCGAAGGAGCATACGAAAAACACAGAAGATGCCAAACCCCTGCAAAAATAAAATACTGCAGACCAGGAGCCATCCAATTTCCCCTTGAAATTGGATGGCTCCTGGTCTCTAAAAACAATCTATTATTTGATAACAATTTATCTGCTAACAGATATCAATCTCACACGCTAAACTTATCCATCAGCCCCACCATGGTCTCTACCTGGGCTTTCTGTTCCTGACTGACAGCGGCTGTCTCCTGGGAAGCTGCAGAATTACTGTCCACAATCTCTGCAATACGTCTCATTGTCTCATTCAGCTGATGCATGTTCTGCACATCGTTAGTAAGAATTCCTGACATTCTCCCCATTCTTCCTGTGGCTTCTCTGGCTCCTAACATTACTTCGTCCATATTTGCCACTGTTTCATCTGCAATGGAGATTCCTCTCTCCAGGGCCAGAACTGTTCTCTCAATCAGTTTGTCTGTTTCCCCTGCTGCCTGCGCAGACTCCTCGGCAAGACTCTTCACCTGATCTGCAACCACTGCAAATCCTTTTCCAGCTTCTCCCGCCCTGGCGGCCTCTATTGCCGCGTTTAAGGATAACAGATTGGTCTGAGACGCAATATCCTCAATGGTATTTATAATTTGTCCTATCTCTTCTGAACAACTGCTGATTTCGCTGATTGCCCCTTTCAACTCCTGCATTTTAGCATTTCCCGCCTCTAACACATGTCCTGCCCGCATAGAAATCTCTACTGTCTCTGTTGCCTCTAAGGCGCTGTGTTCCATACTTTTATACATGTCATTCATCAGACTTACCAGATCTGATATCTTTCCTGCCTGTTCCTGGCTTCCTTCTGCCAAATCGACTGCAGCGCAGGACAATTGTTCAGATCCTCCGTCAATCTGCAGAGAAACTTCCCGAATCGTCCCCAAAGTTTCTTTCATCTTCTCGCTGATTTTCAGAAATGACTCTTTAATCTGTCCGTATTCCCCCACATACTCCTGACCCATCTCAAAATTATAATCTCCGTTTCCCATTCCTTCCAAAATATCGGAAATTTCCTGAATCATCTCTGTGGTGTTGCTCTTCATATGAAAAATAGCGCCTGCCATTTTTCCTACTTCGCTCTCGTCTTCTTCAATTTCAAACTCTGCATGGAAGTTTCCCTCTGCCAGTTCCACCATCTGATCCGATACCTTCACAATAGGTATCAGCAATTCTTCTCTGGAAAATTTCACAATTTTGGCAACTTGTAAGATCAAGTATATGAAAGAAAGGCCATAGAGTACCTGGACAATTCCCTGGAATATTCTCAATCCAATTTTGGTATTTTTTATCCGTGTCTGAATGTGGGTAATCACTTCGTCCGTCAGAGTATTGATCTGCTGTGTCGTATCCCGATATTCTTCCCCATATACCCGGCTCTTTGCCGCCTCTATATCGCCTTTTCCAGCAAGTTCTAACGCCTCTTCTTCTATGGGAACCAGTCCGTTGGAAAATTCTGCGATCTGGTTCATACTGTCCCACTCTTCCTGGCTTATCTTATTCTTTTTTAATCCTGCCAATGCAGCGTCACGATTTTTGTCCTCATTCAGCTCTTTCATATAGGTATCGTAATACCCCTGCTCTCCAGTGGCCGCATATGCCTGCACCGCATAGGTCAAGGTCTTGGATGCAAGTCTGTACTGGTTCAAATATGCAGTGGTTTCTAATTCTTTATCCGCTACCCGGCTCATCCAGATGTTGGTCCCAATAGAAAGCAAAAGCAAAACAGCCCCTACTCCCACTACAGTCATTGACCGCCTGACTATCTTTTTTAATTGAAACGATTGGCTGTTTTTCTCCATAATTTTCCCTTTGCTTTCTATTTTTTGTTGAATTTGTCTAATAATATTTTACTTTATATTACTTATTTCATCAAGTTTAACTATTATATTTCTTAAAAAGACTGTTACAAAACAAAAGATTTCTACAGCATATGTTACAGATATTGGTACTATTGTCACTACATGCTGTAAAATCCCTGTATTTTGCAACAGTCTCTTTCTTTTCTATCTTTTTACATCTTATATTTTTGAAGGAAATGCACAAATAAAAGGCATACTATACTTTTCCAAATTTATCGGAGATAATCTTACGCGGGCGGCTGGCATCCTCTTCTGACTCCCAGGGAAGCACATCCCCTGGCTCCCGGAGATAATTAAGCACCTGCCAAATCCCCTCTCCTGTATAAGAACTAACCCGAAACACCGGCCTGCACCCAGCCATCTCTAGCCATTGATGGGCTCGATCTGGATTACCGTCTTCCCTGTCAATCTGGGTAACAATCCCAATCACAGGACGATTACAGGCGGCCGCACAGCAAGGCGGATAGAGAGAATAGGGTTCTGCTGCATTCAGCAGAAGACCTACCACATCCGCCTCATAGGAATACAGGGCCAAGGCGCGGGCTAAAGTAGCAGTCTCTGCATACTCTCCTGGTGTATCAATCACCACATCATAATGATTGATGTACTGGGTCTTGTGATAAGAAATCACATCTCCTTTGAGGGCCTGCGTTAAAGTGGTTTTTCCGCATTCACTCCGTCCCATTAAAATAATTTTTTTCATGTTCTTGTAATCTCACAAACTGTAAAACCTAAATGATTTTTCAGATAGGCCAGGATACTGGAAACTGCGGACTGGACATTGGAAATTCGTCCTGTAAAAATCAATGTTCCGCTGAAACGGTCTATAAAACCAATCTCAACCGGAGAGGTCTTCAGTGCGATATCGCCGGCAATCACGGATATTTCAGATGGACACATACTTAAGATCCCAATCGCTGACTGCTTATAATCCAGTTCCGGATTCAAACCTAATTTCTGGTAGATAATCTCACCAGGACTTGCAATAATATGTGCCAAGGTAACCTGTTTTCCAGGAACTGTTTCCTGAATAATACGCAATTTTCCTTCTGCAGACGCGCCGATATCCAAAAGATTCATATCCATTGCCAACTCACTCCTTTTCTCTTAATTCATTTCTTCCTGGGGCTGCAAATTTCCAGGTTTCACACCAGCTTTTCAAGCAGTCCTTTATGGGGGGAAGGAATCACGCAGCTGCTTGTAATATCCCCCGTATCCGCTAACTGATTAAGACAGGAATTCAGCGCTGATCTCACTGCAGATATCTCCCCAGTAAAAATCAGATACCCTTTTCCTCCCAGCCCTCTGGCTGCCCGAACCTCCATAAGGGTGATGTTAGATGCTTTTGCAGCAATATCTGCGGCCTGTACTGCAGTCAAGGCTGACATTGTTTCCAGCATACCCAAAGCCGCCACATGTTCTACCTCAATTGTGCCCACCAACGCCGATGGCACAGATGCATGGACATTATTGATGATATGATGACAGATAAGGAAAGTTCCTGCAACCTGCCTTCCTTTTTCCATGGAGCTTTTTACTGCCCCTACCTGCCCACTGATGATAATGATATATTTCCCTGGACAGATAGCGGTAGCTGCCAGCAACTCCACGTCTGCAGCTTTCAGCATTTCATCTGCAGACTGTACCCCTGCCGGAATGCTTTTCAGCTCCAACAATCCAATCGACTTTCCCATACGCATATCCTTTCTAATCTATCTTTCACGCTTGAATCACAATACTGCCATCACTGACAGACGTTACTGTGCCAGAAATGCTGGCATGGAGGTTCGCACCCAATTTCCCTTCTGGAATACGGGCAATCAGGTCACCTTTTTCCACCTTGCTGCCTGCCTCTATGACAGGCTCTGCCGGCGCCCCCACATTCTGTCGAAGCGGAAGCGTAACCTTTCCGTAAGCAGGTGCGCACTCCTCCATAGGCGCCTCAACATCGTAGGCTGCAAGGCCCAGCTGATGGATCAGTTTATGTACTGGATAACGCTTAAGTTCTCGATAAGGCGCACTGTGATCCGGTTTCTGGTTCAGACTATTGCGGATCCCCTGTTCCCCCAAAATACCTTTGAGGTTACCGTTCAATTTCCAAGGCTGAAGCCCCATTACACAGGCGTACTCGCACAGACGGCATCCACAGCAGAGATAAGCGTTCATTGGGGTTTGAGCCGGATCACACATACTTCCGTAAGCTGCCAGGCGCATCAGCTTATGAGGCTGAATGCGGTGCCCCAAAAGCCCTCTCGGACAGACCTCAGAGCACAGGGAACACTGCATACAAGCAGTTGCCGCCTGCCGCAGGGAAACACCTACGGGACGCTCCAGACTGTTCAGTAAAGGATGTCCTGCCGGAACCACAATAAGCCCTTTTGTGGTTTTAGTGATGGCGCTCTCTGGAGAAACCAAACGTCCCATCATGGGGCCTCCATTGACAATCCGATAATCTTCTACCATAGGACCGCCTGCCAGTTCCAGCGCTTCTGCCACTGTAATGCCAAGGGGAACCTTGACTGTCTTTGGTGTACGTACAGCCCCTGTCAGCGTTACATATTTTTCTATGACCGGATGGCCGTCTACAGCATCCATTACGTTCAGGGCAGTCTCCACATTTGTCACCACAACGCCTACATTCATGGGGATTCCACCCTCTGGAACAATCCTTCCTGTAACCTCATAAACAATGACCTGCTCATCACCTGCCGGGTAAAAAGCTCCCAGCAGGTGCAGCCGCAGTTTCGGATAATTTGTCAATTCCCGCTGCAATACTTCGGCAGCAGTGTGATAATGTTCCTTTAACGCCACAACGCCTTCCGCCGCTCCTAAATGTGTGACAATTTTATCTAAAGCCTCAAGCAGCCTGCCGGCCTGCTTTGCCATAAGCTGCTGATCCACCCGCAAAAGAGGCTCGCACTCAGCTCCATTGATAATTACGATATCTGCTTTGGCATTCAGCTTTACATGGGTGGGGAAGCCTGCACCCCCTGCGCCGACAACGCCGGCGCTTTCCACTAAGGCTGTTAAATTTTCTGGCATAGGAACCACCTCCCTAATCAGCGCACATCCATTCCGCCTACCAGCACGCATCTGCGCCGCCGGGCAAAGGATTTGGCTGAAGTCAATCCCTCTCCAGTAGGACCGGCAATGGTAAATGTCGTGTAACCTTCACCGCCTACACCGATTCCCGCATAGGAAGGGCCATTTTTTACAAAAATTGTCGTCTGGATAAGTTTCGCCATCTTGGTCAGCTTATCCACATTGCGGGAATGCATGATTGCAGTATGACGGTTGCCATGCTCCACCCGGACAGCCATCTCAATCCCGGCATCCACATCTGGAACCCGCACGATGGGCAGAATAGGCATCATCAGCTCCACCTGTACAAAAGGATGATCTTCCTGAGTCTGTACAAGAATGACTTTTACATCCTCATCTACCTGGACGCCTGCCTGCTCTAAAATGTATTTGGCGCTCTTACCCACAAAGGACGTTACCGGGCTCTTTCCATCTTCCTGGACCACCAGTTTCACAAGTTTGTCAATGATCACTGGATCTTTCACCTCATATGCGCCATTTTTTTTCATATTAAAAATTAAGTAATCTGCCGCAGAATCTACCACGATCACTTCTTTCTCTGCAATACAGGGCAGATTATTGTCAAAACAGCAGCCATCAATAATATCTTTTCCTGCTTTTTCAATATTAGCTGTCTCATCCACCACGACAGGAGGATTGCCTGCCCCTGCTCCAATGGCTTTTTTACCGCTGGAAAGTACGGTCTTTACAATCCCAGGACCTCCTGTTGCCACCAGCATCCTGATCAGAGGATGACGCATCATGGCATTTGTATTCTCAATAGAGGGCTGTGACACAGTAACCACCAAATTAGAAGGAGCCCCAGCCTCAGCCAAAGCTTTGTTGATCAGCCGGACTAAATGCAGTGAAACATGTTTTGCCCTTGGATGAGGACTGAACACCACACTGTTGCCTGCTGCCAGCATTCCAATGGAATTGCAGATGATTGTCTCCGTAGGGTTTGTGGTAGGCGTAATCGCCCCAATCACTCCAAAAGGAGAATACTCCACTAATGTAAGACCATCGTCACCAGACATAGCATCTGTGGTCAAATCTTCTATTCCCGGCGTCTTAGTCGCAGCAAGCCGGTTCTTGATCAATTTGTGCTCATAATTTCCCATCTCAGTCTCTTCTACAGATTGGCGGGAAATATATTCCAGATTCTCCTGATTCAGAACTACATCGCGGATAACCTGTACATAGGCTGCCCTCTCATGCATGGTACAGTTTAAATACTCCCGCTGAGCAGCAGCGGCAGCTTCTACCGCCTCATCCATATTTTCAAAGATGCCCCAGTTTCCGTCTTCTGATCCCAGACAAGAGCCTGAAACGCCATCCAACCGGTTCAAGACTTTATTCACTATGCCCGCTACTACGCGTTCATCAATATTCATTGCTTTCCCTCCTTACATAGACATTGCATAACGTGCAATCTCCATATCCTGTTCTACCGTCCCGCCGGATACACCGATGCCTCCCACGATCTGACCATCCGTTATATAGGGAAAGCCTCCTCCAAACAGGATGATTTTTCCTGGCGCAGCATTTTCGATTCCGTAAAGGGGACCTTCCGGCTGTGCCGCCAGGCCTAACTCATGCGTCGGCATATGAAAGGCATTGGCAGTATACGCTTTGCCGATGGACACCTCCACGCTTCCTGGCAGGGCGCCCTCCATCCGCTCAAGTAAAAGCAGATTTCCACCGCTGTCCACAGCAGAAAAGACCACCGGAACCCCCAGCTCCCGTGATTTTTCCTTGGCCCTCTCAGCTATGCCTTCAAGAACCTCTAAGGAAATCGGAGGAAGGCCGCCTGTATACTTTGTCAACACACCTTTTACCACATCCGTCACTTTCTCCCGCATCTGGATCTGGGTTACCGTTTCCTCCTGGAGACGGGCCAGAGCGTAAATGGCGTCAGACAAACGGTTGACATAGCGCATCAGCACCTCGCGCAAGGGATGACTGGCATCTAACTCTACCATACGCCGTTCTCCCCGCCGCACAATGGTACGGGCTACATGCAGGGCAGAAGACGCCGGATCTACACCGGGAATCACAAAATGCGTCATCTTTCCGGTTGTCTCCGTACAAGTGTCCACCACATGTTCCAGAAAAGCAACGTCCTCCTCAGAAATCAAACTTTCCAGCTTAGAAGCGCCTTTCTCGTCGCTGGCCAGCTCTGCTCCCAAAGAAAACAATCTGCCCTGAATCCGGCGTATCGTACTTCTAACATATTCCTGACATGTATTAGAATAGGCCAGGCCCAGCATGGAGTTTGCCTCATCAATGGTGCCATAACACTCTACCTGAAGGTCTGATTTGCTGACCCTCAATCCTCCTACCAGGCTGGTCTGACCTTTATCACCAGTTTTTGTGTATAAATTCGCCATCAACTCACCTCCACAGTGTCTACAATGCCCACAATAGACGTATCCACTGGAGCCGAGCCATCGCCAAAAACATAACGGGCCGAACTGCCCTTACAAACAATTACGATCTCGCCGGTACCAGCCCCTACAGAATCCACAGCAATTTCGGTTGAACCTTCCCGCTCCAACCGCTCGGTCAGCTTTTCGACCATTAAAAGCTTCATACCGATCAGATTTTCATTCTTACTGGTAGAAACTACAGTTCCAATTACTCTTCCTAAATACATTTTTCCACCTGCCTCATGATTCAATCTCTATACGGATACCCCGTCTGCGTGCTGCATCTGATGCCAGCTGCGTGATAATCGTCCTTTTGGGAACAATAACCACCGCCTGATCCGGATAAGACTTTATGTGCTTTTCGCTGAACACCCGTCCCTCCAACACTGCATGGAATGTTCCAGCAGCTGCCTTTGACTGGGACTTGTTGTCTCTCCGTATTTGAGGTTCTGACTTCATGGAATCAAATCCGGGTACAAAACTTAAAATCGCTTTTCGGGCTGTCTCCCCTAACTGTTCCGAAGTGGTCAGATATGCCCCAAATTCTCTCAGGGTATTTTTGTTTTCCCGCAGCTTTCCTTTCAAAGCCTCTGTCATGTGAAAGCCTCGCTTTATGCGCTCCGGGTTATCGGGACAGCAGCCATCCACCGCTGCTATCACATTTTTCCCGCGCATCAGCCCGTCCAGGATAATCGCAGCTGCCGGAGTATCTGCCATACATGCAGCCACATGAGCTGCAGTATTCACTGTCAAAGCTGGGACCAAAATCGTGTCATATCGGGCAGTAAGAGCCTCCGGTGAACTTTCTGGACGTTCCACCCAGAGTTCTTCCGGTTCCAGAGCGGAACGGATAGCTGATACATCTAATAGTTCCGCGGCGCTTCGGGTCAGCAGCACCCGGTAGGTAAACCCTTCCTCCTGACGCAGCATTCTAAGGCACTCCAAACCAGGTTCTATGCCCATATTGGATCCGGTATAAACTACTAACGCCTGTTTCTGCCGTTCCAAAAGTTTTTGTACCACTCGTTCCGCAAGTATCTCCGTCACAATATTATGGACATATCGTTCCTGTTCCGTCAACGCCCTCACCCCCTTACTTTGTACAATTCATAGCAATACCCAGAGGTGTTACCAGCAGCGGTGACGCCGGCTTCACCACAGGGGTGCCAAGATATTTTTCAAAAACAGATTCAAACTGCGTAAAACAGCATGCACCGCCTACCACATAGACGGTATCTACTGGATATTCTTCTAGACTGCGCTTTACGATCGCAGCCATTTTTTCCACAACCGGCTTCACTACAGGGAATACATTTTCCTCTTGAGCCTTATCACGTTTCATCAGCTCGGCCTCCTGGGTACTGCATCCATAAAACCCGGCCAGTACCAAAGTCATATGGGTACCTCCTGTAGGCTCGTCACTTGTGTAAATCACTTTCCCGTCCTTCAAGATGCTGATCCCTGTAGTTCCACCTCCTACATCTACCACTGCACCGTCTGTAATACCTAAAACAGCGGCAGCGGCAGTAGGTTCATCTACAATTTCGGTAAGCTGGAATCCGGCTGATTCTACCACATTGCCGATGGCTTTTACATTACCGGAAAGAATTCCCGGCGGAATGGCGCAGGCTCCTGCTTCCAAAGTCTCGCCCAGCAGTTCTTCCAATTGGCCCTTGAGCTTTGTCACAGCCTGCACAGCCCCTACGTAATCCACCACAATGCCATCCCGAACTACAGTCGATGGAAAAGTAGCGCCGGCTACCGGTCGGTTTTCCTCATCCACCACTGCCAGAACAATGTTTGCAGTGCCTAAGTCTACGCCAGTGCGCAAAGTGCCTTCCCAATCTTTTTTCTCGCCTTTTTCTATAAGACGTTCAAATTCCAGCAGTGTCTCATTGCACTGCGTGATATCGCAACTCATATGCACTTCCTCCATTGCCTTTAATCCAGAATGATACGTGCCTGGTCTCCATTTTTCACTCCCAGAGCGTTGGCCTCTTCCACATCAATGTGCATTTCCGGAGCATATTTGTCGGACACGCGGATCAGCACGTTATTCAATATTGCACCCCGCAGACCGCCTACCTCTACCCGGACCAGCTGCCCATCGTGTACGCCCATATGCTCTGCAGTGGCAGGATCAAGGTGAATGTGGCGAAGGGCCACAATAACACCTCTTTTAATCTCCACTTCTCCATTGGGACCAACCACTCTTATGCCTGGTGTGCCCTCCAGCTGACCGGATTCCCGGATAGGTGCACGCACACCAAGCATATAACCGTCGCCAATGGAAATCTCTATCTGGGATTCATCACGCAGGGGGCCAAGTACACGCATACGTTTTAATTCGCCCTTAGAGCCTTGGCTGGTCACTGTTTCCGCAGCAGCATACTGACCCGGCTGTCCTAAATCTTTGATCCGCGTCAACTCGCTGCCTTCCCCAAACAAGGCATCCATATCCGCCCGATTCAGATGAACATGACGGTTAGAAACGCCAATAGGAACAGAACGCTCCCATTTGCAGAGCTCCTCTACCACCATTTTCACTACAAGGCGTAAAAATTCTTCCTGCGTGCGTTGGCTTTTCTCCACGTCTTATTCCTCCTCTCACAGATCCTTGGGCAGGATTCTCTCTACATCTGTATGTGGACGTGGAATCACGTGCTGTGATACGATCTCGCCCACTTTTTCAGCGGCAGCAGCACCTGCATCTACAGACGCTTTCACTGCTCCCACATCGCCGCGAACCATCACGGTCACCAGTCCTGAGCCAATCTTCTCATAACCAATCAGCGTAACATTTGCTGATTTTGTCATAGCATCAGCTGCTTCAATGGCACCAACAAGACCTTTTGTTTCAATCATGCCAAGAGCTTCACCCATAACGATAACCTCCAATCTATCCTAACCTTGATTATTCTGCATTCTCCTGCTTACTGCCTCGCTTGCCTCCTTTGCGTCCTTTTGAGGCCGCTTTTTTGGCTGGCTTTGGAGCTGCAGTTTCCTGAGATTCCTGTTCCGGGGAACCTTCCCCTTCTTCCGCCTCAGAATCTATCGCCTCCTGTGCGCTTTCTCCAGAGGGATTATCTGTCTCTGCTTCCTGTGTATTTTCTACAGGCGCTTCCACAGAATCCGGCTCTGTTTCCAGTACATTTTCCACAGGTGTATCTGCACTCTTCGCCTCTGTTTCCTGTACAGATACCTCCGCATTATCCGGCTCTGTTTCTGGTGCATCTTCTACAGATACTTCCGGCACAGAAGTTTTCTCTGCCGCCTCATCTACTTGTTCCGGCACTGAGACGGGCTGACTTTCTTTTATCTGCTCTGCCTTTTGTTCTTCTGGCTCTGACAGCAGTTTTTCTTCCTCTTTCACTTCACCTGAACGTTTTGATGGTGTGGGCGGCTCTGGCATATCCGGCCCTTTTGACGGTTGTGTGTCCCCAACAGTATCCGGATTATGCACCAGCATGTCAAGTCCGGCAGAGGGACGGGGAATCACGCGCGTACTCACCACCTGGTTCACTTTAGCGGCTGCCATCCGAGCTGCATCTACCGCAGCTTTTACTGCTCCCACATCACCTTGAACTTTGATCGTCGTCCAGCCTCCGCCTCTTGTCAGCTCATAACCGATCAGCTCTACATTGGCTGACTTCACTGCTGCGTCTGCCGCCTCAATGCCGGCCGCCAATCCCTGCGTCTCTATGAGCCCTAAACTTTTCTTCATGCCCTCACCTCCCTATTCAAAGGCTTTAGCGGCAGCTTTTTTACCAGCCGGGCCGCATTAGCCCCTAGGATACGCGCCTGTTCCAGAGACCGAACTGGAATCTGAAACAAAGGCCGCTCATGATCTAGTTTGGAAATATTCAGAACTGCATTCTGCCCGTCCATTCCCACACCCACGCCCAGCCGGGAAGCCTGTGCACCAGTCCAGGCCAGTGCCAGGGCATCACCTTCTGTCTTTGTCCAGGTCTCCCATGGAATACCCTCTTCCTCCAGTCCGTAAAGGAGCTGTTGAAAAGCGGGCTCTGGAACCTCTGGACTGCACAATACATGAACCGTAGGCTTTGTCATTTCGATTTGGGCAGGGTTCATACAGTCTCCCCCCTTTCCATCAGGGAAAGCACCAGTCCTGTCGCCACTGCGTTGCGGGGACCTTCCGTTCCACGGATGTTTCCTCGGCCTGCCACCACCCTATACTGTGACAGCGCGTCTGTGACCATCTGCGGAACCTCAAAATCCAAAGCAGAACCTCCTACCAGCACAACAAACTGAATATCCCGGACATTTCCGGTAGGACTGACTCTGGTCAGCGCGCGCAGCGCGTTTGTTACAAATACTTTTTGCTTTGCCTGGCGTCGGATCAGTCGAATCTTTTCCATAGACCAATCACCTTCCAGCGGAATCATTTTGTCTTCTTTCAGAATAACCGTTTTTGCAAAAATATTGGGACTCAAGGGTTCTGAGAAAAACTCTACGGTTCCGTTCTCGTGACGGATATGGAAAAAGCTCTCCACTTTTGCCAGAGGATATTTCTTCACATCTTCCGCCATATCAAAGCTGTCTAACCCCATCTCAGACTGGATCAGCAGCGTCACCATATTGCCTGCGCCTGCCAAATGAATGGAATGGATCTCTCCTTCTCCATTGATGATAGACGCATCGGTAGATCCTGCGCCCATGTCCAAAATAGCCAAAGGTTTGTTGGTACCTGGCGTCGTCAAGGCTCCTCGAATCGCCATATCGGCCTCCACGCCTCCAACCTGAACCGGAATTCCGATCTGTTCAGAAAATTCTGAGGCAATGGCTTCCATCTGAAGACGGTCTGCTTTTACCATGGCGGCAATTCCCACAGCGTTTTCCTGGGAAAACTCGTTGGCCAAACCGCCCTGAACTTTCTGCGGAGTGAAGGTGTCTACTGCCAGCAAATCCTGAATATGAATATCCTTCGGGTGCTGTTTCGTCAGATTCGCCATAACTTGGCGGACTTTTTCTAACATGCCGCCTGCGTTTGTCCCTGGCTCTCCCCGGACGTCTTCCAGAACAGGAAGGGACTCCACCGCCTGCATAATCTTTTCTCCTCCTGCGTCCACATCTACTTTCACAGTCCGGTTCTGACCGTAAAATTCAATGAGACCAGCAGGAATTTTCCTTTCCTTGACATCGCCTGCAGGAGTCTTAATAACCACAGCAGAGCGATTGCCGATCAATGCACGGGCGATAGGAACTACCTGCCTCGTCTCTTCAGAAGACAAACCAAAAAGTGTCGCGATCCCATATGGATTGGACAGTACTTCCACCACGCCGCCTACACCGGCAACCTCCACTGCAGAGCGCATACCCATAGGAACTTTATCCACCAGAGATACCTCGTCTACAATGGGAATCTTACGGTGCAGACGGTTGTGAATCAACACACCGTCATCCCGCTGGACGATAGCAGCGGTTACCCGCCGCCTCTCCATAGATCCTTCGTTGATCAGCCTTGCAGCGTCCTCAAAGTCCACGCTGGCAGGTATCACTACAATATAGTCTTTTCCTTCTGGCGCTGCTGCAAGCTGCGTGACCAAAATAGTCTCCCCTACGCCAACGCCCATGCCGCCGGGCGTAGAGGGATTGTGTCCGATCATCGTAGATTCCGTGATAATGGTCTCTGTGATAGTCTCCATAGCTACATCGCCGATAACCGGAGCCGCCTCATTCAGACATACCTCCGAGAGTTCTGTTATCTCAACGCCCACCTTCTCCATTGCACTGGTCAAAGAATGGACGACACCATTGATGTTCTGCCGGGTTCCCTTGATACCCGTTGTGGGTACTGTGCCGCTGGCCAAAAACTCTATGTGATTTCCATCAATCTTTGCCAGAGCTGTCTCTGTCGTTGCATTTCCAATATCAATGCCTGCAACAATTTTCATAGTGGAACCTCCTGACTTATGCAGAATCTTAGAATTTCTTCAGCCTGCCTCTCTGTTCATAGACATCAGCAGCCTCCCGAACAAGAGCAGCCGCTGTTTTTGCACCGTACTTCTGATCCAGCTCATTGGCAATATCAATCAAATCCTGTTTGCTGGAACGATAAGGACGCAATGCGTTATAGATTTCCAGAAGACGATCATCCGGCACTGCAATCAATTCAGCCGCGCGACGCAGATTTCCTGCAAAGGCTTCACGATTTACAGACTCTGCCACCTGTGCCTGCATTTCCAGGGTCTCTGGAGAAATACGCATATCGTCTGCTGTAACCTCTCCGGAAACCACTTTTTCATAGCTTAAAGAAGAAAATGACTTGCCGGTAGGCGTCTTAATCTTATCAGCCATGTTCTCAGCCAGAGGATAATTTGCAGCTGTAACTTTGCCGCCGGCAGAGGCAGCAGGAGCTGACGCAGACTCCCCGTTATTCATGGCCTGCATAACCTGTTCTACTATCTGTTTCATTAAAAGTTCCTGATCCATCATCCTGCCTCCTTTCATTGAAATGAAACTGCGACAGCCTGAGGTCGCTTATCGTTATCTACATGTTCTGTTTCTTTTATGTGCAGCAATGCTGCGATCGCCTGATAGGTAGGACGCGCCATCTGGTCATTGCGGACTGGTACTGGCGTAGGAGCCTCACCTTTCGCATATTTGGCAGCGTTTTTACCAATCTGACGGAATGTTTCCATCTCAATCAACGGAGCCTGTGAGAAGAGTTCCAGATTGCTCAGAGGCGGCAGATCCTTCTGATGGATTACCGTGGTTCCCTTAGACTGGATACCAATTCCAATACCGGAACCGGAATACTCAGCTGCATCATGGGCAATAAAGGAAACATCGGAGGTACGGTATACACGTACCACACGCCATTTCAAACCTTCTTCTTCAATACCGGCAATAATCTCACGCAGCACCTTATCATGGGGCTGATGAATAATAGTCTCAGTCTGATAGATGCCAAAGGCCGGCGCCAGTCCGATCACAACTTCATCAGGAGCCGCACCTTTTGGTGCATCGCCCTGTTCCGTCAATGTCATCTTGCCGGACATAGGCTGGTTTACAGTCACGGATGTAGCTGCAGGGGCTGCAGATGCTGCAGGCGCTGCCTGGCCGACCATCTCTTTCACTACTTCTTCAATGACGCTTCGTAATGTTTTTTCGTCAAAAGTCATGTCTGTTACACCTCCTTCTTAAATGTCTTCCGGCCGAATAGCATTGGGGATATCACTGATCTGTTTCCATCTCTCTTCACTGATCTGGTAACCAGTCATAGGCCCATGATAATCATTCGGAACATTGACAGCAGACAATACATGGAAATTGTCTCCAAAGATCGAAGCTGTGTGGAGGTAATCTCCTGCCACTTTCTGGCGAAGCATGTTGTAAATATTCTGAGCCACATCCGGGAATCCAGATTTGTCAAGAGCTTTCACAAAATCTACACCTGTTATATTACGTGCCATCATATCTTCAATCGCTTTTAAGTCTTCATTTACATTACGATCCGGCATATCATTGGATCCATTGGCATAAGTAGCCGCTTCCACTTCTGCATCTGTAATAGGAGGCAGACCCAATTCACGGAATAATCCCTGAAGAGCACGCGCCGCCTTGTTACGAGCTTTGATAACGTCTTCCTCACGTACTGGCTGCAGACCACCGTCTATCTTCATATCGCGCTGGATAATATTCCAGTCATCATAATCCTCTGCATCCCAGTTAGAGCCGGCAAACATATTGTCATAGTTCGGTGTAGCAGAGTAACCAGAGCATATGTAATCGGTGCCTGAGAAGAACTGCGGTACGCTTCGAGCCACACGACGCAGATCAGAATGGGTAAAGGTCTGGTCATTGGAAGTGGTGGATTCAAGATCCAAAAGCATAGCGATCAAGTTCTCTGCTGCGATTGCACGAATACCGCCCGGTACGCCAGCCGGCACGCCTACGCAGGATACGGAACCATTCTGTGTTCCCTGCACCCCTGCACCCTTGGTAACTGCAAGACAGCGTGCTTCCAGATACAGCATGGATTTGCCTTCTGCATATCCCATCTGAACTTCGGAACCTGTACCAGAGGTGAAACGCATCTTCAAACCACGGCTTGCATAGCAGCTAGCCAAAAATGCTTTTGAATAAGGTGTATCGTCACCGTCCATAAATACCGGTTCTGTACCATATACAGAGATAGTCTCCGCATATGTGGTGAAGCCGCGCATACCAAGCATCAATTCTGTCGCTTCTTCCAATGCGCATTGGGTCATAACGCCAGGACGTCCTACCTGAGCGCCTACCATAATTGCAATTGCATTAAAAGGTGCATAACGTGCAATACCAACAGTGGTCTCCATCTCTGCAAATCCACGTACGCCTGCTTCTGCGGCGTCGGCAGCAATCTGAACCGGATTATCTTTCACATTGGTAACATGACACTGATTTGCAGGCATCAGGCGGGCACGCATCTTTGTCATACCCATCATAATCTCTACGATAGTCATCTTGCCTACAACTTCCGTCAATTTTGCCGGTGTAATAGAAAGTGTAATATCCAAAATCTCTTTACGGGAAACATTGATATCTACAATTTTACGGGCAATTTCCAGGGAATCCAGCGCCATAGCTTTTTCTGCATTCTCCAGACGGATTGCATGATCTGCAATAAAAGTATCCAACATATCAAAATCAGCGCGGCATTTGCCATCTAATTCTGTCACACGCCCATTTTCAATTTTAATACTGGGGGTCGGATCAAAAGGGCTGTTCATAGCGATCAGACCAACTTCCGGCCACTCTTTGACATATCCGTCCTGATTTACCGGGCGGTTTGCCAATACTTCAAAACGCTTTGATTTCATAGCTTACAGCTCCTTCCTGATTAAAGAATGTAAGGGGTAGTGGTTGATTTCAGTTCCTCGTCCGGCGCCAGGCTCTTCAACAACTGAAGTCCTACGTCACGAGCCGCGATAATTGCCTGTTTTACTGCTCCAGAATCGCCAGAGAAGAAATAATTTACCTCATTAGAGAAACTGGTCCCGCCATTGCCAGGGGTTGCAAGGGTTACAGCGTCAATCGTTGCAGCCTTAGAAGCCGCGTCGGCCAGAACCACACCGATACCAGCCGGAGCACCTACGGTAATGCCAAAGGCTTTGCCAAGAGGTGCGCCCCAAACTTTATTTAATACATAAGAAGCACGTGCACTGTACTGGAATTCCAGATGACCAGCACTATTGCCATATACATCACCCATGGTACGAGGAATCTCACGCAGGCATACTTCTACTGCACGCCGGGCATCTGATACATCCTCTGCGCCAAAGATAATCAAAGAACCATGACCTGCACCGCCTTCTGTGTCACGGGGACACTCTACCAGAAGACATTCACTGTTGGTAGCCTTTACTGCTTCATCTGCTGCAAAAATCTGCGGGCCTGCTCCAACACGGTCACTGATAATACCGATAGCACGATATTTGGGGTCAATTTTAAGAGCTTCGTGAACCTGATGGTCAAGATTTGCAATAACCAGTCCAATGGTATGACCCATAGTGGTGCCCACAAATTCTGTCAGGTTGCATTCTGACGAAGCAGCCTCGTTGCAGCATTCCTCTGCTGGAGAAGAAGCAGCGGCACCTAATCTCTTCATAACCTCTTCCACGATGTTGTTGTTTAATTCATCCATGTGTTTTCCCTCCAATAATAATTTTTTTCCTTTTTCACATTCTTACAAAGGTGGCGGGTTTCCTCCAAGATTCTAAGATCCGATTATCCAATATTCGGCAGAATCTTTTCCACATCCGTATGGGGTCTCGGAATAACGTGGCAGGAGACAACCGTGCCGACTTTTTCAGCGGCGATGGAACCAGCGTCTACAGATGCTTTTACTGCACCTACATCACCACGTACCATAACGGTAACTAAGCCAGAACCAATTTTCTCATAGCCGACCAGAGCAACATTTGCAGACTTAACCATGGCGTCTGCAGCCTCAATGGCGCCGACCAAACCTTTTGTCTCCACCATGCCAAGGGCTTCTCTTTGCATTTTGCTTCCTCCTTGTCTTATCATGTTCTGCGGCGCATTCCTAAAATAAATCACACGACACGCTCGCGATTGGTTAATCTGTTGCTATTTTCTAGTATACTAAAACTATACTTGTACTTTCTTGTCCTAATCAGAGACTTTTTTGTCTGATATTTTGTCTAATCTGCACAATTCATTTTTCCAAACAAAATCTCATTTATTTAATCTCCACAACTCCGTAATCTCCTAATTCAATCTGATCTCCAATCTGAACATCCAGTCTTTTCTGAAAAATCGGCCCATCCACGGTAAGAGTGTGATATTCACCATTCTCTCCGCAGATATCAATGCCGGCCGCCTTCATATCTAAGATAGAGGTTTCATCAAGCACCCTTCCCAAAAGCTCCATGGGCAAAACTCTCCGATCAATGCTTTTGATCAGACATTGATAACCAAGCCGGACAATCTCATAGACAATTTCTTCCCTTCCCCGCTGCCACAATGGAAAAAAGGGAACCAGTTGAAGGGCCTTGCAGCGTTCTTCTTCCCACTTCCGGTTTTGTTCAAGATCAATGTCGCCGAAACACACTCCCTCTGCTCCCATATTTTTTGCTTTCAGCAAGCCTTTTTCAAAAGCTGATTGATAAGAAGCCCCATCTGCCGGGCAGGTTATCACAGGCAGATTCAAAGCCTCCGAATAACGTTCCAGCATAGCAGGATCCGCCCCATGGAAATAGGAACGTTCCTCTGCTTCCTTCACCATGACCACAAGACATACGGGCTCATGGCCCTGCTCCAACATTTTGTGAAGAGCCAGGGTACTGTCCTTTCCACAACTATACGACATAGCAAATTTCATAACATACCTCCAAAATTTTTCTCTATTTTATTTAGAACAAAGTGGGCAAGCCCACATCAACTTCCCTACCCCTCAATCTTGAGGGGATTGCACACTTTGTCGCGCCGAGTGCAGTCGCTTTAGCGACATATTCCTTTTGCACGAGTGCGCATATTATTTTTATCTTATAGGAAGATACTTTCACGCTTTAGCGTGACACGGTCTTTCCTATAAGACAAGAAAGAATCCTGCTTTGCAGGATTCTCCGCCTGCGGCGGACCGCTCTTGCGGTTCATTTCCTTTCCGCCGCAGTGCGATAATCTTTTTTTATTCTATTGGGAAATCCCAAGAAATTTCCCAATAGAATAAACAGAGACTGTGCACTAACTTTTTAGTGCAGCAGTCTCTGCTTTATCTCTTAATTCTAACCTATGATCTGATCTAGCAAAGCAGCGGCCTCCTCTTCACTTGCTCTGCGTGGATTCGTAGCGTAAGTGCCGTCTGCCAGAGCAGCCGTTACCAGCTCACTGCGTATTGCCTTGACAACTGCCATGTCGGCGCCCCATTCCCTAAGTGTGGAGGGAATCTTCAGCATCTGGTTCAAACTCTCTATCTCACTGATCAAATTTGCCACTCCAAGCCTGACTGTAGCTGCCGGAAAATCCATAATCCTTGCAATCCGCTGATATTTTTTTGCGGCCAAAGAGTACTCTCCTCCTGTTACGCAAGTCAAATTCGCATTAAAAGCCAAAACTTTCGGCAAAAGCATTGCATTGATACGTCCGTGGGCAATATGTAACTTCCCGCCGATAGCGTGAGCCAGTCCATGATTAATTCCAAGGCCGGCAGAGTTAAAAGCCAATCCTGCCATACAAGCGGCATTCTGCATTTCTGTCCGTGCCAGCAGATCTTCTCCATCCTGATAAGCCAGAGGCAAAAACCGGAAAACCAAAGAGATGGCTTTCTCACACATGGCATCTGAGAAATCATTGGCATTGGTGGATACATAAGCCTCCAACGCATGGGTCAGCACATCCATGCCTGCATCTGCTGTTACCGCGGCAGGAGCGCTGATTGTAAGATTAGGATCTAAAATAGCCACTGGCGGACGCAGCGCCTGACTGTCCAGAGGATATTTGATCCCTTTCGCTTTGTCGCTGATTACCGCATAGTCTGTAACCTCGGAACCAGTACCGCTGGTGGTTGGTATGGCAAAACACTCCATCTTGTCCATCTCAATCTGAAGCATCTTCTTTGCAATCGCCCGAATGGCCTTTGCCGCATCAATGGTGGAACCGCCGCCCACAGCGATTACTGTCTCTGCCTGACACTCCTTAAATGCCTTGACCCCTGCAGCCACCACTTCAATAGGCGGATCAGGTATCACACCGTCAAATACACTGACCTGGCATTTTGTCAAGTAAGAAACCACTTTGTCTACCGCTCCAATCTGTACCATAAAACGATCCGTAACGATAAGAACCCTCCGATCCTCCACCCGGCGCAGTCGTTCCAGGGCCCCTTCTCCAAAAAATATTCTGGTACTGAAACTGAATTCCTGCATCATAACCTCCATTCTGCCGCCAACGCCCGTGGCCCGGATCATAAAAAGCAACCTTACCCGCCACAATGAAGCTCTCGGTATTCCGTGGGCGTCATTCCTACCTTCCGCTTAAAAGCCTTACTAAAATAATTGGCTTCATTGTAAGAAAGCTCATAGGCAATGCTAATGACCGGCATATCAGTGTCCACCAGCATTTCCTGGGCAATCGCAATCTTGCAGTCTGTAATATAAGTAATAAAATTGACCCCGGTAATTTTTTTAAAAACCCTGCTAAAATAATAAGAGCTCATATTCGCGTACTCCGCAACCTGATCCAAACTGATACTTTCACGAACGTTGCGGTCAATATAGTTAAGCACTTTCTGCTCGCTGTCCACCTGGTAGCTGCTGTCCTCATCAAAAACAGCAAAAATAACATCTAACATCTTTTTCAGCACAAGATATGTGTCATATTTTTGCACCTGCTGGTCAAACCGAAGCTTAAACTGCTCCATCATACATACCAGCTTCATCTGGACGGCTGCCCCTAAAGGATCGCCTAGCTGCACCAGCCCTTCCGCAAACTGAAGTGCCTGAAACCGAATGATACTCTTATTATGTATATCTTTATGGAGAGAATCAAGGTAATCTTTTGCAACATCTGTGCACTTTTTGTAACAAAAAGCCCTCATCTGCTCAGCCAAAAGTCTCAGATACCGTTCCCGCCGCTGTTCTTCTCTGTCATTTGAAACAGCGGAAGCGTCTCGTTTTAGGGCGCGGACTGCTGCCAGAAGCCAAGCTGGACGACAGGGCTTCAGTAAATAGTCCTGCAGCCCCAGACGCCAGACATGGGGAGCGATATCGGCGCGGACTCCTACGGAGGTTACCAGAATCGGCGTATCCGGCGACACCTTCCTGGCCTGCGCCATCATATCGCAACGGCGCAGGTCAAACTTAGGCACGTCTGCAATCAAAAGATCCACATCATTTTCCCGCAGCAGTTTCATGGTTGTCTCTGCTTCTGACGCCAAAATAATTTCTGTCGACTTAAGCCCTTCAGACAGAATGCTCTTGGTAATCTCTTGTTCTAATTGATTTTCATTCACCACTAAAATCTGCCCCATTACCAACCTCCTTATCCTTTCTTCTGAGGCAATCGAAAACAAATCATATAGCCTGTCTGACCATCTGCCCTGGAACCCACAGAAATTCCATATTGTTTGCCAAAAATCCGTTTCAACCCCCGATCTGAATCCCTCAGAGAAAATCCTTCCTCCTGGAAAGACCCACTGAGTTTGGCATTCAGTTCTTCCAGCATCATCTTTTCATTATCGCTGACCACCTGAATCACCAAATCTTCTTGTTCTTCCCCGGCAAGTATCTCTATCTCATGAGCTTCCCCAGCCTCACAGCCCTGAACAGCCAGACCTATCAAAGGCTCCAGCACCATGTAAGGACAATTTATCCCCCAATACTCTTTCGGTACTGAGATATGAAAACAAAGGGCCTCTCCCATCCATGCCTTTTGGATACGGAGAAGAGCGTTTACATAATTTAATTCTTCTCCCAATGTAGAAATCTCGTGATCCGTCTCCGTTACATAACGCATAACATCGGCAAAATCATAGGCTACTGCCTCCGTCTTAGCCGCCTTTTCCTGAAAAGCAAGCTGTGAAATAATATTCATCACAAAGAAAAAATAACGGAGCTTTCCCTGATGTTTTACGTCTGCAAGCTCATTCCTTTGAAAAGAAAATTCTATATTAGAAGCGGGTTTCCAGTCTATCGAATTCATTCCCACTTTTTCTAGGGCCTGTCCTGTCTGCTCACCATTCTGCATCATAAGTAAAATCACATCATGCAGCAATGTAACCGCAGATTTGACTTTTTCGTAAGAAACCATTTGCGTCTCATTGTAGGCTTCGTCCAGAGCCTTATCCTTCCGCCAATCTGTCTCCACCGGCAGAATACGCTCCAGCTCTCCCTTTTCCTCCCGGTTCAGACGTATCTGACCGCCCATCAAAGAACCCATATAAATGCCGTCGCAGATCAATGGCAAAGCAAAATCCACAAGGCCTGCATGGCAGCGGTAAATATAAGGCTCACCGGTAATAGCCGCCTGAAGGCCCCCATGAGCATCACATTGTTTACACATCTCAAAAAACCCCTGTTGTTTCCGCCCCAACTGACAATAGGGAGTAAAGCCGCTATAATGTGTAATAGGACACCCCCGATAGTCCACTGTCACAAAGGCTAGCCCCATGGCCTTAGAACAATTATCCTGCAGCATCTGAAGAAAACTGATATCAAGATAATCAGATATTTTTTTTGATTCTTTCAACATAATTCCCTTCCCCTGGCGTATAGGTATATTCCTGTATAGTTATGAGATAACTATAACAAAAAAATCTCTTTCGCACAATTCTTTTTTATTTCTGACAAATTTTTATCTCCTTTTTTCAGCAGCTTAGAAAACTTGCCCTGCCTAAATAAGCAAAATTCATTTTCTAACGTCTGTACGACAAAATTTTACAGACAAAATTTTACAGGTTGACATCACAGGAGAACTAACTTACTATAAAACAAACGAATAAAAACGGGTAGAGATATTACAGGGAAGACGGGTGAGAATCCCGCACGGTCCCGCCACCGTGATACGTATCATACGTTAAGTCGGTTCGCTGTATCTGCTTGGTACAAATTCACGATCGATGGACTTGTGCATACGCCAACGCTGTGGCAATTTGTTTCTGCAGCATGGATTTTGCATGGGCGCCTTTTCGGAGTGAAAAGGCGCTTTTTTCTTAGTGTTAGCTATATGTTATGCTTTATATAAAATACAAAGGAGAATAAAACATGAAAAAGAAACTTATTTCCATCCTCATCACGGTCACAATGCTGACTATGTGCGCCTGCGGGAATTCCGGCGGCAAATCACAGGATGCCAGCCAATCACAACCTGACAGCAAGGTTACAGAATCAGAATCCACCAAGGAGAATGCAAAAGACGACGCCAAAGAAGCTGAATCCTCTGCAAACTCCTCCACAACTGCAACTGATCCAAGCGGAGCAGAGATTTCTATCCCGGAAGAGGTAAACTCTATTGTTGTACTGTCTCCGGCTCTATCTGAGATCATAACCGCTCTGGATCTGGGAGACAAGGTAGTCGGATACGACAGTTACAGTGCAGACATCGAAGGTCTGCCGGATTCTGAAAGCATTACTGTTTTTGAAAACATTACCACCCCTGACATGGAGCAATTAACAGCTCTGAATCCTGATATCCTATTAGTTACAAACGAGACTTTCTACGACCAGGAGAATCCTTTCCAAACACTGATTGACGCAGGTACCTGCGTGATCTGTGTTCCAAACCGAGACAACATTGCAGGAATTAAGAGCGATATTGAATTTCTTGCATCCGCTTTAGGCGCAGCCGAGGCCGGGGCAGCCTTGCTGGAAGATTTTGATACACAGCTCAATGAGCTTGCTGATATCGCCGCAAAGATCCCACAGGAAGAGCGCAAACGGGTTTATTTCGAGATTGCTCCTGCTCCAGATATGTACAGCTGTGGCAAGGACTCTTACATCAATGAAATGCTTGAGTGGATCGGCGCAGAAAATATTCTGGCTGATCAATCCGGCTGGTTCACTGTATCAGGAGAGACTGTCGTAGCTGCCAATCCAGATATCATTTTTACAAACGTTAACTATACGGATGATCCTGTACAGGAGATTTTAAACCGAGATGGCTGGGCTGACATCTCTGCTGTTTCCAGCAAAAATGTTTACAGTGTTGACAATAACGCTTCTTCCCGTCCAAACCACAACATTATCAAAGCCATGCGCCAGATGGCTGAGATTCTTTATCCAGACTATTACACAGCTGAATGAAATACTATACAAAAATGATTTTGCTGCTTTTTGCAGCGCTGGCTGCATTGCTTTTGGGCATTGGCATCGGCAGCGTGTATGTGTCTCCCGCAGACATTCTTGCCATCATATCTAATTACTTTTTTGAAACACCGCTGCCTGAAACACTGCCCGTCAGCTATCCGGCCATGGTGCTGAACATGCGTCTGCCGCGAGTCTTTCTGGCGTTTCTCACCGGGGCGGCGCTGGCAATGGGCGGCACAGTAACCCAGTCTATCCTGCAGAATCCCCTGGCCTCCCCATTCGGTCTGGGGATATCCGCCGGAGCTGGACTAGGAGCCGCTATTGTAATCACCTTTGGTCTGACCGCAGCAGGTCTGGGGGCCTTTCTATTGCCTGGCGTCAGTCTTTCCTTTGCTTTAGCTACCGTATTTTTAGTGGTCTTTATCTCCTCCCGCCTGGATAAGGGAGTCTCAAATGTGACGATTATCCTGGTAGGCACTGTGTTTTCTCTATTCTGTAATGCAGTCATGAACCTGCTGGCAACCAGCGCGCCGGCTTACACCGCACGTATCCAGCTCTGGCTCTCTGGAAGCTTTTCCATGAAAGAGTGGAATGCTGTATGGATATTGGCTCTAGCCTCAATTTTGGGACTTGTCTTCTTCTTGTTTTACTCCCGTGAACTAGATGTGATGACTTTCGGTGAAGAGTCAGCTCAGGCAATGGGAGTAGACCTGGTAAAGCTTAAACGCATCCTGCTGGCCGCCATAGCTGTTCTAACCGGCGCTGCAGTGGCTTTCGTGGGCATTATCGGGTTTGTGGATCTCATCGCCCCTCACATTGTGCGGCGCTGGTTTGGCGCATCACACAAAAAAGTACTCCCCGCCAGCGCTCTGTTCGGCGGCACCTTTCTGGTATTATGCGATCTTGCAGCCCGGACACTGCTTCCCGCCCGCGAGATTCCCATCGGCTCTATCACCGCCCTGCTGGGCGCACCTTTTTTCCTGTATATCTTTTTTGCAGGACGAAAAAATCAGTAATTTTTCAGCAATGCAAAGAAATACAGCAAAACAAAAATTCTGCAGGATTTCGTAGAAAATTTTTGTTCTGCTGTATTTCGGAAATGGAGGCTGCTATGCTGCGAATCGAACATTTAAGCTGCGGTTATGGAGGAACTCCCATCCTTCAGGATATCTCTTTTCATGTAAAAGAAGGGGAAAAACTGTGTATCCTAGGCCCAAATGGCTGCGGAAAAACCACCTTGCTGCGGGCCTTGGCAGGTCTTTTGCCCAGCGGCGGCAAAATAGAACTGACAGGCAGTGATCTGAGCGCCCTTCCTGTCAGGAAACGTGCCCAAAAGGTGGCCTTGATGAGCCAGTTTTCTCCAGCCGCTTTTGATTATACCGTTTATGAGACCGTAATGCTGGGGCGTTACGCCCATCAGGCAAAGGGACTTTTGACAAATGAAAGCCCTGCTGACCGTCAGGCTGTAGAGGACAGTCTGCGCCTTACCGGCACCTGGGATCTGCGGGAACATCTTGTCACCCGGCTCTCCGGCGGGCAGCTTCAACGGGTATTTCTGGCCCGCACCTTTGCCCAGGAGCCCCAAATCATTCTGCTGGACGAACCCACGAATCACTTAGATCTGCGTTATCAGGTAGAATTGATCGAAAGTCTGAAAACTTGGTCTGCTCTCCAAGGACGCTGCGTGGTAGGTGTATTCCATGACATGAATCTGGCTCTATCTTTTGCTGACACTATACTTTTACTGAATCAGGGACAGATCCAAAGCTACAGTAAATTAGAAGATTTTGACCTCTCTTTGCTGGACAGCCTTTACAATATGGATGTACGCGGTCATATGATATCCTCTCTTCAGCGTTGGATCTGAACCCTTGAGATGTTCCGTTCTATTCCTTACATGTTCTACGCAGTTCATTCAGTTTCTTCATAACATCGTTGGAACCGCATCCAAAATACTGGTGCAATTTCTTATATTCTTGATACAAAAGGTGATAAGCTTCTGTGTTTTTAGGATTTGGTTCCCATATTTTTTCTTTGACTTTGCCAAGGTGTTTTGCTGCGTCATTGGCATCCTTAAATCCAGTGATCTCCTCAGAAGCTGCTGCCGCGCCGAGAATCGCCGCGCCAAGAGCGCTGGACTGGCTGGAATCAACCACCTTGATGTTCCTGCCGCAGACGTCTGCGTACACCTGAACCACCATTTCATTTTTAATGGGAATCCCTCCGCTTAATACGATAGAGTGAACCGGAAGCCCTGCCTCCTCAAAGGATTCTATGATCATACGGGTTCCATAAGCAGTCGCTTCGATCAGGGCCAGATAGATCTCTTCTGGTTTGGTAGAAAGATTCAATCCCAGAATCATTCCATTGAGGTCAAAATCCATCAAAGGAGTGCGGACGCCGTTAAACCAATCTAGAGCCAGCAGTCCGCTGGACCCAGCAGAATATCCTTCCAGACGGTCTGTAAGAAGCTGATGAATATTGATTCCCCGCATACGGGCTTCCTGTTCATAATTTTCCGGTACACAGTGTTCCACAAACCATGCAAAATGATCTCCCACGCAGGACTGCCCTGCTTCATATCCGAAAAATCCAGGCATAATACCGTCTTTTACTGTCCCGCAGAACCCAGGAATTCTTACCTCTTTCTCTCCCAGCATCATATGTACAGAAGAAGTTCCAATAATGATCATCATCTCACCAGAGGAAGCGATTCCACAGCCAGGCAGAGAAGAATGAGCGTCAATGATACAGGTTCCCACCGGAATTCCCGGCAGCAATCCCAATTTTTCTGCCATAGCTTCTGTCAGGTTTCCGGCTTTCTCTCCAATGGCCTTTACCGGTGCGTTTAATTTTGTTTCCACAATATTTTCCATCCGGGGATCAATGGCATGGAAAAATTCTTTGGATGGATAACCATTTTCGTGATGATAATAGGCCTTGTAGCCGGCACAGCAGGCGCTGCGGCTCTCTTCTCCTGTCATCTGCCAGATCATCCAGTCTCCCGCTTCCATAAACCGATCAGCCTCTTCATATACTTCCGGCGCATGACGGAGGGTTTCTAAAATCTTGGGAATAAACCATTCGCTGGACACTTTTCCGCCATAAATGGACAGCCACTCTTCCCCTCGCTCTCTGGCAATCTTGTCAATCATCTTTGCCTCTTCCTCTGCTCCATGGTGCTTCCACAATTTCACATAAGCATGAGGCTCATCTTGAAATTTGGGCAGATGACACAGAGGCGTCATATCATTTTTCACAGGAATCACTGTTGAAGAGGTAAAATCCAGGCCAATGCCAATAATTTCCTCCGGCAGAATATTTTTCTCCGCCACCACATTTCGAATGGTGGAAATCAGACCCTCCATATAATCTTGAGGCTCCTGAAGCGCCCAGCCTACCGGAAGCGTTGTTCCAGTAGGAATGCGCTGTTCCATCACACCATGAGGATATTCATAGATACTAAAGGTCTCTTCCTTTCCAGTCTCAATATCTACCAACAAAGACCGTACCGACAAAGTTCCGTAATCCACCCCAATTGCATATTTTCCCATAGCTATCTTCTCCTTCCTATTCTATTTGTCCCCTCAATTCTTTCCAAAGTCATCCCAAGTGAACTCTTTCCATGGAATCTCTACCTCTGCTCCCTCATTGATAATAGCGTCTACGTGCATCAGCAGCGGATAATCCTTTAGAGAAACCACGCCTCGTTCTGCCAATTTCCGGACAGCCCTTGCTGTTCTTGTGGCAATCACGATGGACTCTAAAGTAACGCCCTGCAATTCCTCCATAGCCTCTTTGAAGGAAAGTCCACGGCCCAGCAGAGTGCCGATCTTACGGGTTCTTCCGCCGAATACGGTAACATATAAGTCTCCAGCTCCATGTACGATATTCTCCGGCTTTCCTCCGATCAGAGCCAGAAGACGAGTCATCTCTTTTACGCTCTGTCCAAAAAGAGCGGCCTGAGAATTGTAATGCTGTGCTCCGATCTTTCCGTCTCTCTTTTCAGCAAGTCCCACTGCCAGAGTAACGCCAAGAGCATAGGCATTTTTCATGGCAACTGCGCACTCCACTCCAGTGATATCCGTGGAAAGGCTGATGTGATAATAATCTGTCTGCAAAAGAGAACGGATATATTTTAAGGTTTCTTGGTCTTTTCCGCAGAATGCCACATGACTGTCATCATGGTCTGCCAATTCATAGCTGGTACATGGGCCTCCAATGGCGTTAAAGTTAATATTTTTGCCTTTGGGCTGACGCTCTGCAAAAATCTGAGGATAAGGAACTAAAGTTCCATCTTCAAGATCCACCATTCCTTTGGTAACCGTAAGAAGGGGTACCTCTTCCGGGACAATCGGAAGGATCTCATCGCAGAACCAATCCAAACCAAAGCTGCTGACGCCTCCTAAGATCAAATCTGCTCCTTTTAGCGCCTCCTCCAATTCCTCAATCTGGTAATATTTAATGCCATCATGAAGAGTTCTTTTTAAGGTAATGTGAAAATTATCTTTTCTCAACCCATCAATGATGTCACGATCCAGAGGAGAACCAACTAAACGAACCTCGTGTCCGTTCTCAAAAGCTGGAAATGTAATTGCTGAATTCATCTGACCTGCACAAATAAAAGTAATAACGCTCATGTTGTAACCTCCTGTAAAATAATTTGATATGAAATAGTTTCCGTTGTTCTGATGGCATCATTAAAACACGAAAAAGATAGATTGTCAAAGTCCCAAAAGCCTGGAAATACGCTGGTTTCAGCAGATTTTCGTTAATCATTTCTCATTGATTAATTCCTGTTTTCAGAAAGAATAAAAAAATTGTAAACCACAATTCAACTCTTCATTTTGGAAAAATGAAGAAAAGCATCCTGTTATTGTACATACACGATCATATTTTTTATGAAATTTTCAGAAAAGATTAATTCTACTTGAAAAAGGCGTTAATCAAAGCTATAATAATTAGTAATCAAAAGTATATTTGATCAATCAAAATGAATTACTAAAAATAAATCGAGATTGTTTTGAATTGATATGAAATTACAGATAGAGTCACAGATAAAATCGAGGTGTCAAAATGGGAAAACGAAATAAAGTTACCACCAGAGATATTGCAGAAGAACTGGGAATTTCTCAGTCTACAGTATCTATGATATTAAGCGGACGTCCCGGCGTATCCTTCACACCGGAAACAGTGAAAAAAGTCAAAGAGACAGCGGCAGCCATGGGCTACAGTAAACCCATGGCCGCTGAGAAAATCAAAGAGCGGGCATTGGAGCATACCATCATCATTTTGTGTCCCATGATCACAAACGGATATTATTCCATGATGATTCACTCCATCACAGAATATGCCCGCAATTACGGATATACCGTTCTGACAGCTTCCACAGACCGGGATGCTGCAAATGAAGATATCTACCTGGAACTTCTGAATCAAACCCGGCTGGCCGGTCTGGTATCCCTGTATCCCTTGAACCGGATTCAGAAACTTGACGCACTATCCAAAATAGTACCCGTTATCTCTGTGGGGGACAAACCTCCTTCCTGCCGGTTTGATTCCGTGGAACTAGACAGCAAGAAACCGGGCTGCATGATCGGGGAATATCTGATCTCGCTGGGCCATACCAGGATTACATATATTTCCACACCTATCCGTTCCAAAGAGATCAGCCGTATCAACCGCTTAGAAGGCGTCAAAAACAGTTTCCGCAATTATGGGATTCCAGAAGATCAGCTTGAAGTGCGCTATCCGCGTCAGTCCCTTTTTGACCAGTATTCCAGGGAAAACGCAGAGTACCAAAATGGCTACGACCAGACCATCCGAGCTTTAGAAGAGGGGACAAATTCCACTGCTTTTATCGGCAATAATGATATGGTAGCTTTCGGAATTATGGCCGCCCTTTCCGACCGGGGATACCGCATTCCAAAAGACTACTCTGTCTGTGGATTCGACAATATCTCTCTTTCTGCCATGCCTCAGATTTCTTTGACCACCATCGACCATGCTGCCATGCAGAAGGGCAAGGAAGCAGTAAATATGATCTACCGAAAAAATCAACAAAAAAAACAGGGCTCAGAACGCAGCTACGTTGTGCGGCTGGAGTATGAGCCTCAGTTGATTGTGCGTAAGTCTACGGGTAAATTTAAAGAATAAAATCCCGGAACCTCACAAAATTTTACAGATATTTTCTGATCTGATCTATCAATTCCAGATCTGCCGGCAGCCATGCAACGCTGTCTAGTTCCCCTTTCGAAAGCCATTTTGCATCCTTATGTTCCTTTAAGATTAATTCTCCTGAGACAATCTCAGCCCAAAAGCACTCCATAGACAAATGAAACTGAGGATAATCATACTCGATACAGGCAATTTTTCTTCCAGGAACAATCAAAGTATCCAATTCCTCTTTGATCTCTCGGACCAAAGCCTCTTCCGGCGTCTCTCCCGTTTCGATTTTTCCTCCTGGAAATTCCCATCCGCCTTGAAACTCCCCGTACCCCCGCTGGGTTGCAAAAATCTTGTCCTGATTTCTTATAATTGCCGCAACTACTTTTACTGTTTTCATCTTTTCCTCCCATAGCTCATCTGCCATGCCGCAAAATATTATCCAATGATATAATGATAAATATCATCCCGCACCGGCGTGTCCAGGATCCATTCGATTTTCACTGCTGTCTTCTGTGTATTAGCCATACAGAATTCCTCTGCCTTTCCTGACGCATTCATACGTCCCAAATAATAGAATTCTTTTGAAATCTTGTCATCTTTATTTTTTCGAACAAATAAATGTACTTCTATGCCCCGCTCCTTTGCGTGAAGAAAATTCTGTACATCCTCTGATTCCATATTTCTGCCGGATTTGGAAACAGCAATGAGAACATTGGCGTTGACAAAATGATCTTCATATTTTGTGGTATCACTGATATCCTCTGATTTATCATAATTGATAAACACTGGAAATGTCCTGGTCTTTTTATCATATTTATAGCCTCCAATATTTAAAGGCACTTCATTATTTTCCCATCGCAGAATTCGGCAGGCGTCTTCATAAGTATACTTTTGATACAGCACAAAATCCGTGTCCTGATACCGCTGACTAAAGTCCCTCTGGTATCTGGAAATCCCAAATGCAACCAACTCTTTCACAATATCATAGAATGCAGGATTGCGCAGCATTTTTTCAAATTTTCGTGAAATATTATAATCCTCTGCCTCCTTTTCTATAAAAACACAGTCATCATAAGTTTTCTTTCCCGTTCCAGTTGGAAATTCATTGGTCATCACATTTACTACATTCTTACATGTGCATGCATCCATAGAAATCCCATAATGTTCCTGAAGGTTTTTCTTTAAAATGCTAAGAACCTTGGGCTGATAAGTCATCAGGCGTTTTAACATTTCTAGCTCATGAATCCGTTTGCCTGCCGCTAACTTTTTAGAAATAAATTCTATTACTTTCTCTTCCTCCTCAGACAAGGAAACTTGATAGTCTTTCTCATATTTTGCAAGAAATTTGTGATAGGACCCTAGACTGCTGTTGTCAAAAATCCTGCATACATCCATTTCTCCGTATTCATCAAAATCTTTTAATCTGGGAATCCTTCCTAATTTGTATTTCAAATTAGTATAATTTTCTCGGATCAATTTCAGATCACTGAAATTGGCTGTGTCAATGGCCGCAAAAATACGTTTCCGGCTGATCTCATCAAAATGTATGGTGGACACACCAGGAATCATACGGTCTCCTTCCATAACATACCGCCGAACATTATCTTTGTTATAACTGCGATCGCCAGAAAGAGCAATAGGTATCAGAAAATTATTTTTATAATTTCCAATAAAGTCCAAAATTACCACAAACTCTTTTCCTTTTGATTTTCTAAGGCCTCGCCCTAACTGCTGAACAAATACAATGGCTGACTTTGTAGGCCGGAGCATAATCACCTGATTGACCTCTGGAATATCCACGCCTTCAGAAAAAATATCAACAGTAAAAATATAATCTAAATATTCTGTCTCTTTTATCTTTTCTTTTGGAACATCCATGACCAGCTGTTCCATCGCTTTTTCCCGTTTTGTTTCACTGTCTTCTCCTGTCAATACTGCTGTCTGAAATCCTCTTTCATTAAATTTTTGAGACAATTGTCTAGCCTCTTCCTTCCGGCTGCAGAAAATCAACCCTTTCACGCGTTCTCCGCTGTAACCATAATACTGTGCCTGAGTTATGATATAATCAACCCGTTCCTCACATACCAAATGATTGAAATCACAAAAATTTTCCTCTCCTATGGTCTTTCCATCTATCTCCAAATCTGTGATTCCAAAATAGTGAAACGGACAGAGCAGCTCTTCTTCCAACGCCTGCTGCAGACGGATCTCATAGGCAATATTATGATGGAATATCCCATACACATCAAACCGGTCCGTCTCTGGGCTGGCTGTCATTCCAAGCCAAAAATCCGGTTGAAAATAGTCCATAATCTTCTGGTAACTTTCTGCCCCTGAATGATGTGCCTCATCTAAGCAAATCACAGAAAATGCATCCCTGGAAAATTCTTTTTGCACACTTTCTTTGCACATCATCTGCATGGTGGCAAAGATCAGATCTGCCTCCTTGATGTGTTCCATATCCCTGGAAGTATTTCCTGAAAGCAATGCATACTGACAGTCTTTTCCATCTGCTTTCTTGCTGCCAAATACTCGTTGGTAGCTGACAAGAGCCTGTTTGGCAATCCGCTCTCTATGTACCAAAAATAAGACTTTCTTCGGATTCATTTCCCGCAGTGCAAAGGCTGACGCATAGGTCTTCCCGGTTCCCGTAGCTGAGATCAAAAGAGCCCTTTTCTCCTTTCTCCGAAGCAGCTCCTGAATATTTTTTACAAAAGCAGTCTGCATTGCGTTTGGCTGTAACTTGTATTGATCCAGGGAAATTGGAAAGGCCGCTCTTGCAACTTTCCTCTGCTTTTTTACTAATTGGTAGCGAATACGGTAGTCTTCTATAAAGTCGTCATAGACAAGGCTATGTGTATCTTCCCACAAAGCGTCAAATTCCTGTAAAATACCACAGATCAGCTCTCCTGACTCATACCCTACAAGTTTTGTATTCCATTCCCGATTTGTTTTCAGCGCACTGGCTGTCAGATTCGAACTTCCCACAATGATCCGATAGATTTCCTCTTTTCTGAAAATATATCCTTTTGTATGAAATCCCTCTTTCTCCTTTTGGGTACAGAACATTTTCAACTCAACATTTTTCAGAGAATGCAGCTTTTCTAAAGCCCTGGGATCGCTGAATACCTGATAATCCGTTGTGAGAATCCTTCCTCTCACGCCTCTTTGTTCCAATTCCTTCAATGCCTGCAGTAATGGAGTGATCCCGCCCAATGTAATAAAAGCTACGCTAATAGAAAATTCCTGGCACTCTTTTAATTCCTGTTCTATGGCAGACAACACATTTCTTCCACGTTCTGAATCATTGGAAACAAATTCTGACCGGTAAGCCAGATTAGAGTTTGCACTTTGATCCATAAATGCTGTTTTCCATCCCTTTTGCAATTCCCCGGATATCATTCTGTCTCCTCCCTAATATGTATCTATATATTGCCATACTATTTTCATTTTACACAAAAATCCTAAGAAGAGCAGCCCCAATCCCTGAAGCTGCTCTCTCCCTTACTTCCCACTGCAAAAAGCCGCTATGGCCCTTCCCACAAATTCCGTCACTCCCTCTCCATAGACAGAATCCTGGAACTTTTGAATCTCCTGATTGTTCTGATAAGTTTCTGCCAGATCCAGCAAAAAGGCTGTACTGTCTTCTAGCTGATACAACTGCCTTGACACAAAATCATACTCACCGATCAGTTCTTTCACTTCCAAGGAGTTTACATCTTGTTCCTTTTTTGTGGCAAGTTTTTCTAAAATCCTTCCCATCCGTTTCTGATATGCCGGAAGTAATTCTGAATTTCCAGGATTTTTGGATGCTTCCATGGCTTTTTCTTTGCTTCCGTACCATTCTACGATCTTTTGATAATTCCTCTGAGCCTCCTCACTGGAAGCATTTATAAGAAAGTTTTTCTTCCACGCTTCCATACTTCCATATTGCTCAATAAAAACTGCCTTCTGCTCCTGGCTCATATTTTCTTCCATAGAATGATAGATCTCCTCTATCTCTGCTCTGTTGAATACCTCAAAATCCATTTCCCTGTCTCCTTTCAGAATACGGTCAATGCTGGCAATCAATCGCTCCATCCGTTCTTTTTTTACAACCAGCATTTTCCGCTGCATCTGCAAAATCTGCTTCTTCTCAAGAACCGGGTCCTCCATGATCGCTTTTATTTCTTTTAGAGGAATATCAAATTCACGAAAAAATAAAATCTGCTGTAATGTCTCTAATGCTTTATCGTCATAAAGCCGATATCCAGCTTCGCTTTTCTCCGTAGGCTTCAACAGATCAATCTCATCATAATAATGAAGGGTGCGCACGCTGATTCCTGTCAAGTCTGATATTTCTTTTACTGTTCTCATAGATTCTTACCTCCTGTTCCTGATAAGAACATCATAATCTATGACGCTCCGTCAGAGTCAAGAAGGAATTTTCTTCTCTATTATCCAAACCATCCTTGCAGAATCAAAAAGATTAACAGCACCGGAAGAAGATAGGTCACATAAATGCGGATCCACCCAGGCATTTTCAATCCTTCTCCTGTATTTGCTTCTTTGAGATAAGCTTCAAATCCCCATCCCTTCTTTGTGACGCAGAACAGGAGGTAGCAGAGGGATCCCACCGGCAGAATCACATTGCTGACAATAAAATCTTCCAGGTCTAAAACTGCAGATCCCTCTCCCATAGGCTGAAAATCAGACCAGAGATTATAGCCGAAGACGCAAGGCAGGGATAATAAAATAATCACTGCCAGATTGATCACACAAGATTTTCCTCTGCTCCATCCAAACAGATCCATTCCGCAGGAAATAATGTTTTCAAAAACTGCTAAAATAGTAGAAAATGCTGCAAAGGTCATAAACAAAAAGAACAGTGTTCCCCAGATCCGTCCTGCCGCCATATGATTAAAAATATTAGGCAGAGTAATAAAGATCAGGCTGGGTCCCATATCAGGACGAATCCCAAAAGCAAAGCAGGTGGGAAAAATAATTAATCCAGAGACAATCGCCACAAAAGTATCTAACACTGCAATATTTACAGATTCTCCTAACAGTGTACGCTTCTTATCTATGTAGCTGCCAAAGATGGCCATAGCGCCGATTCCCAGGCTTAAGGTGAAAAATGCCTGATTCATGGCTGCTGTGATGGTCTCAAAGATTCCAACCTCCCTCATTCTATCCATATCTGGAAGCAGATAAAATTTCAGTCCCTCAATTCCGCCTTCTAACGTCATTCCCCGCACTGCCAAAATCACAATGATACACAACAGAAGAGTCATCATCACTTTTGTAATTCTCTCCACGCCATTCTGCAGGCCCAGAGAACAGATCAAAATTCCTGCTGCAACAATCAATACCATTACACTGGTCAGCACCAGAGGATTTTCCAGCATTCCCTGGAACATCCCGGCCACCTGCTCCATATCTTTTCCCGCAAATTTTCCAGTCAACATCTGGTAAAAATAGTACAGCATCCATCCTGCCACCGTTGTATAAAACATCATCAAAATATAATTGCCTGCCATGCCTAAGTATCCGTTCAAATGCCATTTCTGTCCTGGCTTTTCCAGCTCTGAAAAACTTCGGATCACACTTTTTCTGCTGGCGCGGCCCACTGCAAACTCCATGGTCATTACCGGCACCCCCATAGCAATCAAAAAGAACAGGTACAGCAGTACGAACATGCCTCCTCCGTACATTCCCGCAATATAAGGAAACCTCCACACATTCCCAATGCCGATGGCACAGCCGGCCGACAATAAAATAAATCCTAATCTAGAACCCAGCCTCTCTCTTTCCACTTTACAATTCCTCCTCCATTCCCTCTATAAAGCCATTTCGCCTGTCACAAAAGAAAATAACCTCAATCATTTTCTCCAGCTCTTCTTACTCCTCTGACTTTTCTACCGGCACTACAGCAATCTCTGTATTTCCTGTTTCCGCACATTCTAAAACTGCCGCTGCCAGCCTGCGGAAATTTCCTCCAGAAGAGGAGGCTCCGGCAATCATATCAATCTGATCTGCACTTTGCTTTTTCAAAAGATCTGCCGCATAATTCCTAGTATATCGATTTGGATAAGTACCTGTAACAGGATTCATATTTCTCATGTAGGCAATATCCCAGGACTTGATAAAACCACTGGAATTCTTGGCATTGTATTCCACATTGACAATCTTGTGATCCATCACACAGATTGTCACAAATTCTTTCCAGCCATGACTATACTCTTCCATAATGGCTGTATAATACCCATCTTTCCACTGTCCTTTCTTTTCTTCGCCTCCACAGCCCAGCGCAAAGGTCATAATGAAAATACAAAAGATGATCCCATATATCTTTTTCTTTCTCATATTATCTGTCCCTCCTTAAATGGAATTGACCCGATATATTCTGAAGATCCTCTGCCTGACTGTGCAGTTTCTGGCTGGCAGTGGTGCTCTCGTAACTTGCATTGAGATTTCTCTGAGCCGCATCATTGATCTGGGCAATTTGTTCTGCCATATTTTCCAGAGATTCTTTTTGGATCTCCACAGATTTTTCCAACTGTTGGGTGATATCTGACATTTTGCTGGATACATCACCGATATTTTCAAAAGATTCTGCCGCCTGATTCGCATAGATCACGCCGCTTTTCACTGAATTCAGAGAACGTTCTATTACCTCTGCAGCCTGCTGCGCGGACTCTGTACTCTGGGCTGCAAGCGTGCGCACTTCCGCAGCCACCACTGCAAACCCTTTTCCTGCCTCTCCTGCCCTTCCAGCTTCCACAGAAGCGTTCAGCGCCAGTATATTTGTCTGAAAGGCAATATCGCTTAATATTTTATTGATCTTTGTGATCTCGATGGAATTTCTATTGATATCCTCCATGGCCTGCAGCAGATTTTTCATATTTCCATCGCCGCTGTCCATATTACTTTTAGCTCTTTCCATCAATTCTCCCGCAAGTTTTGTATTTCCGTCCACCTCTGTAATATTTTCCTCGATGGCTTTTGTTTCCTCTGTCAATACTGTAAGGGAAGAAGATTGTTCACTGGAACCAGTATGTACCTGCATTGCGCTTTCTGACACAACTCCTGCTGTTTCTAATACCTCTCTGGAGGAGTCCTGCACAGCTATCAGCATTCTGCTTAAAGATTCGATAATGTGATTCAGAGATTCTTTCATAATGATAAAATCTCCTTTAAAATCTCCCTTCACCGACACATCAAAATCTCCTTCTGAAATGCTAGACAGAATCTCGGACAGCTCAGAAATATATCCATTAATGCTGTCAATGGTATAATTCAGCGATGTGGACAGCACCTGGGTCTCATCTTTTGTTCGAACCACCTGGGCCGGCGTTTTCAGATCGCCATTGGCCAGCAGCTCGATTCGTCTGGTAACACTCTGCAGAGATTTTTTAATCTGAGAAGAAAATCTGAGGGTAAAGATTCCTGCCAGAACCATCAAGCCGATGGTAATATAAATGCCCCACAAAATACTCTGATTTGCCGGCCCCATAAAATCATCCTGGGGAACAATCAGCGTAAGAAACCAGTTGGTTCCGCTGATAGGAACATAACTTAGCAGTTTTGTATCCTTCCCTTTCTCTAAAATCATCACTCCTGTTTCACCAGAAACCACCTTTTCCTCCATGGCTTTTGAACCTACATAATCCGCCATGTCGGTCTGTTCTTTTACTAGTTCTGTATTTCTATGCCCCATAATTTGGCCGTCTGCATTTACAATAAATGCCTCCCCATTGGCGCTGATATTGATACTGTTTAAAACATCGCTCAATATATCATAATTATAACTGCCTGTCAGATAATAGAGCAATGTTCCCTCTGCATCGGTGATTGGCATTCCCACTGTAAGCTCTAACGTATCTCCGTTACAGAAAATATCATCCACCACCAGATTCTGTGTTTCCTGCATGGACTGAAATAACTTCCTCTCCTGCAGAGACTGCGGGCAGTTTTCCTGGCCCAGGTAAAGATTCCCTTCTAGGTCATACAACCCCAGCCATGCAAACTCTATCCCGGACTGTGCCTTTTCCAGCACTCCTTGTTTCTCTTCCGCTGAGCTGTCTGCCACTGTTATGATCTCATTATCTCCTATCATAAAAATGCGGTCCGCCAGCATATGCATATTTCCTTCCAAACTCTGAGCCGCTGTCTTACTTATGGAGGGAAGTGCATTTGTTAAAACCGTATTCGTAAGAGATTTCATGGAGCGTGTCATCAATACAATGAACACGACTGCCAGACATACCATCATAATAATGGTATTCAACAATATCTTTCCACTGATGCTTCTTTTCGCTTTCACCGTTGATTCCTCCTGTATTTTCTCTTTTCGATTACAAGGGCTATGAAATAGCCATTCTTTTGTATTTTACCATTATTCTTTTGTAAATTCAATTGTTTTAGCACCTAAAAACAAAGGCCCTCGAACACAGATTACTGTCGTCGACTGCCTTTGTTTTGTACTCTATTTCATTTAAATACGCCCTTTAGGAAACAGCTGGCTGCCCATTCTGGAATGTTCTGGGCCCATATTTTTTCACCATAATTCCAGACAGAATCAAAGCCATCAACTCTGCCCCAGGAGTTGCCAGCCAGATTCCATTTATGCCGAAAAAGGCAGGCAGCACCAGCATTGTAATCAGCATAAACACAAAAGATCGTGAAAATGCTAAAACTGCAGAGACAATTCCGTTGGAAAGGGCTGTAAAAGTCCCGCTGGCAAAAATATTAAACCCGATAAAAAGCAGGGCTATGGTGCAGATCCTGTTTCCAGTCACAGCCAAATCATACACAGGATTATCCGGTCTTGCAAAAATGGACACCAGAGGTTTGGTAAAAGTCAATGACAGCGCTACCGTCAAAAGGGAAATCACTCCAATTACCTTCAAACTGACAAGTATTAATTTTTTCAATTTTTCCCCATTCTGCTCTCCATGGTAAAAACTGATCATGGGAGCCACTCCGTAAGAATAACCGGTATAGAGAGAACTTGCAAACATCAGTACGTACATAATAATTGTAACGGCAGCCACGCCATTTTCTCCTACATAACGAAGCATCGTCCAGTTAAACATCATGGTGATGATCCCTGTAACCAAGGCAGCGGCCATCTCAGAACATCCGTTTGTGGCAGCATTTTTAAGAACTTCCAGACGAACCGCCGGCTTCTTAAAATGCAAAAGGTTCTTTCTCTGGCAAAACACCACAAAACCCACCACCGCAGTCACAGAATAGCCCAGTCCGGTAGCCATAGCCGCACCGCCGATTCCCATATGAAATACAGCAATAAACACGTAGTCGAGGACCATATTCAGGATGCCGCCCGTCACGGAACACACAAAGGAAAGAGCCGCTTTCCCGCTGGCAATCATGTAAAGAGTAAAATTATTCATCAGCAGAATGGGTACTGTAAATAATAGATAACGTCTCAGATAAGATACACAGTAATCAGCCACGTCTACAGACAGGTTCATCCCTGCAAAAATATGATCCATCAGCAGATATCCAAGGCCGCACATCACAATCCCAACCGCCACATTCACCAAAATCAGAAACGTAAAATCTTCTCTCGCTTCTTTCTCCTTTTGTTCTCCCATTTTTTTCATAATAACCGCGCTGCCTCCAGTGGCCAGCATGGTGGAAACAGCTGTGACAAGCTGGATCACCGGCGCTGTCAAATTGATAGCTGACAGCGCATTTGTCCCAATCAGATTAGATACAAACAAACCGTCCACCATAGTATAGAAAGACATAAATACTGTCATAGCAATGGTAGGAACTGCAAACTTCAAAATATTTTTCAACGTCACTGGTTTTGCATATATATTTTTGTCTTTATTTTTACCTTTATTTTGATCTTCCATAGATTTTTCTCCTTGCTTTTTTTCTACATCGATGTTACGATACATTGTAATCCGTACAGTAACTGTACAGTCAAGAGGAAAATGATAAAATGAAAGAAAAAAACAAATCAGAGATTAGAAAGAACACAGATCCCAAAAGCAAACTCCTCACCATCGGCCAATTTGCGGCTATGCATGGAATCAATAAGAAAACATTGATGTGGTATGACGAGATTGGCCTATTCCACCCTGCCTTCATCCACCCTGAAAATGGCTATCGCTATTACAGCTATCATCAAAGTCCCATATTAGAAACCATTCTCCTGCTGCGGGAACTGGACGTCTCTCTGGAAGTGATACAAAAATTCATGGAACATCGTTCTGCCAAAAAACTGAAATGTCTTCTGGAAGAGAAGATCGGGGATTTAGACCGCCATCTTGTCCATCTGCAGGCAGTCCGAAACACCTTATGCAGTCATCATCAGAATATGGTCACTTTGCTTACCATGGATTTATCTAAAATCAGCATTGTGGCAAAAGAAGAACGCCGCCTGGTTACTGTGGAGATTGATCCGGATATTTCCTTTGAAAAAGAAGTGGAACTGATTACAGCTGAGACAGAAAAATACCAGTTGGGACGTCTCCATGATGCTTCCTATGGCTCCATGATCTCTGTCTCCAGCCTGCAAAAGGGCGACTTTCATAATTACTCCAAATTATTTATAGATCTCCCTGTCCACCGGCAGATCTATAAAACGAAAAATACTGCCCAAACCGGGTTGCACCTGCAGCCCGGCGGCAGTTATCTGAGAGCCTTCCACAAGGGAAACTGGGACAAGATCCCAAAGCGTTATCAGGAGGTCCTGCACTACGCCGCCCAGCATGGTCTGACCTTATCCGGTTATTCCTATGAGATGGGCATCAATGAAAATGTCATTGACCGAGTGGAAGACTATATTGTGCAGATTGAAATTCCCATTGCTTCCTCTTACAAATGATCGTACTGTGCATAGTACAATCCATCCATCGTAAAGCTGGATACTCCGGTATTATAATTGCCAGTTCCTCGGTAAGACATCCATCTTCCAATTCCTCCATTGGAAATCGCTGGATCCAGCACATGAATCTGCTGTCCATTGGTATCGTCATATCCAGAAATCAATACTCCGTGACCTGCTCCATTCGTCAAGGTTGTATCTGCCAGCAGCAATTGATTGTCATCAATGGCCTTCTTAATCTCTGAAAAGTCAATGGAAACATTGATCCAGCGAAATCCATTTAATCTTGCCACTGTATTGATATCTCCCGGCAGATCTGCATCATGTCTTCCTTCCCAAAATAACCTCTGTCCCCGATAATACAAATGAATCATATTACAAACTGCCATCCAACAGGCATTATTTCCAATCTGGCTGATTTCTTCTACTGCAAGTACATTTCTCATCTGTTCCTCTCCCTTTTCTGCCTAAAATTCATTTCCATTCTCTTACGAAATCCTTCTTGAATCCTACCATTCATTTCCATTCTCCCATGGAGGTTTTCTTGCAAATCCTACATGATAGGTCACTTTTTCCATCGTCAGCTCATGCTCTCCAATCCTATAACATCCCACAGCGATATCTTTTCCAATAATGATCCCTTTGGGATAATCATTGAGGCAGCGATTCAGCAACGCAAGCTGTTCTTCCCTGGACTGATCTGATAAAGGCTGATTAGGATTCACACTGCCTATGGCAACCAGTTTTACATACCGGATTTCGGACATGGTATGTTTCCGTTTCTGCTCCATTCATATTCAATCCTTCCACTCCATTCACACGGAATCCTTCTCTTTTATTCTGTCACTTGCTATTTACTTTTGGCTCCCTTTTCCTTCGCCCCATCTGCCTGAACTGGCGTTATCCCGCTGTCTGCCTGAGCCGGCGTTGCTGGCCTGCCGCTGCTTTGCTGGGGAAGAGTACCTGTATTCTGCGCCTGGTCTGCCACTCCTCCGGAGATAGCATTGTTATATTCCACACGTTTTGACAGCAGATTTTCCTCTATGCGATCATAGGTTTTCTGTGCCTCTATCGCCTGATTCTGGACGACAGCTAATGCCTGATACTGGCTCTCAGAATCACCATATTCGGCACAGGTTCCGTCTTTACGGAAAGCTTTTAATCCAAAAAGCTCCGACACTCCTTTGCCCTCACCGCCGCTGTCTGCCGCCAGCCTGATTAAGTCTGCCATCTGATTGCAGAAATTCCACCAGGTCTGGTTTACCTCATCCATTGCCTGACTGAACTGATCCGCCTTATTCTCATCCTCCTCTTTGGAGCGGTCCAATCTCTGCAGCATCTGAGTCAGAGAAGCCTGATATGCATTCTGCTGACTGGCAGCTAAATTTTTCATTTTCTGAATGTTACTTTCTAACCCATTTCGAGCCGCATCCCGCTGATTTTCCAGGACAAGAATATCCCCTCTTAATCGTTTCATATTTTCTGCTTTCAGACGGGCGCTGTCTGTGAGATTTTGTCCGTTTCCATCTTTCAATTCCGAGCTTATCAGCATAGGCGAGATACAGGAAGCCATCATATCTAACACCCTGGACAGTCCTTCTGGTGTTCCGTGATTGGAGGCTCTGACATCTACATGATATTTTGCTGAATTATCAGAACTTCTGGTATTGGAACTGTGGGAACTGACACTTCCTGTAATATTGACTTTGATTGGGCCAAACTTTGCAGATCCAGACAAAGACGCACCCAGGTCTGTTGCCTTCTCTGACTTCTCACTCTGTTTTACCTCCATATCAAACAGCACGTTTACCTCATCCACCTGAAGATTTGGAATGGGCACAATGGCAAGTACCGGCACCGCAACTTTCATTTCTTCTAAATTACTTGTTCCATCATCATTTGCACTCCGTCTCTGATATCCAAAAGACGCCGTGCGTACCCTTCCATTTGCGTCAAATCCAACGTCATTGATAAAATCTGCTGTGGAACGAGCCAGTAGAATACTGGCGTCTGCCGCCGCTGTAAGCGGACCTCCAATCAAACTTTTCATATCTAATCCTGCAAATTGCTCCGCTATTGACATAAGGTACCTCCTTTATTTTTCATCTGTATTTTCTTCTGCCTGTTTTATCGGAGAAAGGAAACATCTGCTTCTATCTTTTCTATCCACAGAATATTTCTATGTTCAAAATCACAATCTCCATATTCCATCCACAGTCTAAGATTCATGCAGCTCCAAAGATAGTCAGCATATCTCTTTCCTGTCTTTTTTATCCTTTCCTCCTCTTCACACTTTTTCATTTCCGTTTTCCTTACTTTTTCTGTTTTCATCCAATCCATTTTTCAATTCCAGCATCATGATTTTTTCCTGAAGTTCCATCATTTGATTCATAATGTCAGACTGAGCTTTTAAATAAATCTGTCTGTTAAAAGCATAGGTTTCTTCTGGATCTGCATCGTGACTGATCTGATAGAGTTTTTCTTGCTCTTTTAAACTTTCTGTTACTTTTTGATATAATTGTCTCAGCTTTTTCACATTACGCTTATATTCAGAAATTTCCTGCCATGTGTTTTTCTGCTCCTGGGTACTCAGATTACCATCTATCGTAACAGGGGTGGTATCTAACTGTTTTGCCATCTGATTGGAGCTCAGCATGTCGGTAATACGCATCACTCCCTCTGTAGCTGGAATAGATTTAACCTCCATGTGGTAAGATACTCTCGGCAGAAAATTGCTGTCCCGCTGTTCTGGTGAACAAATCCTGCCATTAATCCGAACTTTTCCGTCTGGGTCGCTCTCCGCTCTCACCTCCGTTGCGAATGTAATCTCCGCTTTCTCCACCATAAGATTTGTGATGGGCACAACCGACAGCAAAGGAATCTGCACCTGCAGATTGTCTAAGCTGTATCCATCTTCATTTTCCTGCCGAACTTGATCATAAGCAAGATTCATATTATCCAGATGAATCACTTCTTCCTGACCATTCTGCTTCACTGACCCCATGCTTTTGACAAAATCTATCACATGGGCCCGAAGTTTTTGATTCGACTCTGCCAGCGCATGCAGCGGTGCGTATACCAGTTCGTCCAGCAATATAAAATTATTATCCATAATCCCGGCGTCATTACTTTTCTTTGCTCCCCCGGAAGATTGATTTCTTCTGCCTCCGGAAGAAGCATTCTCTTTTCCCGCCACAAAACCATCTCCCTTATTCTATTCTGCACAGGGTTTGTTCTGCACTTTACTTGCTTATTCCTTTTTATTTACTTATTATTTTACCGCTGCTTTTTTCACCTGAGAACTTACATTTGAGAAAATATTTCCACCTTTCAATAGATCTGTCAGTAAATGCCATAACTTTCTTAGAAAAGCTCATATTCCTTATAAACCATAATATCGCTGGGCTGACAATGAAATATCTGACAGAGACGATTGATAGATTTGAGTGTAAAATTGTGATTATGCTTTAGTCTGCTGATCTCGGCAGGGTTGAGATTATATGTATATTCTAAATCATAAATTGATATTTTCCGATCTTTCAGCATCATCCAAAATGGTTCAAAAGATATCATTTTCTTTCCCCTTCCCCTCTTAATATTTATTATCATAAAGGGAAAGTAAAAAACTGATAACTTACATATATGTAAGCTATCAGCTCTTCATACTTTTTACACTATGCAATGGCCTCCTTCGTATGTGGCAATACTATATTATTTAATATTGATTTTCCACACAATGTTGTCTCCTGATTAAAAGCAATACCTTCATCAAAAACTATTTATCTTCTTTACCGCCATTTTTCCCTCAGTCATAATGTCAGTCATCTCAAATAAACTATAGATATTTTGACGGTTTATACATCATCAAAGGCCACTTGACAAAACTTAACAGGGAATTGTCACAAAAGAAAGAATATGGTAGAATACCAAAGAGAAACAATCGTGTTGCAGGGTGGCAGCCTCCCTAAACTTGAAAAAGAGGGGAGGTGGTGCAGATGGATACATACCAGATTTTAAGCCTGTTATTTTTGGGTGGTAACTTCCTGATTGCGCTGCTTGCCTATATTGATAGGAACAACAAGCGAAAATAAATAAGCCTACCTTGTCACTTGCCCGGTGAAGGTAGGCTTTAATGCTACTGGAGGTCAACCACTTTGTGGGCGGTTGTTTCCTCTTTTGTGTCTATAATATAGCATAATCCCCGGATAAATTCAAGAATAAATCCCGTTAATGCAAACCGTTAGTGTAGGATTACAATACATGTGTTACAACTCAATATTTAAAAAGCAGAGACACTGCCTTTGTGTTATAATTTAAGTCACCACAACCAAAACAAACCGAAAGGAGTTCTCTGCTATGACTACTATAATACAGGATATGCGCTATTGTCTACCACTTATTAAATATGTTGACAAATCAGGCTCATTAACAACACGCGCAGACGTAATCCTGATACCGGATTAGTTATTTTCTGGGTGAAACTCATGCAACGCGGTTACACCCGTTCCATTCCAGGCTTGTATCGGTTTTTACGCAAGCAAGGCTTAATGGCAGTAAAACCACCTAATCCTAAAAGTCTTACGCAAGACACAAGATTTTTATGTCCCCGCCTATGTGTTACTTGTGTGCTATGTGTGTGCTACACTTCAAAATTCAGCACTTTTTACCGCAATTCAGGAAAACGCAAACATAAAGAAAACCCTTGAAAATACTGGATTTTCAAGGGTTTTGTAAAATCTCTTATTCTGTTCCAAACTATCTCTTTGAGAACTGTGGCGCACGACGTGCTCCTTTGAGACCGTATTTCTTTCTTTCCTTCATTCTTGGATCACGTGTCAAGTAGCCTGCTGTCTTCAGCACTGGTCTGTAATCAGCGTCTGCCTGTAGCAGCGCTCTGGAAATACCATGTCTGATTGCTCCGGCCTGACCTGTATATCCGCCGCCTTTTACATTTACTAAAACGTCAAATTTATCAACAGTATCTGTTGCCACCAATGGCTGGCGAACGATAACTTTCAGGGTTTCCATTCCCAAATAATCGTCAATATCTCTTTTATTAATTGTAATCTTACCAGTTCCCGGTACTAAATATACTCTGGCAATTGATTTTTTTCTTCTTCCTGTTCCGTAGTACTTTGCATTAGCCATCTTTTCTTACCTCCTGATTAAAATGTTAAAACTTCTGGTTTCTGAGCTGCATGCTTGTGCTCTGGTCCTGCATATACGAACAATTTCTTATACATCTGTCTTCCCAAAGGTCCCTTCGGAAGCATTCCTTTGACAGCAAGTTCTACAACTCTTTCCGGTTTGTTTGCTAACATCTCTTTTAATGTGGTCTCTTTCATTCCACCCACATATTCGGAGTGATGGTAGTAAATCTTCTGGGATAATTTTTTACCAGTTACTTTTACTTTGTCTGCATTGACAACGATCACATAGTCGCCGGTATCAATATGAGGGGTGTAGATCGGTTTGTTCTTTCCTCTCAATACTTTTGCCACTTCTGATGCCAAACGTCCCAAAGTCTTTCCTTCAGCATCAACTACGTACCATTTTCTCTCAATTGTTGCCGGGCTGGCCATAAAAGTTTTCATCGAATGTTACCTCCTTGAATTTTACAATGTTACTCTGATATCCGAATGCCGTCCGCTGCACAAAAAATCGTGCCTTTTCTCCTGGTATTCCACTCGTTCTATCATTTTCACACCATTTACATTTTTCTTTGTACATCAAAGCAAAAACGCTTCGCCGGGGTTTGGCTTGCATTTCTAACTCGCCATACTTGCTTATTATATTACATAGACTTATCTGTGTCAATTATTTTTTGCTGAACTGTCAGGAAAACTTTCCAACTTTGAACTTTTGAATCATGCCTCTTAAAGTCTCTGCCTGAGCAGTCATCTCCTGGCTGGAGGCCGCGCACTCTACAGAAGTTTCTGTATTAGTCTGAACCACATCATTGATCTGATCCACTCCGTGATTAATCTGATCCACCGCATTGGCCTGTTCCTTAGATGCCTCCGCAATCATATTTACTTTACTAATGATGGCCTTTGAACCTTTCACTGCTCTTTGCAGCTGCTCTGCTGTCTCATGAGCAGTCACCATTCCGCCTTTCACTGCACGTACGGATTCCTCAATCAACGCTGTGGATTCTGCAGCGGCTTCCGCACTCTGAGCCGCCAGAAGAGAAACCTGATCTGCAACCACTGCAAATCCTTTTCCTGCCTCCCCTGCCCTTGCAGCTTCTATGGATGCATTCAGCGCCAGCAAGTTGGTCTGAGCCGCAATCTCATTGATAGTTGCAATGATCTTGCTGATCTCATCGGAAGATTCTTCGATCCGGTTCATGGAGGCTACCATCTCTTTCATCTTTCCATTGCTGTGATCTAATTCTATGCCTACCTGCTGCACTTCCTTACTGATGTCAACCGCCTCTTTGGCATTCCGTTCGATCTGCTGGGAAACGCTTTCAATTGTGGCGGAAAGTTCCTGGGTCACTCCTGCCTGTTCCGAAGCCCCTTCTGCCAGTTCTGTGGAATTAGCGGCAATTTTCTCAGAAGCTTGTGTTACCTGGTTGGCCACAGACTGGACATCCTTCACCATATTCGCCATATTCTTCTCAAAGCTCAAAAAAGATTCTTCAATTCCTACAAAATCTCCTCTGTATTCCACATTTGCCTGAACGTCAAAATTTCCCTGAGAAAACTCTTTCATTGCGTAGTCAATATCTTCCACATAATCGCTCAACCGTTTGATGGAACTTCTCAGTGCATGAGCCAGATGACCGATCTCGTCCTCATTTCTATAATTTACCTCTGTATGTAAATTTCCCTTTGACAGATCCGTAGCTGCCTGTTCAATCTCATTTAAGGGCGCTACAATACTTTCTACAATCTGATTGCCTACTTTTCTTGCTGTATAGATTGCAATTCCCAGCAGCAGGACCATAACAGCGATCACAAACAGAATCGTTTCCCGATTGATATTGATGGCTCTGCTTTTCAGCTTGTCTGTAGCGGCGTCAATCTCTTTTGCGATACTCACTGCTTCCTGCAGCGTAGGTGAACATTGAGACACAATCATCAAAACGCCTTCTTCCCTGTTTCCTGCTTCCAGTTCTTTCACAATTTGCTTGCCAATCTCCATCCAATTGTGCAGGGCCTCTTCATACTTTTGATTCAGCTCCTTTTCGATGACGTCTGCACTTTTAAGATCCTTCAGCGCATCCTCAATGGAAGTCATTCCTTCCTGAACACGGGCTTTATTCTCCTCAAAAGTCTCTTTGTCATCATTCAATACCATTTCCCGGATATACCTGGCCGCAGTGTTTGATTCAATCCTGCATACTTTCACAGCAGTATCTGCCGCCTGTGCCCCTCTGATATAGGAATTCATTTTCCCCTGTACCAAAAAGAGCCCAACTATGGCACAGATCGTAATAATGATCATCAGACCAATGACCAAACTGTAGCCATATTGAAGTTTTTCCTTGATTTTCATCTCATTCATTTTCTTTAACATGTGTAAATCTCCTTCCTGGGTTTTTATTCAGATATTCTGATCAAAGAAAAGCTAAAATATATTATAAAAATAAAATATCACTATCTCTATATTGAATCCCAATCATGGTAAGGCCATGGGCCGGAGCAGTGGGGCCTGCCTGGCTCCGGTCCCGTTTTTCCAATATCTCCCCTATGGATTCTGGCGTTCTCTCTCCTGCGCCTACGGAGATCAAGGTTCCGGCAATAATCCGAACCATATTGTACAAAAATCCTGTTCCTGTGACCCGGATGATAATCTTGTCCTGGGCTTCTCTTTCCACTGTGCAGGATAATATTTTCCGCACCGTATCCTCCACGCTGGTCCGGACCGAACAGAAACTTTTAAAATCATGTTCTCCTTCTAAATAGGCGGCGGCCCGCTGCATTTTTAGAAGATCTAGATTCCGATAATAAAAGTAAGTGTCCCGGCGCAAAGTGGGAATAGGAATCTTCCGGTTTAAAATGCGGTATTCATACGTTTTCTCACTGTAACAGCGGCGGGGGTGAAAATTCCCCGGCACCTGGCAGGAGCTTTGCACAACAATATCTTCCGGCAGCCGCTGATTCAATGCGTAACAGATCTTTTCCGGGGGAATCCGGCTCTCTGTGTCAAACGCCGCCACATTTCCAAGAGAATGTACCCCTGCATCTGTCCGGCTTGCGCCGATTACCTGAATCTGTTCTCCCAAAAGCTCCGATAAAGTACGGTTCAATACCTCTTCTATGGTAATTCCATTGGGCTGTACCTGCCATCCGCAGTAATTAGTACCCTCATATGACACCACAAGTTTTATCCGCTTTAAAGTTCCCGGATCCTTTCCCGAATTTCCCTTTCCTTCTTCCTCTGTCATTTTCCTTGCTCCTGTCGTTCTTTTCGATTCTATGATCCCCAAAATATGGTCACAGCTCAATTCTATGATTCCAAAGATATGGTCACAGCAGTATCCGCAGTAAGAGCACCAGTACAAAATATCCAGCTATCAGCAGATACCCAATTCCATCCTTTTTTTGATATTTCAGAGGTTTCATCTTCGTTCTTCCTTCGCCGCCATGATAACATCTGGCTTCCATGGCCATAGCCAAATCATTGGCCCGGCGGAAGGCAGACACAAATAAGGGCACCAAAAGAGGCACCATCGCCTTCACTCGTTTGATGAAATTTCCGCTCTCAAAATCCGCGCCTCTGGCCAGCTGAGCCTTCATAATCTTATCTGTCTCTTCAATTAGAATCGGAATAAAGCGCAGGGCAATGGACATGATCATTGCAATCTCATGAACTGGGATTCCGATTTTATTGAGAGGCTTTAAAGATTTTTCCATTCCATCTGTCAATTGATTGGGGGTGGTGGTCAATGTGAGAACCGAACTGCCAAGGATCAGATAGGTCAGACGGATTACCATAAATCCCGCATTTTTCAGGCCCTCCTGGGTAATTTTAAAGATCCAGAATTTCACCAGAGGTTCCCCTGGCGTCAAAAACAGATTGAACAATCCCGTCATCGCTAAAATCACTCCAATGGCTTTCAAACCTTTTGTCATATACCGAAAAGGCACTTTCGACAATTTGATCAGCAGGATCAGTCCCAAAGTAACCGCTGCCAGTCCGAATCCATTTTGAAAGAAAAACAGAGACAGAATATAAACCAGAGTTCCCATCAGTTTTACTCTGGGGTCTAATCTGTGTATCACAGAATCCGATGGATAGTATTGTCCGATGGTAATATCTCTCAACATAATATTTCCTACTTTATCCTACTTTACACTATTCTTGTTATTGGAAAATTCCTTGCCTTTTCGATTCTGAAAAACCTCCAGGACAGATGTCTTCGCTTCCTCTAATGTGGTAGCTGCCGGATTCACAGGAATCCCTCTCTCTCTCAATTCCTGTACCACGTAAGTTACCTGAGGAGCTGCAAGGCCTACTGCCTCTAATTCCCGCCAATGGGCAAACACTTCCCTGGGAGTTCCGTCCAGCATAATCTCTCCCTGATTCATCACAAGAAGCCTGTCTACATACCGAGCCACATCCTCCATACTGTGAGATACCAAAAGAATCGTCATATGCAGTTCCCGATGCATAGCCGCCACCTGATCTAGGATCTCGTCTCTTCCCTGAGGATCCAGTCCTGCCGTAGGCTCGTCTAAGATTAATACTTCCGGTTTCATAGCCAAAACCCCTGCAATGGCGGCCCGGCGTTTCTCTCCGCCGGAAAGTTCAAAGGGAGACTGATACCAATCACTTTCCGGCAGTCCTACGCTTCGCAGGGCGCTGAATGCCCGAAGCTCCGTTTCCTTTTTCGACAGTCCCAGATTGCGTGGACCAAAACATACGTCCTCAAAAATATTCGTCTCAAACAATTGATGTTCTGGATATTGAAAAACCAGGCCGACTTTGCTCCTCAGTTCCTTTTTATCATAATCTTCTTCGTAAATATCCCGTCCGTTGTAATAGATTCCGCCAAAAGACGCCTGCAGCAGTCCGTTTAAATGCTGAATCAGAGTGGATTTTCCAGATCCTGTATGACCGATGATCCCGATAAACTCCCCGTCTTGGATCTGCAGATTAATATTTTTCAACGCTTGTTTCTCATAAGCGGTATTTTCACTGTACACATAGCTGACTTTATCTAATATAATCGACATAATACTTCCACCAATTCCTGCCTTGTGAGAATTCCTGCCGGTATTTCCATTCCTGCCTTACGCAGCTCATGGGCCAAAAGAGTGATCTGGGGTACATCCAGCCGATAAGACTTAAGCGTATCCACCTGAGAAAAGATTTCCCTGGGACTTCCCTGCATAACCACTTTCCCGTGATCCATCACATAGACCTTATCTGCTCCCACTACCTCTTCCATATAGTGGGTAATCCATATTACAGTCACATGCTTTTCCCGGTTCAACATTTCCACTGCTTTTAACACTTCCCGCCTGCCATCGGGATCTAGCATAGCAGTGGGCTCGTCCAATACAATACATTTCGGTTCCATAGCCATTACCCCTGCAATGGCTACCCGCTGTTTCTGTCCCCCAGAAAGCTTGTTGGGAGAATGTTCCCGATAAGAGAGCATTCCCACTGACTGAAGACTTTTCTCTACCCGTCTCCATATCTCATCTGCAGGTACGCCAATATTTTCCGGACCAAAAGCCACGTCTTCTTCCACAACGCTGGCAATAATCTGATTGTCTGGATTTTGAAATACCATTCCTGCATTCTGCCGGATATCCCAGAGATAATTTCCGTCCTGAGTATCTTTTCCATCTACCCAAAGCGTTCCTCCGCTTGCTTGGAGCAGCACGTTAAAATGCTTGGCCAAGGTAGATTTGCCGGAACCATTATGTCCTAAAATTGCCACAAATTCTCCTTGTCTCACGTCCAAACTGACCCCGTCTAAGGCAGTGGTAATTCCTTCTACATTGTCTTCCTCATCCCGTCTGATATATTCATGGACTAATTTTCTGGCTTCTATAAAATTCATGGCATTTCATCCTCCCAGCGCAGCCGGTGAAGCTGCCCCTCCAGTCTTAGATTGGAAAACTGATTCTGGCGCAATGCCTCATAGAGTACGATAGCCGCCGAGTTAGACAGATTCAGAGACCGTGTTTCCCCTGCCATAGGAATCCGCACGCAGGTATCCTGATATTCCTTTAAGATTTCTTCCGGGATTCCCCCGCTCTCTTTTCCAAACATCAGATAACAGTCCGGCTCATACTTAACGTCTGTATACAATTTCCGGCTTTTGGTGGTGGCCATATAGATTTTGGCCCCTGGATTCCTCTGAAGAAAATCCTGCCAATTGATATAGCGTGTCACATCCAAATGTTCCCAATAATCCATTCCCGCACGTTTTAAAGCTTTTTCGCCTAACTGAAATCCCAAGGGCTCAATCAGATGGAGCCTGGTATCAGTGGCCACACAAGTGCGCCCGATGTTTCCTGTATTTGCTGGAATCTCCGGTTCATAAAGCACAATATTTAACTCTGCCATCTTTCATTCCTCTATTTCAAAAGTGTTCTCTGTCTCATCTGTAGAACATTATTTCCTTAATTTCTGGATAAAAGATTCCATTCTGTCCAAAGCCTCTTTCAGGCTGTCCAGAGAGTAGGCGTAAGAGATCCGCAGGAATCCTTCTCCACAGCCGCCAAAAGCAGTTCCCGGCACTACCACTACTTTTTCTTCCTGAAGCATTCGGGTGGCAAATTCCTCAGAGCTCATATCAAATTCCTGAATGCATGGAAAGGCGTAAAATGCGCCGAAAGGTTCAAAACATTTCAAGCCCATTTCCCGAAACCGATGGATCAAATACCGTCTTCTGCCATTGTATTCTTCCCGCATCTTCGCCACGTCATCATCTCCATTGCGCACTGCCTCCACCGCCGCATACTGGCTGGTGGTAGGGGCGCACATAATGGCATACTGATGGATCTTCAGCATCTGTTCTAAAATCTGTTTTGGCGCACAGGCATAACCCAGACGCCATCCCGTCATGGAGTATGATTTGGAAAATCCATTGATCAATACCGTACGCTCCCGCATACCCGGCAGGGAAGCAATGGTTACATGGTCTTTTCCTTCCAGATAGGTAAGCTCTGCATAGATCTCGTCGCTGAGGACGAATAAGTCATGTTTTTGAATCACTTCTGCAATGGCCTCTAAATCTGACCGTTCCATAACAGCTCCCGTGGGATTGTTGGGAAAAGGCAGCACCAAAAGTTTTGTCTTAGGCGTGACAGCCTCCTCCAGCTCCTGGGCAGTCAGCCGGAATTCATTTTCTTCCTTCAGATTGATGATCACCGGTCTGCCATTTGCCAGCACTGCGCAAGGCATATAGGAAACATAGCTGGGCTGCGGGATCAGCACCTCGTCGCCAGGATCTAACATGGCCCGCATAGCCATATCAATGGCCTCGCTGCCGCCTACTGTGATCATCATCTCTGTATCATAATCATAAGATACCTGAAATCTCCGTTCCAGATATTTTGCAATCTCCATTTTCAACTCTTTTAAACCCGCATTGGAAGTATAGGAAGTTCTGCCTTTTTCCAGAGAATAAATACCCTCGTCACGAATATGCCAGGGAGTGTCAAAATCCGGTTCCCCCACACCTAGAGAGATCACATCTTTCATCTCTGCTGCAATATCAAAAAATTTCCGAATCCCAGAAAATGGAATCTCCACAATGCGCTCCGATAATGGATTTCTCATTAGCTCACCAACATCCTTTCATCTTCCTGGGGTTTTGCGATGATTGTACCATGGTCTTTATATTTTTTCAAAATAAAATTGGTTTTGGTGCTCAAAACACTTTCTAAGGGTGATAATTTGTCGGACACAAACTGAGCTACTTCCCGAAGAGTCTTTCCTTCTAATGTTACCAGAAGATCATAGCCCCCGGAAATCAAATAGACTGCATTGACTTCCGGATAGTTGTAGATCCGCTCTGCAATGCTGTCAAATCCTCTGCCTCGCTGAGGAGTTACACGGACCTCAATCAAGGCATTGACTTTCTCAATACTAGTCTTATCCCAGTCAATCAAGGTATGGTATCCGCAGATAATCCGCTCTTCCTCCATCGCCGCCATCTCATTTGCCACCACAGATTCTTCCACTCCAAGCATGATCGCCAGTTCTCCTAAGTTCACCCGGCTGTTTTTCTCTATAAAGGTTAATATTTTCTCTCTCATCTCTGTCTCCTCACCCTTCAAAATGGCCATCGGCCTAGATCACTTTATATAATTCATCTATTTTCGGCGGCTCCAAAAATCGCTTTTCTTCTTCCTTCCACAAGATACGGTCTTTTCCTTCCACTGCCTTGCCGATCACTACTGCATGAATTCCTTCTTTTTCTAAATCCCGCACCAGTCTGTTTCCATCAGAAGAAGCCATCAGCATACACCCGCTGGAAATCAGCTCATAAGGATTGATGTTAAAAAATTCACATACTTCTATCGTCTCCTGTTTCACAGGGATTTTCTTCAAATCTATTTCCAGTCCAACGCCAGAGCTCTCTGCCAATTCCCATAAGGCCCCGAAAATACCGCCTTCCGTCACATCATGCATAGCGCTTACGCCGGACTCGACGGCTTTTGCAGCCTCCGGCAGCACAGACAGATATTGGTCAAACTCTTGTGCCGCCCGTATGAAATGCAGGGGATAACGGGACGCTAATTCCTGCTCCTTCTCTTTGGCAATAATGGACGTACCTTCCAGCCCAATCCATTTGCTTACCAAAATATCGTCTCCCGGTCTGGCCCCGGCTGTGGAGACCAGCTTTCCTGCTTTTGCTTTTCCCACGCCGCACACATTGACTATGGGCTGATTGACAGCTCTTGTCACCTCCGTATGTCCGCCCATAATCTGGACCTTGGCCTGGGCGCAGGCAGTTTCCACCTGCCTCATAATTTCTTTTAACTCTGATTCTTCCGAACCCTCCGGCAGCAAAATCGTCAGCATCACTCCCACTGGCTCTGCCCCGGAAGAAGCCAAATCATTTATCGTAATATGGATCGCAAGACTTCCCATATCTGTCGTTGTTCCGGTAATCGGGTCTGTGGAGATCACAAACATCTCATCTTCCGCCAGTTTCAGAGCCGCGCAATCTTCTCCCACCCCTGCTCCCAGCAGAATTTCTTCCCGCTTGGTATGGATCTGTTTTAATACCGAACGTTTCAACACACTTTCCGGAACTTTTCCTACTTTCATCGCTTTCATCTCCCAAAAGTCTTTCTTGTATCCACACTTCTAAATGGACATGATAAGGCTGTCTCACTACTGAAACAGCCTTATCCACTCTTATCTACTTATCATTCTCTACGATCAGCCATCATTTCCGGCCTTGTCTCCACCTTCATCCTTGTTCTCATCTTTTTTCTCGTCTTTCTTCTTCTCGTCTTCTTTCTTTTTCTCGTCTTCCTTCTTCTTTTGCTCTTCTTCTTTCTTCTTCTGCTCTTCTAACTGCTGCTGTTGCGCGGCTGCCGCTGCCTCTGCTGCGGCCTGCTCTTGCTGTCTGGCTGCTACTGCCGCATCATTCCACTGAGCCGCCGCCGCATTTATGGTTCCTTCATCCTGGGAAGCAACCGCTGCATTCATAGCTGCCGCTGCCTCTCCATTACCGGAGGCGGTTCCCACAGCAACAATTCTCGGCGACGCCTTGTAAGTACTCTTGTTAAAAATCTCGCGGCTCTGTTCCACGCCGTTTACTGTCACAACTTTCCAGAGCTGAGCAGTGTAACCTGTATGGGAAGACTGAGTCTGACTGATATATCCAATGGGCTGTCCCGGCGCTGCCTGATACTGGGTTCCCGGTTCTGTCGTGGATAAAGTCTCACTGACAAAACTTACTTCCCGGTTGGCGTCTCTGGTCTCTTCCCCAAAAATATTGAAATAAATGGATCTGCCTGAAGTATAACCTTCAATGTAGATGGGCGCTTTGGTGTTATTGGTAAACTTCAGATCTTTATAAGTTCCTGCAATAGCAGCATCTGCCGAAGGATCCACATAACTTACGATCATAGAGTGGTTAAAACGCTCCGTCACATCCAGCTCTGCACGAATCACTGCATTATACAATGTGGTGGACACCTGACAGATCCCTCCGCCATAAGTATCTACCGTTGTTCCATTTTCATAAGAACCTGCCAATTCATATCCGTTTTCCGCATTAAAAGGACTTACTGCTTCATAGACAGAAAAGCTGTCTCCCGGATAGATCACAGAGCCGTTGATCTTCGCCGCCCCATTTTCTACATTCTTCGAACGTCCTGCCCCGGAACTGGAATAGGAAGTATGGAATCCTCCTAAAAGGTCTTTTACTTTTCCCAGTTCTTCCTCGGTTCCCTTGGGATCTACTACATCTGCCACAATCTCAACTGCTCCGGATTCTCCCTTCCATTCCATGGAAAAATATTCTTCCAGAACTTCTACGGATTTTTCCACATTTACGGTAACGCCCTGGCTTCCAGGAATAATGGTGAATCCGCCGTTCTCTCTGGTTAAACCTGCGTCTACTGCCTCTGTGTTCAAAATCTCTGAATTTGCTTCCAATGCTTTTGCAACTTTCTGCTGATCCACCTGGTACGCAAGCTCATAGACCTTATCCTCATTCTCTAAGTCTTTCATAGCTTTGTAACGGGTGATCAAATTTCCGCTTTTTCCAAGCCCTGCCGCCTCTGCTAAGATCTCCTGGTTGCTCCAGGTAACTCCCAGCTGAGAAACCGGCACCTGGACGGTATTCTTGCCTGCCTGTAAAGTAATGGTCTCGCTCTGCAGTTCTTCCACATATTCTTCCACTGCAGCTTTTGCCTCTTCCTGGGTCATTCCTCCTACAGAAATCTCCCCAAAATATACACGCTGTGGTATGGTATCTGTCTCCTTTGGCTCTGCATGGACTGGAATCGTGATCACAGCCGCCAATGCCAGCGCCAGAAGAATACCGCTGATTGAAAGGTATTTTTTCCAATTCTTCATCATAATCTATCTCTCCTACCCTTAATGCATCGTTAATTCACTACTACCTAATTCTACCACAAAAATGCAATTTTGCAAGGTGCGAAACCACGAATTTCATTGACAGAATCTCCTGTTTTCTGTATATTATGAACAGGCATTATTCATACAAATGCAGACAAAAATACAGATATTACCATAGACGCTACTAAGATCAATGCAATCACTGCTGCAAATGTTTTCTTTGTCTTTGGATTGTGGAAATTTATCATAAGTCTCACCTCCGTTTTATTTTTGGAATTCGGATGAAAACGCCAAATTCTGATACGTTACATTTTATTACAAATCACTCTCGTATTCAAGAAAGGAATCAGATCATTATGGGAATTCCTATTATTTTTGTATGGACCATCATTTTCATGGCCGTAATCTCCTACAAGCGAAAAAAAGCCGACCGCCAGAGTACAACAAAAGAACGAGATTTCTGGGAACGGGAAAATAATGCAAATCTCACCAGAAAACAGGATATCTCCAACCTGGACTATGTAGACTTCACTGGGGTTACTCTGCCCTTTGCCAAATTTTCCGACGATCTTCTTCGGCAGTGCGAAGAACAGGTTCTAAAATTAAAAGAGGAAAAGATCCTGAACCTGACAGGCGTCAGCAACACCGACCTGAAACTGACTTACGGCGCCGCAAATCTGCCTTTGCTAACCAATTACGATCAGAACTTTACTCTGCTGGTGCGTACTCTGAATACCTGGGGCAGCCGCCTGCAGGAGCTTTCTCATTCCCAGGAAGCGATCACCGTCCTTGCCTTTTCAGTATCTATCGGCAGCGATATCAAAAACACTTATCAGCTTTTGGCCGAACTCTATCTTCAGGAAGGAGAAACTGCCAAAATCGACGATTTAAAAATCAAGGCTTCCACGCTGAATTCTCTGATGAAGGCTCCGATTCTGTCCACGTTAGACCGTATTTCTTCCGGGGATTCTTCCATAGGCTGACAAAATCTTATCTGTAAGTCTGGAAACCTCATTTCTGGTTAAACTGTCTATCTCTACTTTCAGTTCTATGTTGTGCCATTCCGCCAGTTCTTTTAATTTTCTTTTTTGTCTGGGAGAGGCTGGCCCCTGTTTCTTAACTTTGTACTGCAGCGGCTTCGGTAAAAAAGCTTCCGGATCTGCCGCGGCAAATTGTCCCTGCAAACGACGAAACAACAATCCTGCCGCTTCTGCATCTTCCAATGCCCGATGGTTCTTTTTTCTTGGAATCTGCAGATAACCGCACAGATAATCTAAGGTCTTTTTCTCTGCTTCCGGCAGAAATTTCCGGGCCAATTTTAAAGTGTCAACCCCCTCTTTTTCAAAAGAATAGCCATAATTCACCGAATACTGTTTTAAAAAACTATAATCAAACAAAATATTATGTCCTATCAAGGGAAAACCCTCTGCAAACTCCCGAAATTCCGTCACTGCCTTTTCTGCCTCGCAGCCCTCTTTCACCATCTCATTGGTGATCCCCGTAAGTTCTGTAATCTCTGGTGAAATCTCCATCCAGGGGTTTACCAGCCGGTGAAACTGATCCACTGCAATTCCCTCTTCCACTTTGATTCCGCCAATTTCCAGAATCCGGTCCTTTCTGGGATGAAGACCTGTCATTTCCAAATCCACTGCCACATAATTTTTCAGCACGTCGGTTTTCATTTTTACCTTCTCTCTTTTCCTTTTCTGCAGTCTGCCTTGCACAGATCCATGAGAAAACATTCGCTGCATTTTGGACTTCTGGCAGTGCAGATGCTTCTTCCCAATGTGATAATCTGAATATTGTAGAGAATCCAGTGGTCTTTGGGCAATGCCTTCATCAAATCATATTCCACTTTTACCGGGTCCTCTTCTTTGGTCAGCCCCAGCCGTTTGGAAATCCGTTTTACATGGGTATCCACCACCACGCTGGGTTCATTGTAAATATTTCCCCGTATCACATTGGCTGTCTTTCTTCCCACTCCTGGCAGAGAAGTGAGATCCTCCAGACTTTCCGGCACCTTTCCGTCAAATTCTTCCACTAATTTTCTGGCGCAGAGGATAATATTTCTGGCTTTGTTGTGATAAAAGCCAATCGAATGAATATCCTGCTCCAATTCTTCTATCTCTGCCGCTGCAAATTTTTCTAAGGTATCATATTTCTGAAAGAGATCTTTCGTCACAATATTGACCCTGGCGTCGGTACATTGGGCGCTCATAATCACTGCAATCAATAACTGCCAGTCATTTTCATGATTCAGATAACAGCGGTACTCCCTGCCATAAGCCTCGTCTAACCGGGCCAAAATCTCTTTTGTTCTCTTTGCTGCCATTTTCTTTTCCTTCTTTCATTACCCAAGATTCAACTTTTCTGCCTTGGCCTGTCCCGTCAGAGGATTTTTCTCCTCATAAGAAAACAGATAAAACTGTCTCTCCTTCTGTTTCTCTGGATAAGCCGAAAGAGACCTGTCCTTTCTGATCTCCTCCATAGGATACCAAAAAGGTTCCAGATGAGAAAGTTTTCCTTTTTTACAATACGTCCGGGTCACATCTCTATAAGGCGCCAAATCCGGCGCCCAGCTCGGCCGGCTCTTCATGTTTTCCCTATAATACAGATCAAAGGTCAAGGTCTCTTGGTAAAGCTCTAAATGATCCGGATCTTTTTCTGATACAAATTCCAGCAGGATCTGGCATCTGCGGATACGGGAATGGCTCACAGCCAGAAGATTTTTTCTTTCATAAAATTGCCCCAGTTCCAAAAACAAATAAAATGGACTCTCCCACGTCAGTTCCAGCACTTTCATGGTCATCTCAAACTGTCCGCTGTTGTAGTACACTTCCAGCATCTCTTCCACCAATTTAATCTTCAGCATTTCCTCATAGGAAATCCAGTGGGTGGCCAGCACTTCGTAAGGCGGCTGATCCCGATAAATCAACCCGTATTCCTTCCTGTGCTGATACAGATAGGAGCCTTTCAGCACTTTCAGAAAACCAAGCTGAAGCTGCTGGGGCTTCCACCGATACACCTGACAGAAAGATCTTGCAAAGGTCGTAAAATCTTCTTTAGGAAGACCTGCAATCAGATCCAAATGCTGATGGATATTGCCTGCCTGCTGTATTCTTTTCACCCTCTGTTCCAGAAGTTTGATATCCATGTTCCGGTGGATCTCCTGGATGGTGGGCCCCCAGGTAGATTGCACGCCGATTTCAAACTGAACAAGTCCCGGCCGCATCCTTTCCAGCAGTGTCAGTTCTTCTTCCGTTAATAAATCTGCCGAGATCTCAAAATGAAAATTCGTAATCCCATTATCATGTTCCAAAAGATAACGCCAGATCTCCACAGCATGTTCATGGCTGCAGTTAAAGGTACGGTCCACAAATTTCACCTGGGCTGCTCTGTGATCCAAAAAAAACTGCAGCTCCTTTTTCACGATGGAAAGAGACCGGAAGCGGAGACTTTTTTCAATAGAAGAAAGACAGTAACTGCAAGAAAAAGGACATCCCCGGCTGGTCTCATAATAGATGATCCTGTTTTGAAATTCCTCCAGATGTTCATAGCAAAAAGGCAGTTTATCCATAGGCAGGGGCGGCCGCTCAGGAGTCCGAATCAGGTTCCTGTTGTTTTCCCGAAACAGCAAGCCTGCAATCTGGGTCAAACCGCTTCTTTCCTCCGCCTCCAGATAATAGCCGCACAGTTCTCGAAAGGTCTCCTCTCCTTCTCCCAGCATCACCCCTGTCACGCCGGAATTCTCCTGAAGAAAAAGTTCCGGCTCATAAGAGACTTCCGGCCCGCCGACCCAGACAGCTGTCTGAGGCAGCAGCTTGTGAAGTTCTGCGATCAGTTCCTGCACATATCTGAAATTCCAAATATAACAAGAAAAACACAGCACATCGGGCTGTTGTTTATAGATTTCCTGCAGAATATATTCCAACCGGTGATTGATGGTATACTCTTTCAGTTCAAGATAATCCCGATACTTTTCTGCATAAGATCTCAGGCTGTATACCGCCAGATTGGAATGAATGTATTTTGCATTGATGGCAATGAGTAAGATTTTCATGCTGGCCCTCCATGGTCCGTGATCCTGATGTTTTCTACTATAACACCAATGATCACGGACTGCAATGGCTGACTACAGTCTTTTTCTGTTAAAACAAAAAACAGATCCTGCCAGATTTACCACAGACCATCCTGCAGTTAGAAGCAGGCTGGGAACATATTCTGAGAATTTCCCGCCCTTTATCAGCAAATCAGAAGTTTCCATCAGATATAATGGGAGATAGGAATGAAGTTCTGGAATCATCCCTGCCAGATAACACAAGAAAAATACGCCGCCTGCCGCCAGCAAAACAAAAGAACTGGTTGAAAAAACAGCAGACCAAAATATAATCAGAGAAATCAGCCACATGCCTGTGATATAACAGCCCATGGCAGAAAGAACAACGTGGGAAACCGTACTGTTATCCCAAAAATATTCATTATATCCATAAGTGACAGCAAACATAACCAGATAACCAAAGGTCCAAAAGACTGCCATTGTCATATATTTTGCCCCTATCATCTTCCAGCGCTTTGCCCCTTTTGTAACCATCTGTATCAAAGTCCCTTTTTGATATTCTTCCGTCAAAATTGAACTGAACAACAGTAAAAACACAATCAGCGCTATGGGAATATTTTTGTAAAACTGCATCCAGGAAGTCAATGCGCTTACTTCCACGGATTCCACCACCAATCCTGTCTCGGAAAAACTTTCTGCCATCATTTCCATCATCCAAGGCGTCAATTTTGCAACAGCCGGATTCATAATGCCAAATAAGAAAAACAAGATTATAAAAATCCATAACTTTCCCGTACGTTTCAAAGCCAGAAATTCTTTTCCAATCAAAGCTGTGACCTGTCTCATTTCCCAATCACCTCCAAGAATAAATCTTCCAGCGTAGGTTCTGATACTTCCATCCGCTGTACTGCCACCTGATGTTCTGTCAGATACTGCATCATCTTGAACATATTTTGTTTTTCCTGATTCTCAAAGTGCAGAACTCGCTCCTGTTTCTTTCTGCCTCTTGAAAAGTACGCTGAGAATTCATCTGCTTCCTGTTCCTGATAGAATTCCACTTCTATTTCGCTGCCTTTGTTTTTCCCCATTCCCTTCACTTCCTCAATAGTTCCCTGGAGCGCAATCCTTCCCTTATGCAGAAATGCAATCTCATCGCAGATCCGCTCCACATCTGACAAAATATGAGTGGAAAACAGAACGGTAGTATGTTTTTTTACATCCGATAAAATATCTAAAATTTCTTTCCGTCCCAAAGGATCCAGCGCGGAGGTTGGTTCATCACAGAGCAGAAGTACCGGATCTCCTAAAAGAGCCTGGGCAATTCCCAATCTCTGTTTCATTCCGCGGGAGAAGCCCTGAATTCGTTTATTACTGTCGAAAAGTCCTACCAGATGTAAAAGCTCTTCTACCTTGTCCCTCCTCTTTTCCACAGGCATCCCCGCCATTTTTCCACAGAGCTCAAGGTATTCCCTAGGTGTCATAAATCCATAAAATTCCGGCACATCCGGCAGATATCCAATGGACTGACTTGTACCGGTCTGTCCAAAACAAACTTTTTGTCCATTTACAAAGATTTCCCCTCTGTCTGGACGCAGCAGGCCAAGGATCATTTTCATAGTGGTGGTCTTCCCAGCCCCATTTTGTCCCACAAAGCCAAAGATTTTATGTTCCTCCAGGTTCAGATTCAGGTCTTCCACCACTTTTTTTGTTCCAAAGGACTTTGATACCTGAGAAAGGGTTAAAACTTCCATCAGCTCTCCTCCTTCCCCAGCAGAAAGTACAACACAGGGCCGATAAATTCCATTCCCACAATGGTGACAATCAGCCATAACATCCGATTTCCATGTTTGTAATTCTCATGGGTTAAAATATGTCTTAAAGTGATAAACAGCAGCAAAAATTCTGCGATAATAAGAGGGATTAAGAATGGCAACATTTCTTTGATTGATTCCATAATTTTTCTCCTTTTCTTTGAATTTTATGAGTGATTAAGGTCCGCGCAGGACCTTAAAATCCTGTGATATTCCGGTTCATCTTTCAAAATCTCAAAAGCCGGATACTCTAAGGTCTGCAGAAAACTTTCCAGCACAATCTTTCGGTGGCGGGGCGCATTCCGTCCAAGATCCAATTGGTCAAACCAATCTTCCACAGAGTCAAAATAATCGTCTCCCTGGAGCAGTAATTCTCCTGCCAGCAGTTTTTTCCCACATGCCCCATATCGTTCTAACTGATCTAATGCTTTCTGAACTTCCCCATAGCTGCAGTAATAAAGAGCCGCCTGATAATAAAACTGCATCACTGCATTGGGATGAAGGTTTTCTAATTGATAGATTTCAAATAAGACTTCCATCCGCTCTATGGTTGTCTCGCAGGAAGCTCTGTCCTGCTGGCAGATAGCAAGATAACTTCCGGCCCCTCCTACGATTCCCAGCAAATGCAGCAACATGCTGACCTGGGTGTAACTCTTTGCCTTTTCCTGCTGACTGCTCATCTGATATGCCTGGATCAAAATGCCTTCCCCATTTGTGGTAAGCCTGCAGGGGTCCAGCATCTCTGCTATATTTTCCACCACCTCCTTTGCCTTTCCCAGCTGCAGATCTGTCATTGCTTTCAGCATCACCACATCATTACACAGCCGGATCTCCTTGCACTCTTCTGCAACACGGTCGCACAGTTTTGACAAATCTGACAAAATCTTTTTCTGACCTTCCGGGTCCGGTTCCAGCATAAAATGATTCAGCCACAGACAGCCAATCTGAAACAGGAAAGGATAACAGGAATAATATTTCCGAGCCAGCTCCCGGCTTCGTTCCATCACTTCCTCAAAAGGCTGCTCTGCAAATTCAGCCGCCAGCTCCTGATATAGCTTTTGAATCTGTTCTTTACTTAATTGAGGCTCATAGCCCAAAAGAGTGTCGATGGAAATATCAAAAAACGCCGCCAATTCTGGCAGAATCAAGATATCTGGCAGGCTCTGTCGATTCTCCCACTTTGACACAGCCGCTTTTGTAACTCCTATAAATTCTGCCAATTGTTCCTGGGTAATCCCCTTTTCCCGGCGCAGCCTTACAATATTATCTGCAAAATTGAACGAACTCATATTGGCTCCTCCTTGCTGTAATTACTTATGTACCTATATGATATCCAGGAATCTCAAAAACTGCAATGGAACTCTAGGATACTTTCTGAACATAAGTCAACTAACAGGAAACAGCCGCACCAAATAAAAATTTGGTGCGGCTGCTCTTTACATTCACAAAGCATTCCAAGAGGACCCTTCGGTCCTTCCTTTAGAAGAAGTTCTTCCTTATACCTGTACGAATGCTGGGGTATCTGCCGGAGCATTCAAATATTTCTTCATCTCATCATCTAATTTCAGCAATGTTACAGAATATCCAGCCATATCAATAGAAGTCATATAATTGCCAACTAATGTCTTAGCAACTTTGATCTTCTTATCTGCCAATACCTGGGATACTCTCAAGTTTGCAAGATATAATTCCTGTAATGGTGTTCCGCCAAGTCCATTGACCATAACTGCAACTTCATCACCTTCATGGTAGAGATCTTCTGCAAAAATCTTCTCCAATAAGGTATCTGTGGTCTCATTTACAGTGCGGATCTCTTCTCTATGAGTTCCTGGCTCTCCATGAATACCCATTCCGATTTCCACTTCATTGTCGCCTAACTCAAAACTTGGTTTGCCGGCTGCCGGAACAGTACAAGGTGCAATTGCCATACCCATGGTACGTACATTTGCGATTACCTTTTCTGCTACTGCTTTTACCTTCTGCAGATCTCCGCCTTCCTCTGCGCATGCGCCTGCAATTTTATGGATAAAGATAGTTCCTGCAATACCTCTTCTTCCAGTTGTCCATGTACTGTTTTCTACTGCAACGTCATCATTTACGACAACTTTTTCTACTTCAATGCCTTCATCTGCCGCCATATCTGCTGCCATCTCAAAGTTCATAACGTCGCCGGTGTAGTTCTTGATTACCATAAGAACACCTTTTCCGCCGTTACATGCTTTGATTGCTTCGTATACCTGATCTGGTGTAGGTGAGGTAAACATCGCTCCTGCAACTGCTGCGTCCAGCATACCTTTTCCAACGTATCCGCCATGTGCCGGCTCATGTCCGCTTCCGCCGCCGCTGACCAGAGCAACTTTTCCCTGAGAACCGCCCGCTCTTACCAATACGTCGCATCCTTCTACTCTTTTTACATATTCTGGATGTGCTGCTACAATCCCCTGTAACATTTCTTCTACTACGTCATCTGGTTTGTTGATCATTTTTTTCAAAGTAATTTCCTCCTTCTCCCTGCGTTATATTTCGCATTGCATAGTTATATAGTTATATTATTTTATAAAGCAAAATTCATGCCAGTTTTTCCGGCTGTCTTTTCAAAAAACTGATCTGGCAGAATAGGCAGCTTCACACAAAATTGCAAATACAGAGACCAAAAAGAAGGAAAAAGTTGATATTTTTTACCAATATGGTTTTTTTTACCAACTCGTCATTTGGAATTGTTCCTTTTTACCAATCTTCCTTCCTGCAATGTATGAATCCTATATGAATCCATATTTTATCCCTGCCAAAGTCCTGATTCTGCTGCTGTTCCGCGGGATTCTCCGCCTGTGGCGGACTGCTCCCGCGGTTCTTTTCCTTTCCCACAGTGCGATCATTCTATGTTCTCTTATAGGAAATCCAAAGGAGTTTCCTATAAGAGAACAAAATTTTACTTCAAAAATTCTTTCAAATAAGATCGTACTTCTTCGGTCTCAGAACACTGTAATATTTTCTCCAAACTGCACTGTCCCGACTCCAAACTTCGGATCTGCTCTTTGACCCCTGGAGCCTGAGATGCACTCATACTCAGTTCGTCCATTCCCACTGCCAAAAGGAAGGGAAGGGCCAGGCGGTCTCCCGCCATCTCACCGCACATTCCAACCCAGATTCCTGCTTCATGGGCTGCTGTAACTACTCTGTGTATGGATTGCACCACAGCTGGATTAAAGTAATCATACAAATAGTTTACTGTCTGATTCCCCCGGTCCACAGCCAATGTATACTGTACTAGATCATTGGTTCCAATGCTGAAAAAGTCCACATATTTTGCAAATACAGGCGCCATAATCACAGAAGCCGGCGTCTCCACCATAATTCCAACCAGAACATCCTCCCCATAGGGAATCCGCTCTGCCTGCAGTTCTACTTTTGCTTCCTCAATTAATTTGCGCGTCTCTGTAATCTCTGAAAGCATCGTTACCATAGGAATCATAATACCTACTTTTCCATAAACTCCCGCCCTTAAAATGGCGCGTATCTGAGTCTTAAACATATCCTTGCTCTGAAGACAGATCCGAATGGCACGAAATCCCAGAAACGGATTCTCTTCTTCTTCTAACTGCAGACAGTCACAGTGCTTATCTCCGCCTATATCTAAAGTTCTGATTACACAGAGATCTCCTTTTGCCTGCTCTGCCACAGATTTGTATGCCTGAAACTGTTCTTCCTCGGAAGGCAGCCTGGAAGACGCCATAAAAAAGAATTCTGTCCGGAAAAGCCCTACTCCCTGGCATCCATACTCACATGCCTTTTCCATATCTTCTGGACTGCTGATATTGGCAGCTACCAGAACTTCTTTCCCATCTCTGGTACAAGCCGGAAGCTGTGCCCGTTCCATCAGATACGCATGTTCCTCTTCCTGCTGCTCTACTTGTTTCCGAAAATCCTTTAACTGTTCTGCCGAGGGCTGCAGAAAAATTTCTCCTTTTACCGCATCTACAATAATTTCCTCTCCCTGAGCTGCCATCTCAGAGTTCAGTTCCACGCCGACCATAGTCACAAACCCTTTTGATTTGGCAATAATCACTGTATGGGAAGTCTTACTTCCGCTTTCCAGCAAAACAGCCTTTACTTTCTTTTCCGGCAGACCCGCCATAATAGAAGGCTCTATATCTTTTGCACACAGAATGACATCTTCTCCCTCTATGGAGAATTCCGGAATATTCAGCAGCTTTCTAAGGAGACGATTTCCCACATCTACCATATCATTCTGACGCTCCCGCAGATAGGGGTCGTCAATGGCATCAAACATAGTCTTAAAATCATCTACCGCCTGCAGCACCGCCTTGGGCGCCGACATTCCACTGCCTGCGTACTCTGTGATTGCTTCCACAAACGCTACGTCTTCCAGCAGCATCTGGTGGGCTTCCATAATCCCTCTTTCGCTTTCTGAAAGTCCTTCATCGGAAGCTAAAAGTCTCTCTAAATCTTTACTGGCAAGTTCTAACGCCTGTTGATATTTTTCTTTCTCTGTCTCGGTATCCCCGGCTGTATAAGTTCTCAGATGTTCCTCATAGTCCATATGTAAAAACTGAATCTTCCCTGTGGCAACACCCTCCACTACAACATTTCCACGTACCAGCATACCAGCACCCTTCTCTCTATCTAATCTTCATACTAATCTTCATAAAATCCATGTTCAAACATATCTTCTAAATGTGCAAAAACTTCTTCTTCGTCTTCACCGGAAACCGTCAGCGTAACTTCCGCATCCTTTTTAGCTCCCATAGCGGTGATCATCAGCACGCTTTTTCCACTGGCCTTTTTACTGCCGCATGTCAAGGTCACTTCGCTTTTATGTTTACCGACAAATCTTGCAATATCAGCCGCTGGTCTCGCATGAATCCCCAGAGTGTTTTTTACCGTATAAGTTGCTGTTTTCATCCTTACCTCCATCCGCCGCAGCTTCTGCGTTCTACTCAATCAATTGGGATTCCCCGTGATTATTCTAATTTTGATACCTGCTTTGCCAATTCTGCCGCTTCCACCACTTCTGTTATGGTTCCTCCGATAGCCGCCTGAACTGCCGCGCTCACTGCGCCCTCTAAAATCGGCGCGTCTGCAATCACCACGTTGATCTCTTCTTCTAAAAGATCTATCGCCATCTGAGAACTTAAAATACCGCTTCCCAGATCAGCCAGAACCACTACGCCCTCTCCATCATTGGCGTCCATAATTCCCTGCCGAATGCGCAGTGCGTCGGTTCCAATACTTCCATCTTCCATACCGCCCACCGCTACGACCCGATGGTCTTTGCCTGCCATCTGAACTGCCAGTTCAAAGATGCCTTCCGCCGCTTTCTTACTGTGGGACACAATCAATAATCCTACCATATTTACCTCACTTTATATTTTCCAGATAAAATGTGCGAATTGCCTCTAATGTGATCAAAGAAGATGTTGCCCCCGGATCCTGATGTCCGATACTTCTGTCACCCAGATAGCTTGCACGTCCTTTGGTTGCGCGAATAGTCTTGGTATACTCTACCCCTTCTTTTGCCGCCTCACACATATGAGCAAGACAGTCCTCAGCGCTTTCTCCTGCCTCAATTCCCTTTGTCAGAGCTTCCAATGCAGGCTCTAATGCATCCAGCATGGTCTTCTCGCCTCTTTCAGCTTTTCCCCGCATCTTGATTCCGCCGATCACAGCTTCCATCATTGCCTTTCCGTCTTCTAACGTAATCTCCTTCTTACCGGAAACAGCGCCTGCCGCCTTCATATAAGCTGTGCCATAGAGAGGACCAGAAGCTCCGCCTACTTTCGACAGCAGCACCATACCTGTTTTCTTCAATATCACGCTGATATCTTCTTCATCCTGGGGAAGCTGCTGCAGCACTTCTGTAAAACCTCTTGCCATATTGATTCCATGGTCAGCATCTCCGATCGCTGAGTCCAGATCTGTTAAAAATTCCTTGTTCGCAATGATATCGTCTCCGATTTTCTGCATGCACTGGTATATTTTGGTTGCCATAAAAATCCTCCTGTCTTTTCTATATTTGACAGAACCCCTGCCAGATTTTCCAGGACTTCTGCCGGCTTATCTTATGATTATTTATTAAGCAAATTTCGTGCCAGGTTTACTCCAACTGATATTTTCTTGCCTTAGCGGCAACTGTTTTGTGGGTCAGTCCCAGCGCCTTTCCTGCTGCGTTATAGCTCCCATATTCTTTTAAGGCCCGCTGGATGATCTCTTTTTCATAACACTCCCAAGGATAGATTCGATCTTCTGTCCAAATGCTGGATGAAAATTTTCCTGTCTTTTCCCTGTTCTGCCCTTGTGCGTCCCCTTCTTTTTCCGGTTCAAAATTCCCTGTTTTTTTTCCGTCTTTTTCCCCAATCTCTCCCTTGCTGTCAGGGCGTTCTTCCCTATAAGGCCCGCTGATATAAGTTTCATTGATATAATTTTCACAAATATAATGAGGCAGATCTTTTCGGCAGATTTGATTGCCGTCTGCCAGAATATGTACCCGCTCCATCACATTTTCCAGCTCCCGGATATTTCCCGGCCAGGAATAGTGAAGCACTGCCTCCATAGCGTCTGGAGCCAGATATTTAGGCTCCCGGCCCAATTCCTCCCCAATTTTATTTAAAAAATATTCTGCCAGCACCGGAATATCTTCCCTGCGTTCCCGCAGAGGCGGCAGCCAAATGGGAATCACGTTGAGCCGGTAATACAAGTCTTCCCGAAATTCCCCCTTTTCCACAAGTTCTTCCAGATTCCGATTGGTAGCCGCAATAATCCGGGCGTCTACCTGAATCGTTCTGTCATCTCCCACCCGCTGAAATTCCTTTTTTTGGATTACCCGAAGCATTTTCGCCTGCATGGATTTATCCAGTTCGCCAATCTCATCCAAAAAAATTGTTCCTTTGTGGGCAAGTTCGAATTTGCCAATCTTAGTTTTGATCGCCCCCGTATAGGCTCCTTTTACATGACCAAACATTTCACTTTCCAGCAAATTTTCTGGTATAGCCGCACAGTTGACACGAATAAAATCATGATTTGCCCGTTGGCTGGAATAGTGGATGGCCTCTGCAATCAATTCTTTTCCTGTGCCGCTCTCTCCCCGGATCAGCACATTAAAATTATTATCTGCCGTCTTGGCCGCAAGCTGCATAGCCTCGTAGAGCTTGCTGCTGACTCCCACGATTCGGTTAAAAGCCGGATTCAGTTTGTTGCGCCTGTTGAGCTCTTCCTCTAAATATTCTGTCTTGGCGGATAACTGCTGGATTCGTTCCACCAGTTCCTGAACCTCTCCCAAACTCTTTACCACAGAAATTCCGCCCATGATCTGTTGGTTTACAATGATGGGAACCAGATTCAGCACTACGCTCTTTCCATTTTTCTTTCGACAGATGGCTCCCATAATTTTCTGTCCTTTTTCTAATATTTTCCCTGCGCTTCCATCTTCATCAAACGCAAGAATCTCTGCCCCTTCCCGTACTTTATCTCCGGTAATCGTTTCATAAGCCCCGTTCACATAAGTCACAATGCCCTTTTGATCAAAAACGCAGATACCGTCCTGCACTGCCTCTAAAATCTGGTAATATTTCTCTTTCAGTTCCTTTACCTCTTCAAATTCCCAACTGATCTGCACAAGCTGAGACACGTCCTCTAAGGTGGTGATGGTTCCTTTCCTCTCTCCATTTTCCAGAATGGGCATGGTATTCCCCACCATAGTGGACTTTCCAATGGTCTGAGTATAACCAATCACCGCTTCCTTTCCCTGCATAGCCTGGGTCATTCTGCTGTCTCCGAATACTTCTCTTATATTCTGCCCAAGCGCTTCCCTGTCTGAGATCCCAAGAAGCTTTTCCGCCTCCCGGTTATAGATTACAATGGTATCCTGCTTATCTGTCACAATCAATCCGCTGGCAATACTGCTGTAAATATTTTCTGCAGTAATCATATGTTCCTGGAGCAGGGTGTCTACCTGGCTGAGTTCCGCCTGATCCATATTTCGTTCGCTCTCTAAAAAATCACTTTCCAGAAACGCTTTCATTTCCGCGGCAGCCTGCTCCACATTCTTCCCTTGGGTGATCAACAGAATCTCTTCATCTTTCTTAATCCGCATGGAAGTAACCAGCAAAAGGCTGGTGAGAGGCACATCCCGGAATCCCTCCCGTTTGATATAAAAATCCGCCTGATATTTTCTGCGGAGCCTGTCTGCCTTTTGCACCAGCATAGCCGCAATTCTGACATGCAGGCCTTTTTCACTATGTATTTTAACGATTGACTCCACTCTGTTCTCTCTCATATAAATTTTCCCTCTTCCGCTGTTTTTAAAAATTCAGGTGTCAAAATTTTCTTTTAACACCTGAATCTCAATGGTTTGGTAAATTTTCTCAATTGTTCTTTTTTACCAATCCTTTTGTATTTTATCACAACCTGCCAGATCATTGCAAATCTAAATCTGCTGAAATCTCTATCCTTTCCCAAAGGCTTCCTTATCTATTATCTGTATTCCTTCCTCTGCATTACATTGGGAATTTCAAGCTGTTCCCGGTACTTTACCACAGTCCGCCTGGAAATATCAATCCCCATCTTTTCCAATTCTCTGACAATCTGAGCGTCGCTGAAGGGTCTGCTCTTGTCCTCCTTTTTCACAATCTCTTCAATATAGGAGCGGGCGTTTTTTTCCCTTCCCTTATTGGAAAAAAAGTATTTCAGCTCAAAAACACCCCAGCGGCACTCTAAATACTTTTCTTTCAGAGCCCGGCTTACGGTAGACTCGTGCATGTCAAGATCCACCGCAATATCTGCAAGATTCATGGGAGCCAGATACATCTTTCCCATTGCAAAAAAATTTTTCTGGCGTCTTACAATGGCTTCCGCCACACTGTACAAAGTCTCTTCCCGGCGGTCAATATTTTTCAGCAGCATTTTGGCGTTTTGATATTGTTCCTGCATATATTCATAATCGCTTCCCGCTTTTTCTCTGGTAAGGAGAGGCAGATATTCCTGATTCAGTTTCGGAATTTTCATTTTTTCCCGATTCAAAATCACATGATAGTCTCCCCCTGCTTCCCGCACTGTAATATCAGGGTAAAGATAGGTTCCCTGCTCTTTGGTTCCATATCCCCGGCCCGGAACTGGCTGCAATTCCTTCACCCTGGCAATCAGCGTCAGAACTTTTTCCCTGCTCCAGCCCGTCTCTTTGCAGATCTTAGTCATCTTATTGTGCACGATCTGATCCATATAATTCTCCACCAGATCATACAACTCCTGGGTGTCTCCTTCCAGACATCTAATCTGCAGGAGAAGACACTCCCGCAGATCCCTTGCAAACACGCCGGAAGGCTCTAATCCCTGCAGAAATTGAATCTCTTGTTCCGCCTCCTGTTCTGTGATGCCAAGCCCGCAGGAAATCTCCTGGGATGTCATCTTCAGATACCCGGAATCCTCCATACATTCTATGAGATACTCCCCTATCGCCTGCCTCCTGGAACTAATCTTCCTGGTACAGAGCTGTGCGCGCAGAAATTCTTTCAGGCTGGTTCCGCAGCTTTTCTCATCCACCAAGGAATTGATATAAGTCTGATCATCCTCTTGCTGTCTCCATTTTCTGGAAACAGGATAGAAATTTCTTTCATATTCCATCTGATATTCTTCTGAAATTTCCCTGTCCGGAGTCTCTTTTTCCTTCTTCTCTTGTTCTGTTTCCTCATAATCCAGCATGGGATTGGACAATATTTCATTCTCAATACATTGCTCTAATTCCTGGGCGCCCATCTGCAAAATAGACAGAGATTGTTCCATTTGAGGAGTTAAAACTAATTTCTGGGTCTGTTTCATGGAGAGATCCAAATTCATATTGTCGTTCCACCTCCGGTCTTTCGTATTTTAAAATTCTTTTGACAGCTCTCTTCTTCTATGGTATTTTTAAGTAAATACATTATTTTATAATCAGAATGTCAAACACATCTGGATTTTACGGACAAAACAAAAAGAAGGAATTTTCATGAATCAGAATGAATTTGAAAAATTAGCAGAATTATTTAAAATCTTTGGAACTCCCACCCGGCTTCAGATTATGTATGCCTTGGTGGACAAAGAGAAATGCGTCTACGATATTGCTGCAGAACTGGGTATGTCTCAAAGCGCTATCTCCCATCAGCTCAGCATTTTAAAACAAAACCGCCTGGTAAAAAACCGCAGGGACGGGAAAACCATTTATTACTCTCTCTTAGACTCCCATGTACTCACAATCATCGACCAGGGATTAGAACATATTCGGGAATAAACAGCCCCTTATCCAAAGGCGCCCCTTATTCCCGCTGATATGCAGCATAACGCTTTTCAGACATCCTTTTTTATCCCGCTGCTGCCGAAATTGCAATATGCATATTCATTATCTTTTCCTTTTCTCCAGCCCCGACAGACTGTCTTATTCTTTCCTGTCTGCTTTGCTTCATACAAGGCCTCATCCACCTCTTTGAACAGTAGAATTCCATTTTTATCCTTGGGATGTACCTCTATCATACCGAGAGAAATTGTAATTTTTCCCGTAACGCCCTCCACCGATGTTTCCTCCACAGCCCGGCGTATTCGTTCCGCTACGGTATAAGCTTCCATCTCTCCTTTTCCAGCCAGAATTAAGCCGAATTCTTCTCCTCCATATCTGGCCGCAATATCTTCTTCCTCTATATTTTCCTGAATCAAGGATACAATTTTCAGGATCACATTGTCCCCTATGGCGTGGCCAAAGGTGTCGTTAATTTTTTTAAAATTATCAATATCAATGATAATCAAAGATAAGTGATATTCCTCATTACATTTCTGAAGCTGTTCATTTAGCTTATCATAAAACATTTTGTGATTATAAAGTCCCGTCATAGAATCACGCTGGGCAATCTCTAATATCTTCTCTTTCTCTTCATGTATCTTCTGGTTCTCCTGCTCAAAATTTACCACCACAGAAGTCAGAACTTTACTGAAAGAAAAAGCCACTAAAGTAAATCCCACAAAAATAACCAGATACACTTCCCGGCTGTTGTCTGGCTGAAATTCCGTAGAGGGAATCAATCCATAGGTAATAGACGCATATACAAAAATACACATGGCAAAAGCCACATATCGAAAAAATTTTTCTCGATAAACATTTGCAAAAATAACAGGATAGGTCAAAATCATGCACATGTAAGAAACAGAGCTGTGCACTGCCACAACTGTTCCCAGCAGCACAAACTGCATTAAAATAAACAGCACCGTCACAACCCGTTCCCCCAGCAGATTTCCCAAAAACCGAAAGATCAGCTCCATGCACACTGCTTCCAAGACGATCATAATACTGGGCCTTACAATAAATGTCTGCCAGTATTCCTCTCTGCTGCACCCTGGTACCGGCTGGTAAAAGATAAACAATAACACCTGTATCACCAACACAAGGGCTATGCTGATCCAGATCCAGCGCATCACTTTTTTATTCCATTCTGTTATACTTACATAGGCAATCTTTCGATTCGTCATTGTTTTCAAGTTCGCTCCTATTTGCTGGCATTTTTACTCTGTATCTCTATACGTATCATATCTGTCGATATTATATCATAAAACGAATAATACCGAAAGATTTTTTTCATTCCTCTTGTGCAGGCATACATACTATTTTCATTTTAAATAGGAAGACACTTTCACACCTTCCTGTGACAATGTCTTCCTATTAAACAGACGGCCGCTTTTACGTCTTATTTCTTTTCCGCCCCACGATATAAAAATCTTTTTCCTTCCTCATCTATATCAGATTACAGATATGGCTTATGATAACATACACGCCGCCTGCCATCAGCAGGGCCCCGCCTGTGAGATAGGCTTTTATTTTATGTTCGAATCCCAGACGGTATCCTGTATACATTCCAAATACTGTTACCAACACAGTTATGATTGTAACCAGCAGCAAAATAATACCCATACTGCCCTTAAGAAATCCAAAGGCAAGTCCCGCAAGCAGCGTACACACTCCATTTCTTGCATAGAGCTTGATAAATTCTGCAATCGGAAGGTTCTCTTTTCTGCGTTCCACGACCCTTTCGTTCCGCCAGGCTTTCAAAAAGAGACGAAGTCCAAGACACAGGAAGATAACTGCCGCTGCCACTTGCCCCAAAAATATTTCTTCTTTTTTATTTCTGCATAGGAGCTGGGAGATCATCTCTCCCACTCCCAAAGCAGCCGCCTGGCCAATGACTAAAATGGTGCAGAACATCATTAACTGCTTTTTTTCCACCTTAGCTACCAGAGAACCCTGACATTCCATCACCGCAAAGATGTCTAAGGAAATTCCCAATATAATGACCAACTCTTCCACAATACTCATAACTTCACTCCTGCGTCCTTCTGACCGGCTTTTCTATTCTTCTTCCTCGTCTGCTTTAATTCCCTCGGTACGAAGAATAAATTTGACAGAACCTTTTGTTCCATCTGCAACTTTTGTAAAGGTCTGGTAATCTTTTCCTGCCTCTACCACTGCCTCTAATTTCGTCAGAAGTTCTTTCACATCCCCGTTGTAAGCATCCAGCAATTTCTGGATTCCTTCTTCATCAAACTGAACCATGCCATCCATCAGTTTATCAGAGCCTTCTGCCAGCTTATTAACGCCATCTCCAATCTGTGTGGTAGCGCTGGAAAGTTTTCCTGCTCCTTCTACCAATGCGCCGTTATTGGATACCAGAGTAGACGCTCCATTTTTCAGCTGATCAATCCCTGCTGTCAGAGCCGGTACGCTGTCGTTCATGGTATTGGTTCCCTCGCTCAGGGCCTTCATACCGCTTACCAGACTGTATCCGCTTGTTTTATCTTTCGCATTGATAGCCTCTGAGATCTGTGCTTTGGTAGCGGAAACTGCTGTTAAAGTTGCAGTCTCTGCCGCTGTCTTCGCCGCTGTTTTTGCTGTATCTGCCACTGCTGCACCTACGGTATCTTTGGCTCCTGCCGCCACACCGGTTACAATCTGAGAAGCAGTGGAGTTCATAGCTGCCTTTAAGTTCTCATTGGACATGGCAGAGGATAACGCCTGATCCTTCATATTCTTTGCTTCTGCCTGAATCTGAGCCTGATTGTTGGGAAGCTGTGCGTCTACAGTAGCTTCCAGCTGAGACATTGCGTTGGAAGCGACTGCTCCTTTTTGAGCCTCGACACCCGCCATAACCTGATCGTATATGTTTACGGATGCCTGATTATTTTTTACTGCTGTCTGCGCCTGTGTTATTATGTTGCTTATCTCATCAGCAGTCAAGTTCGTCTTACCGCTGCTCTGCATGGTTTGCTGCACTAACGCCGCTATCGTGCCGGCAGTTAGATCTGCTGTTGCATCCTGTGTCTTTTTTTCTACCATCTTGGCCACTTCTACTACAGCACCTTCAACAGCGGTATGTGCATTTCCTGCAATTGCACTATTTCTTGCTCCCTGGGCTGCCACCTGATCAAAGGTCTGGCTCAGCACCGTGTCCAGCACCCCGGCAGTATATTGATTTAATCCCTCTGCCACCTGGGCCTTAGCGCCTTCATTGTTGGCTAAACTATCATAGAATATGGAAGCAGCCTGGTTCTTGATAGCCTCAGTTCCTGTTTTCTTATCGCTAAAGGTACTGTCGATGGCGGCATCTGCCTGTTTGATCAAAGAATCTTTCTCATCCTTGCTCATTTTGGCTTTCAATGTCTGATCCAGCGTCTCCACGCCCTTATTTAAAGTGGCCGCACTGTTATTCAAGGTAGCGACGCCAGATGCCAATGTTCCAGAGGACCCTGCCAGCGTTTTGATTCCTTCATTCAGCTGGGAAGCCCCATTGGTATAATTGGTAATTCCATCCTTCAAGGTACCCACGCCAGATGCAAACTCTTTCATACTGTTTTTTAAAGTACCTAAGCCTTTGGACAATTCTTTCGTGCCATCAAGGAGCTGATCAGATGCGTCTGTCAATGTGTCAATATTTTCATCTAACTCATCAAAGTCGATATTCTCAGCTAGATTCGCCTCGCTGACCAGATCGTTCATAATAATGGACATGGTCATTTCCAGTGAAAAGTTTTCCACCTCTGCCGTTACTTCTACATAATCTGGAATCTCCACATCTTCATCCAGATCACCTTCTTCGATTCCCAAGCTCTCCTTCAAGCCAGGCATTGCCATACCAACTACGACTTTCTTATCTCCATCAGAAATAACTTTTCCGTTTGTCACTTCCACATTGCTGTAATCTTCCGGCAGAATCATACCTGTCATAACAGTGAAGGGCACGTACACTTCATGTTCTTCCCCGTCAATCACCTGGGTAGTCTTTTCGTTATTGGTGTAGTCAAAGCGGATGGTTGCCTTTCCGCTTTTCCCTGCCATCTCTTCTGGAGACATTTCCTTGCCATCCATAAAATAAGTAACTCTCTCCGTCACGGGAAGTTCTTTCTCTGTGGTTCCCTGATAGTAAATGTCTTTGCCATCTGCCTGCCAGGTTACCTGATCGCCCTTTTGAGTAAAAGTCTCGTCTCCTTTTACATTTTCAATCTCTTTCAGATCAGAAGCATCTTCAATGGTCGCAGCTCCATCTTCGTTTTTCAGCCATTCACTTACGATTACGCTCTTTTTGCTTCCATCTGGATTCGCCACAACGTAAACGGTTTCCTCTTTTCCCGCTTCTTTATTTTCCTCTCCTACAGATAAGGCTTTTTCCAATGTTTCTTTTGCCTTCTCTACGGTCTCGCCATCTTCTTCCTGAGATTCCTGTACAGTGGTCTCTTTCTCCGCCAGAACTGTGTAGGCGCCTGCGCTGGTTCCTAATACTGCAATGGTAACAGCTCCTGCTGCCACACGAATCACATATTTATTTTTAAACCTTCTTTTCAACTCCAGATTCTTCATATTTTTCCTCCTGCAATTCTCATAAAATATTATACGGTTTTAACAGCTGCCTCTGATTTGTTTTTTCCTCTTCCAAATCCAATTGTTGTCTTACAGATAATCTTATCAAATACCATAAACATTGCCGGCAAAATAAAGATTACCACAAACATACTGATCAATGCTCCTCTTGCCATCAGGATACACAGAGAACTGATCATGTCGATGTTGGAGTACATACCAACGCCAAAGGTTGCCGCAAAGAAACTCAATGCACTGACAAATACCGACTGTACTGAAGTGGAAAGTGCAATGGTAACAGCTTCCTTTTTATCTGCTCCCTTATTCCGCTCTTTTTTATAACGATTGGTCATCAAAATCGCATAGTCTACGGTTGCTCCTAACTGAATCGTTCCAATTACAATGGATGCAATAAAGGGAAGGGTTGTTCCTGTGTATGCCGGAATACCCATGTTAATAAAGATCGCAAACTCAATGACTGACACCAGAATGATGGGCAGTGATATGGACTTGAATACTAACAGGATAATCACGAAAATTGCTCCGATGGATACCACGCTTACCGTCTGGAAATCCGTATTTGTAATGGAAATCAGATCTCTGGTACAAGGCGCCTCGCCAATCAGCATACCTTCTTTATCATATTTCTTAATGACTTTGTTCAAATCATCAATCTGTGCGTTTACTTCATCTGATGCAATAGCATATTCGGAGCTTATCAGCATTAACTGATAATTTTCATCCATCAATGCCTCTTTGATATCGTCTGGTATCATTTCTTTGGGGAAGGCGGAACCTACAATAGAATCCATTCCCATTACAGCCTTCACACCATCTACCTGTTTCATCTCATCTATCATGGCAGTGGCGTCTTTACTGGAAAGACTGCTGTCCGCCAATACCATATGAGTGGAATTCATCTCATATTTTTCTTCCAGCTTATCTTTTGCCTGAATACTTGCCAAGTCTTTTGGAAGCGTTCCTGCCAGGTCATAATATACGTCTGTATGAGTATAGCCATAAATTGCCGGTCCTAAAATCACCAAAAATATTACGATAAATATAGGGAACCGTTTTGTCACAAAGTTTCCGATTCCGCCCAGATCTGGAATGATCGGTTTGTGCTTTGTCTTTTCAATGGCCTTATCGAAGATCAAAATCATCGAAGGCAGAATCGTTACACATCCGATTACGCCAAATACCACACCTTTTGCCATAACAACCCCAAGGTCCATGCCAAGGGTAAAACTCATAAAGCAAAGAGCTACGAAACCGGCTACCGTTGTAATGGAACTTGCCACTACAGAAGTCAGGGTGTTGGAAACTGCATGGGCCATGGCCCTGTTTTTATCTCCGGGATAACGTTCCCTATTTTCCTCATAACTGTGCCACAGGAAAATGGAGTAGTCCATGGTAACGCCTAACTGAAGCACTGCGCTCAAAGCTTTGGTTACATAAGAAATCTCTCCCAGGAAAATGTTGCTTCCCAGATTATAGAGAATTGCCATACCGATACTCAGTAAGAAGAACACCGGCGCCAGGAAAGAGTCCATCGTCAGCGCCAGTACCAAAGAAGATAACAGCACTGCGATCAATACATAGATCGGCGTCTCCTTATTTGACAAATTTTTAATATCGGTAACTACCGCGGACATACCGCTGACAAAACATCTTTCATCTGCAATCCCGCGAATTTCCTCAATGGCATCCATGGTCTCATCTGCCGACATGGAAGTTTCAAACAAGATTGCCATCAACGTGCTTCCTTCGGAATTGAATTTATCCAGAAGATTCTCTGGAAGAAATTCCATAGGAATCGACAGATCTGCAATAGAATCATACCAAATTACTGTTTTTACATGGTCTACTTCTTCTATTTGTGCCTTTAACTCTACTACGTCTTTGTTTTCCATTCCATCCAGAACACACATGGAAAACGCTCCTGTTCCGAAATCATTTACCAGAATATCCTGTCCTACCATAGTCTCAATGTCCTTTGGCAGATACGTTAAAATATCATAATTGACTCTGGTGGTTATCATGCCCAATGCTGCCGGAATCAAAAGCAGTAAACTGATAATAAAAATCGGGATACG